>JABJIU010000054.1 GCA_018661145.1 Pseudomonadota bacterium | reverse complement strand
CGTCTGTGCAGCGCGCCCCGCGAACTGATCGTCATCGACTGAGTAGCAGCTGCCTGGCTCATGGGTGTCTAAAACTATGTCGACGATCAATACCTTTGCATCCGACAATATCTCCAGCGCTTGCCCGGAGGTCATGGATGCGTTGGCAAAGGCCAATGAAGCCAACAGCCCCTCCTATGGCGAGGATCCGTGGACAAAGAATCTTGCTACGAGATTAGAAGAAATTTTTGAAACACCGGTTACGGTATTTCCAGTTACGACCGGCACGGCGGCCAATGCACTCGCGCTTTCTACGCTCACCCCGGCGTTTGGAAAAATCTTTTGCCACGAACTTGCACATATCAACACCGATGAATGCGGCGCGCCGGAGATGTTCACCGGCGGGGCAAAACTCATTGATATGTCGGGCGCAAACGGACGCATCACGGCAAAGGCACTGGAAGACGTCATCTACGGTGCAGGTAACGTGCATCATGCGCAGCCGGCCACCGTCAGTATCACGCAGGCCTGTGAGTCTGGTACTGTTTATTCGCTCGAAGAGATCCAGGCGATTGCCGCGGTCGCGCACTCCCACGGGCTCAGCATGCACATGGACGGTGCCCGCTTTGCCAATGCCCTGGTGACGCTGGATGTGACACCGGCCCAGATGACCTGGCAGGCAGGTATCGATGTCCTGTCTTTTGGCGGCACCAAGAACGGCTGTCTTGCCGCAGAGGCTGTGGTGTTCTTCAGACCCGAACTGGTGGGTGATTTTCCCTTTTTGCAAAAACGTGCCGGCCAGCTGCTCTCGAAGAGCCGCTTTATCTCGTCACAGTTCGCAGGCTACCTGAAGGATGGTACCTGGCTGCGCAATGCCCGTCAGGCCAACGCGATGGCGCAGCGTCTGAGCAAAGGACTGGCGGCGCTTCCGGGCATTGAACTTGCTTACCCGACGCAGTCCAATGAAGTGTTTGTGAGTATGCCTGCGGTGCTAATCGAGCGGTTGTCGGCGCAGGGCCTGTCGGTCAACGACGAAGAGCTCGACGGCAAAGCGGTGCGCTTCGTGGCTGCCTGGAACACCCCTGAGTCACAGGTCGATGATCTGCTGAAGGTGCTCGCCGATCACTGCTGATTTTGCTGAAAAGCCCCCGCTTTTTTCGTCAGTCGTAATACCCTGCGCGCACGCAGGCACCGATGAAGTTACAGATCAATCGCTCCGCGTGGGTGATAGTGATATGACCGTGATCGTAAGAGGGCGCAATTTCCACCAGATCCATGCCCAGCACCCGGCCCTTTTTAGTGAGCCCATGGATCAACTGACGTGTCTGTACCCAGTCGAGCCCGCCCGGCGCCTGGGCCATGACTGCAGGCATGATAGTTGGATCGATTCCGTCGGCATCGATGGTCAGATAGTAGGGTCCGCCATCGGGGATTCTGTCCAGCACGGCTGACATGCCAATTTCGTGCATCTCGTAGGCGGTAATAATATCGGCGCCGTACGCACGGGCATCGTTCACCTCTTCTTCCCCGGCGCTGCCGTTGGCGCGGATGCCGATTTGCACGATGTGGCCGAACCAGCCCATCTCGGAAGCGCGTCGTATCGGGCTTGAATAACCCTCCCGGACCCCGTTGATCTCATCGCGCCAGTCGATATGGGCATCAACGTGGACCAGGGTAATGGTCTTGTCACGCTCAAGAGCGCGCATCACGGGAATGGGGATGCCGTGATCCCCGCCCAGCGTGATCAGGGTGGCGCCGCTGGCGAGAATCTTTCGGGCAGCTGCTTCTGCACGACGGTAATGCTCCTGGTGATCGTTGAGATCAGCCGTCACGTTGCCACAGTCCACCACTTTGATATCCCGCCCGTCGAGTAAATACCCGCCCAGGTCCCAGTCGTAACTGGTTAGGGTGTAGGGAACATAACTTAGCCCCTGGCGGATCGCATCCGGCGCAAGACTTTGGTCATTGGCCATACCGTGGGGGTAGTAAGGCAGGCCATACGGTACACCGAGGATTGCGATATCCGCATCCAACTGATCAAGATCTAACTGCAACGGAAAGTTGAGCAGTGTTTTAGATGGCGCTCGAGGCGCTTGGGTCAGGGCTGTCATTATGTGCCTAGGGACGGTTGTTGGGTAGAAAGGGAGTTCAGGGGGCCGGCACCAGATACTCGCGATGCAATGCTTCAAGGCGCGACTGCAACTCAGCATCGATTTCAAAGTTGAGGGCTTCCAGCGCACGATCCAGGTGTCGGATCTGTGTCGCGCCGACGATGGATGCTGTTAGAAAAGGACGGGTCAGCACAAAGGCATGAGCAAGCACTTCCGGACGGGTTCCGCATTCCGCTGCAAGGCCTACGTATGCCCGGGTAGCAGATTTCGCCTGTTCGCTAAAGTAGCGTGTGTTGGACGGCCACAAGGTATTGCGTGCACCGGGTGGCCGGGCATCATCAAGGTATTTACCCGTCAGCACGCCGGCAGCCACCGGCGCATAGGCCAGCAGCCCTACACGCTCACGCAATGCAATCTCTGCAAGCGCCAGTTCAAATTTTCGGTTGAGCAGGCTGTAGGCATTCTGGATGCCGGCCGGACGAGCGACACCGGCCGCATCGGCTCGCGCAACAAAGTCCATCGTGCCCCAGGCGCTTTCGTTTGATAGGCCCCAGGAACGGATTTTTCCGGCCTGGACAAGTTCGTCGAGTGCGGCGAGCGTTTCTGTCCGATCCGCACCCACATCCTCAATCTCTTCGGTTTGTCCGAGGTCTTTGAAGTCGGTCCAGCCACGATCCGGCCAGTGCAGTTGGTACAGATCCAGATAGTCAGTGCGCAGCCGTTTGAGACTGTCTTCGCAGGCAGTGTGAATGGTCTCACGAGTGAAACGGCAGTCACCGCCCCGAATATGATGCCGACCCGGACCGCAGACCTTGCTGGCAAGGACCACGTCGTTGCGGCACTGGCGCTCGCTGAGCCATTCTCCGATGATGATCTCGGTGTGTCCGTAGGTTTCCGGACGCACATCGACGGGATACATTTCGGCAGTATCAAAAAAATTAATTCCGTGGGCGAGCGCATGGTCCATCTGGGCAAACCCCTCATCGCGGGTATTTTGCTCACCCCAGGTCATGGTGCCAAGGCAAATGACCGAAACGTCTATTCCTGTATCACCCAAAGGTCGGTAGCGCATCGTAGAAAATTTCCTGAAATGAAGGCTGGATCGGATTGCTCACAAGTATGTAACATGAACGCTTCAAAACCAATATTGGTGCCGCGCCCGTGCCCCAGGATGCCGTGACCTCGCCGAATCGATTATCGGAAAACCAGATCAGTGAGTATCAGGATCTCGGTGTTACGATGATTCGCCAGTGTGTCGACACCCATGGTCTGGCGGAACTCTCGCGTGCAATAGAGGAGGACATTCGTTCACCGGGCCCTTTCTATCACGGATATAAAAGCGAAGAGGGCAGCGGCCGCTTCCATGGCAATCTGCGCCTGTGGGAACACGACAGCACGTTCCGGAAGTTCTGTTTTTCGTCGCCGTTGCCGCAGATTGCGGCAGGGTTCCTCGAGTCACAAAAAGTGAACCTTCTGTACGACCAGTTGTTCGTCAAGGAGCCGGGCACTCTAAACCGGACACGCTGGCATAACGATCAACCTTACTGGCCAATCCGGGGATGGCAGGTCATGAGTTTCTGGATCGCACTGGATCCAGTTAGCCGTGACAGTGGCGCGCTTGAGTTTATTGCAGGTTCGCATCGCTGGGACCGCTGGTTTCAGCCTAAGGCCTTTGGCGACACGGCAGGCCAGGATGAGTACACGGCCAATCCTGACTATGAGCCGATGCCTGATATCCAGAACCACCGCGGTGACTATGAGATTGTCAGTTGGAGTCTTGAGCCGGGAGATGCGTATGTGTTTCACGGGCTTACGGTTCATGGCTCGGGTGGCAACCAGCATCAAAGCCGCCGCCGGCGTGGCTACGCGATCCGCTACACAGGCGATGATGCGGTTTACGACACCCGGGTGGGTACCAATACAGGCCTTTGCTCAGAGACGCATCATGACGGCATGATTCTCGACAGCGACCGCTATCCGGTGGTTTGGCCGGCGAGTTGAGAGGGTTTAGACCATTTTCAAGAGAATTTCGTCAACCCGTTTCGCGGTGTGCTACGACCGTTTGCACTTTAACTCGTGAGGAGCGCTATATGCTCTCTCGCCGATAGAAAACGAAGATCGTCGGTTCGTCCAACTAATGGACAAGGATGTCTGCCAAAGCATCGCTAGTCTCGATGATATCTTCACGTCGCACATCAAGATGTGTAACGGCCCGCATTTTCTGTTCACCAAAAGCGCCGATCCAGATTCCCTTTTCGCGCAAGCGTGCAGAGATCTCAGCGGCGCTGAGGGGGGTCTGTGAAACGTCAAAAAACACCATATTGGTCTCGACTTTTTCGTTGACCAGTGTGACGCCGTCGAGTGCTGAAATCCGTTTGGCCAGGAGCTGCGCATTTTCGTGATCTTCTGCCAGACGATCCACGTGATGTTTCAATGCCCAACTGCCGGCCGCCGCTACTACGCCGGCCTGGCGCATCGCACCCCCGATCCTGTGTTTCCATCGCCAGGCCTCATGAATAAATTCCCGACTTCCCGACAAGACAGCGCCGACAGGGCACCCGAGGCCTTTACTGAGATCGAGCCAGACTGAATCTACGGTTGCAGAAAAATTGGCGGCTGAAACGCCGGCTGCCACCACCGCATTCATCAGTCGGGCGCCATCCATGTGAAGACTGAGAGCGTGATCGCGAGCAACCCTCGAAACCGCCTCCAGTTGTTTTAACGGCCAGACCGCACCACCACCGAGATTTGATGTTTGCTCAATAACGACCAGGCGAGATCGTGGCGCGTGAAGCGATCCGCTCCTGATCGCGCCTTGAACATCATCTGGTCCGAAAATTCCATTATGACCCTCCAGCGGATAGACCATGGATCTTGCCAGGGATGCCGGTCCGCCTGCTTCGAAATTAATGATGTGGGCAGAGCGATCAGCAATGATTTCATCGCCCGCGGTGCAGTGGATTGCGAGGGCAATCTGATTACACATGGTTCCTGAGGGCAGAAAGACGGCGTCTTCCTTGCCCAGAAGTTCAGCGACCTCTTCGCATAGTCGGTTGACGCTTGGATCAAGCCGGTGCTGTTCGTCCCCCATTTCCGCGTGAGCCATTATCTGACGCATGTCAGGGGTTGGTTGTGACTGCGTATCGCTGTAGAGATTGATTCTGATTGGTTCCATACGAAAAGTTTTGCCCTTCCTCACTGCGGAATCTCGTTTACGCTCGCTTTAGGACAGTCTTATCTCGACAGCGGTTGCCCATCAAGAAACTTCTGAGGCAAAAGATTCGAACGTCTAGATGATTCAAGTTATAAACCACATAGTATCCCGCAGATATGATCAGCATTTCCAGTCACTGACTCGTCCTTAGGGTAGGCCGCTCATGTAAATGATTAATCTGGAGAAGATTCCCAATAGAGTCGTAGATAGTATTTTCACTTACCGCACCCAGTGCAGCCGCAACCGACAACGCCACCAGGTGAACCGGGTACCTTGCGATGGAGTCGCTTGCTCACACTGTCCGGTGAGTTATTCGTGGACTGCGCTCCCGCGCGGGATTGAAAAACCAATAATGCCGTGGCCGGCGATGACGTTGCTGATCCTGGCGGCGCTAGCGTTATTGATGAAGTTGGTATAGCCGTTAAATTGTGTTGCCCCAGTTCGATATTCAGTCAGCAGGTCCCGGTCGATTGCCTCGAAAGCCCCGCTAGCTGCCTTTGCAGGCGGCAATGATCGCAGTTACTGTTATGGGTGTGGCGATGGTGAACTTCGACCTCTTTCTGGTAAGTCGTTAGAGACTTTTGCCCACGCACAGACGTCGCTTTGATGTAAGCTGTTGCTGAGGACCTATGGCACCAGTTGGTTAAACCGAATCAGTATCCAAAATTTAAGTGCCTTGAAGAATCTTAACAAAATCAAAAAACCTCTTAGGGGTTTAAGAGATAAGTTCTTCGACAAGCGCGAGAGGTTGGCCCGGAAGTGGCTGAATGGTACAGGGCTCGAGATAGGAGCTCTACATAAGGCACTAAAAGTGTCAGAGACTGTAACGGTCCTATACGTTGATCGTGTAACTAGGGAACATAGTATTGAGAAATTCCCAGAACTCCCTGCTATGGACATTGTCCCAGTTGCCATTACCGATGACGGCTTCGAGCTTTCCTCTATAGAAGACGATTCTTATGACTTTGTAGTTGCGAATCATGTTCTGGAACATTCGCCTAATCCAATTCAAGTACTGGCAAATTGGGTTCGTGTTTTACGCCCAGACGGTATTCTTTTTGTCACAATCCCGGTGGCGGAAAGATGTTTTGACAAAGGAAGGCATCTAACCACAATTAAGCATTTGAAAGATGATTACCAGCTTTATCTGAACGATGCAGAAGATGAGATGCTGGAGAGAAATAGAGAACATCTTCGGGAATGGATCAACATATCAGAGCGGGCAATTTATGAAGAACGTGATCCGGATTATCTACATCCAACGTCTGGGGAAATAGAAAGAAGAGTTAAAAATGAAGATATGGCTGCGTGTGAAATGCACTATCACACGTTTCCCCGGGAATCGTATCGCGAACTTCTAGCTTATTTTGCCACTACCATTGCCACTTACGTCGCAGTGGAAGAGGTGATACAGAACTCCTCCGAAATAATTTCAATCCTTAGACGTAAATCGGCCAAGCACGCTGTTTAGAGGCTGGACAATCTCCTACATTCTTGTTTTATTGGGGCCGCTTCGAATATCAGCTCTACCATAACGGGTGACAGAAGCCATCCGGTGCTTACTTTTGTGATTAAGGATGGTAAGTGCTTAAGACGTCGAACCATAGCTGGTAAGTCGTTAGAATCTTGTATCCGAGCGCTGAGCGTTTTGGAATGGGTTTCAGACCGGAGAGAGTCATGGATTTTGAAGAAGACACGCACCATTTTGATGCGGCCGCTGAGCGTATGATCGAGCTTGGAAACCAGCTGCTGGAGCAGGACGTTGACTCGGACAGTTGGGAAGTTGCCTCTGGTCTTTTGGCAGGCGCGGTTCAGTTCTGGCTGTACGCACATCAGCCCTGCGGGGATCTTGGCTGCGAGTCCTGTGGTGAGATTGATACTGCGGAGAAGCGTCTGCAGCGGCTGACCGAACAGGTTCGCCAGTCGGCGATGGAGAGTGAGTACTACCACACCCCTTTTGACGCGAATGCGGGTTCTGCCTGAGGGTGTTAGGCAGCGAGCTGCCTTTCCCCCGCGGCAAAATGCGCCACTTCCGGAAAGAAGAGCTCAAAGCTTTCTTCGAGTTTCACGTATCGCCTTAGCAACACAGCACCCGCTTTTTCCATCCCCGAATCGAAACGGGCTCGCTTGGCCATTTGCGAGAGCGTTTGGCTGATACCCTCCATCGAACGATAGTGCAAAAGCGTGTCAGTGGTGCTCAGATATTCAAAGTATCTTCTGGATCGCTCTGGGCAAGTATCGATACGCCCGGCCAGTATCTGATGGACCCAGCGGAGGTAATCCTCCAGCGGCCGTGCATCGAAACGCTCCCATTCCCGCGCAAGAAAATGATCAAGAAAGACGTCGGCTACGACAGAGCAATAACGGCCGAAGTCCTCCCGCATCAGTGCGCAGATTTGCCGAAAGACCGGGTGTTTATCGGTAAAGCGATCGATCTTGCGGTGAAGCATGACACCCGCTTGAACGCGTTCATCAAGTTGTGAGAACTCGTCACCGCGTACTGAGTCACCGATAAAATTTCCCAGGATTAGCTCAGGATCGTCCCCGGATAGATGTAGATGTGCAAGGGTATTCATACACCCTCTGTTGGGCCGGAGTCCGTCAGCGTTTTAAAGAAATTGTGCATATCGGCAGGCGCGTTAAAGAGCTTATCGGGGTCGTGATCTTGCAGCAGCCCACCGGACTGCCACCCCCAGCTGACCGCGATACTGTTTACGCTGCTGGCGTGTGCTGCCTCGATGTCGCTGATGGAGTCGCCCACCATCCATGCGCGGTCAGGCTGGACAGCGTACTGGGTCAGGGCTTCACGGATGTGATCCGCCTTGGTGCCGGGTCGATCACTGCCAAAATAGGTATCAATACAGTCCTGCAGTCCTTCGTGGGTAAGGCGGGTTCGTACGACGTCAGCGTGATTGGCTGTCACCACACACAGGGTGTGGCGCATACAAAGATCCTGCAGCATGTCCTTGATTCCCGAAAAGAGCGGGATGCGCGATGTCCCGTTTTGCAGTGTGTCAAAGAGAAAACGACCGTATTCGCGGTGGCGTGACTCTGGAATTCCGCAGATTTTGGCCAGCATGGTGAAGGTTGCGGGATTAAGCCGGTCAAAGTCAGACAGATCAAGATTAAAGGGAATTTCGTGGGTGTTACAGAAGACAGCCGTTTCATCGAGCACCGGTTGAGCGGAGTCCACGATGACCCCGTCGTAGTCCAGCAGAATAAGTGCGCCCCCGTCGTCAGGTTTCATCTAAAAGGCGCGGTTAATTCGGCGCGGTGGGTAGGGCATTGATATCACCCACCCGGATAAGGGCATCGACCGCAATCGAGCCGTGTTCAGTGACCCATAGCGGGTTGATATCCATTTCGATCAGTGTGTGCGCAAGGTCGATGGCCATGCTGCTTACGCTCATTAGGGTGTCTATCAGTCCATCAAGATCCGCTTTGGGACGACCGCGATAGCCCTGCAGCAGCGGCATAACCCTGAGTTTAGAAAGTGCTTCGAATAGATCCGCTGGCTGGGCGGGCAGTAGCACGGTGGCCGTGTCCCCCATCAGTTCGACCAATGTACCGCCTCCGGCAACCGTCATCACCAGGCCGAACTGCGGATCATTCTGAACACCGATCAGAAGTTCGGCGATGAGGCCATTGGCCATCTGCTCGATCAGGATCCGGTCCTCAGCAGGGTGACCCAGTGCTTTGGAGCCGAGTGATAATACCTCCTGAGCAATCCCATCGATGTAATCGGTATCGCAAAGGTTGAGACGCACAATGCCGTGATCGCTTTTATGGGGCAGGGCGCTGTTCACGAGTTTCAGTGCCACCGGAAACCCTATACGGCGGGCCGTCTCTGCCGCATCGTGGGCGGGGCAAACCTCGCCCTGTGGGATTCGTACTTGGTGAGCTGAGAGAAGTTGCTTACCTTGCCACTCATCCAGCAGAGCAGATGGGTCACGCTCGATTGGATGGCAAGCCGGAATAAAGCGGTCACCGCCGCGCTTTCTTTTATCCAGTGCTTCACCGAAT
>JABJIU010000106.1 GCA_018661145.1 Pseudomonadota bacterium | reverse complement strand
CACCGGCGGATGTGACCCAGGCCCTCGCCAAGGGAGCGAAACAGCTCGGCGCCAACATTTATCTCAACACCCAGGTCAATACCATTGACGCACTCCCCTCCGGCGAGTGGAAAGTCAGCACCAACCAGGGCGACATTGTCTGTGAGCACGTGGTTACCGCGACGGGGAACTATGTTCAGCAAACCGCAAGAATGCTGGGCATGGAACTGCCCAGTTTTCCGATCCTGCACCAGTACTGGGTGACCGAGACCGTGCCCCAGGTCCGTGAACGCAAAGATCGGGGACTCCCTGAACTGCCGGTGCTGCGCAACGAAGCGATCAACGGCTATGTCCGCGAGGAACGGGACGGACTGATGTTCGGCCCCTACGAACGCCCAGGAAACCTTGAGCACTTCGCGCGGGACGGAGTGCCCGACTGGTTCGGCGCGGATCTGTTGCCTGAAAACATGGAAGCGGTCGAGGAAAACTGGACCGCAGCGCTTGAACTCGTTCCAGTTCTCGGAGAAGTGGGTATCCAGGCAAACGTGCGCGGTCCGATCTGCGCCTCTCCCGATAACCTTCCGTTGTGCGGTCCGGCTTGGGGCAAGCGTAATCTGTGGCTTGCTGAGAGTTTTACTGGCGGTCTTCTAATGGGCGGTGGTCTGGGCTCAGAGCTCGCCAACTGGATTGTTGACGGTGAGCCGCATATCGATCTCGGCGAAGTGGATCCGAGGCGTTTTGGATCCTATGCCAACACGGTCTACACCGGGCACAAGAATAAAGAGGCTTTTGGCCACAACTTCGGCATTCACTATCCCGGCTACGAATGGCCCGCGGCTCGCCCCGCGAAAATGATGCCCTGTTATGACCGTCTCAGTGCTGCCGGCGCTGTCTGGGGCGCTGTATATGGATGGGAGATTCCCCTGTGGTTTGCGCCGGAAGGTGCCGAAGCGCGGGATGTCTGGAGCTACCGCAGCTTCAACTCGATGCCGCATATTGGTGCCGAGTGCCGCGCGGTACGTGAATCCGTCGGGCTTTTCGAGATGACCCCCATGGCCAAGTTCGAAGCAAGTGGTCCCGGGACGGAAGACTGGCTGAACCGTATCCTTGCCAACAGGATGCCAAGAAAAATCGGTGGAATCGTGCTGGCGCACCTTTTGACCCGTAAAGGCACCGTTCGCTCGGAATTCACCGTCACTCGCCTGGGCGAGGCGCATTTTTTCCTCGTTGGCACTCCCCGGGGTGAGCGCCATGATTTTGACGTGCTGCAAAAATCACTGCCGGCAGATGGTAGCGTTCGCCTCACCAATGTAACAGCCGAGCGTGGCGGCCTAACCGTCGTCGGACCCAACGCCCGCGACCTGCTGAGTGGATTGGTCGATGGGGACTTGGGCAACGATACCTTCCCGTGGATGAGTGCCCAGTCATTGACCGTGGGACTCGCTTCCGACGTAAGAATGATGCGCATCAACTACGAAGGCGAGCTCGGCTGGGAACTGTATCACCCGATTGCCTACAACCTACATCTCTTTGAAGAGATCTGCCGCGCAGGTGAAGCCCATGGTCTCAAGCACTGCGGTTACCGGGCTATTGAGTCACTGCGTCTTGAGAAATCCTACCGCGCGATCTACCGGGATCTTGATCTTGAACATACCGCCCTTGAGTCCGGGCTGGACCGTTTCATCAAATGGGAAAAAGACGACTTCACCGGCCGCGAAGCCCTCCTGCACCAGCGTGAATCCGGTCTTGAAAAGAAAATAGTCACGCTCAAAGTTGAAACCGTAGACGCCGATGCGTGGATGAACGAAAGTGTGTTCTTTGACGGCAAGTTGGTTGGGCGCATCACCTCAGGCGCCACCTCGCACCATATCGGTAACTGTCTGTCGATGGCTTACGTCAATATTGATCAGACAAAGGTCGGCACGACTCTTGAAGTCCAGGTTCTTGAGCGCCGGGTCCCGGCGACTGTGATTGCTGATTCACCCTACGATCCCGAGAACCAGCGACTACGCATATAAGAAACGACAGATAACAAAAAACCGAACACCAGAGCGTCGATAAAAATGGAAGAGGAAGTCCAGACCCGTAAAGGCGGCCGAGCAGCGCGCCGCGCCAAGCGGCTCAATGCACCGATTATTCATCATCCACCGCTGATGACAAATGTGCCGGTATACGAAGTTGCTAACACTGAAGGTGTCGAGCAGATTCACGAAACGGCGATGCGGATCGTTGAGGAGATAGGCGTTGAGTTCCGTGAAACACAGGCGATTGACATCTGGAAGCAGACCGATGCTGAAGTCGACGGTGAAAGGGTTCGGGTCAGTCGTGACTCACTGCTCGAGCTCGTTGCCAAAGCACCTTCCGAGTACATCCATCACGGGCGGAATGCGGAGCGCACCGTTAAGGTCGGCGGAAAATCCATGGTGGTTTCTCCCTCTTATGGTCCTGCCTATATCTATGACCTGGATGGGGTGCGCCGCACTGCCACCGTGGAGGACCTTAACAACCTGCAGAAACTGAACCACATGGCTTCAACCGTGCACATCGCGGGTGGCCCGGTTGTGGAGCCCATGGACATCCCTGTACCCCATCGACATTTGCACATGGCCTACAGCGGGTTCAAGTTCTCGGACAAACCGATCGTCGGAAATGTTACCTCTACCGAGCGCGCGCAGGATACCATCGACATGTGCAAAATAGTTTTTGGCGATGATTTTGCCCAGAACAATTGCTGCACCACTTCTTTAATCAACGCGAACTCCCCGCTGGTCTGGGATGAAACCATGCTGGGCGCATTGCGAACCTATGCCCAAAACAATCACGCCGTGATGTGCTCTCCCTTCTCGATGGCGGGCGCATCCAGTCCGGCCAGCAATGTCGGGACCATGGCGCTGGTCACTGCCGAAGCGTTGATGGCGATAGCTTATGCGCAGCTGGTGAGGCCCGGCGCACCCATGCTGTTCGGTGTACCGGCCATGACTGTGGCGCTTAATACCGGGGCGCCGGTGCACGGCAGCCCCGACTCAGCCGTTGTGCAGTTTCTCGCTGGGCAGATGGCCCGGCGCTATGGAGTACCCCATCGCGCCATTGCCAACTGTGCGACTTCCAAGTCCGCAGACATGCAGGCTGCCTTTGACTCGATGTGGGGCCTTTTCCCGTCCTTTTTAAGCGGGGCGCAGTGGATCACCATGGCCGGTGGCATGATGGAAGGCACGCTTGGAGTAGGTTACGCCAAGACCGTCATCGATTTCGAGCAACTGGATGCCTTCTATCACTTCTGCCAGGGGCCCCGCTACGACGACCTTGAGGAGATCTTTGAAACCATCAAGGAAGTTGGTCCTGGGGGGCATTTTCTTGGCACGGCGCACACGCGCAAATCCAACCTCTTTATTTTCCCTTCACAGAACAACGTCACCTTTGAGCAGTGGGAGGCCGAGGGCCGCAAGTCCAGCGAGCAGGTAGGCCTGGCAAAAGCCCGGGATTGGCTGTCGCGCTACGAACCGCCACCAATTGATCCGACGCTGGACCAGGCCCTTCAAGAATTCATTGCCCGGCGTGAATCTGAGATTTTGAAAACCCCGGGCTGAATCGCACCGGCTCAGTGACAGGCTTTGCCGAGCGTCTTTAAACGCCAATAGTTATACGGTAGTGGTGTCAAAAACCCCGCAATGAGCATCATCGGGATCACCCACCAGTTGAGTATGGCGCCGCCGGTCAACAGTACGTCAACGATGTTCATGGCGACTTCCATCGCCACCATTGAAATCAATGACATCCCCAGAGCCGTTCGGAATGCATTGGCGAGCGGCATCTGCCGGGAAAGAACCGCAGTCTCAAGTGCGATTGAGGTCAGGATGCCATTGACGATGGCGAGCATCATGATGGCAAGGGTCGACCAACCAATGCCGGTCAACTGAAAGAAGAAGATGGTCCCAAAATCCCCTATAGAGCAGCCCGCGAGGCACCAGAGCGTATTGACTGACGCGCGACGCCAGGTGTGATCGCATTTCCAGTGGAAATCAGACGAGGTTTCAACTGTCGCCATACCTTACCTCTGGGCACTCTTTGATCACGGTATCAATTCGCATCAATCGCCAGAATCTTTTTCAACGGGCGGTGCGCCACCGAGGAAAACATTCTCCGAAGAATAATCACAGGGAGCTTCACGCATCTCCAGATGCAGGCCATCGCCATTCCATGGATGGGCGCGCGCCAGTGACTCGTCGAACTCAATTCCAAGACCTGGCGCGGTTGGCGCTTCGATGTATCCCTCGTTCCAGCGGATGGTATCGCCGATTAGCCGGCGATGAAAATCGCCACCGGTCTGGATCGTTTCCACCATCAACAGGTTGGGAATATTGGCTGCCAGTTGGATATTGGCTGCCCACTCAACCGGTCCCGCGTAAAGATGCGGTGCAACCTGCGCATTAAAAGCCTCGGCTATTGCTGCGATCTTCTTTGTCTCCAGGATGCCGCCGGAACGGCCGAGCGCAGGCTGCAAAATAGCCACTCCGCCGGTACGCAAAAGTGCCGAAAACTCGGCCTTCGTGGTTAAGCGCTCACCTGTGGCAATCGGGATTCGGCATTGGCGCGCCACATTGGCAAACTCCAAAAGATTGTCAGGCGGGCAGGGTTCTTCAAACCACAGCGGGTCATAGGGTTCGAGCTCTCTCGCGAGCCGGATAGCACCGGAGGTGGTGAACTGCCCGTGCGTCCCGAACAGAATATCGGCGCGCGTACCGACGGTCTCGCGGATACGCTTGCAAAAAGCAACAGAGCGAGCAATATCACTGAGCGCAGGCTGATGTCCGCCTCGTAAGGTATAGGGCCCTGCGGGATCAAATTTCATCGCGGTGAAGCCCTGCTCGAGCATATGCTGGGCACTTTCGACTGCCATTTCCGAGTCATTCCAGAAGGTTTTAATGTCATGGCGCTCCAACGGATAAAGATAACTGTAGGAGCGGATGCGCTCATTCATCAGCCCACCAAGGAGTGCATACACCGGACGCTCGTGCGCCTTACCGAGAATGTCCCAACACGCCATCTCCAGGCCAGAAAATGCCCCCATCACTGTGAGGTCAGGCCTTTGGGTAAATCCCGAAGAATATGCCCGGCGAAACATCATCTCGATATTCTCGGGATTCTCCCAGCGCATATGCCGCTCGAAAACATCCTCAATGACACCGCGCATGGCCTTTGGGCCAACTGATGCAGAGTACACCTCGCCATAGCCGACGAGGCCGTCACTGGTCGTCAACTTAACAAAAATAAAGTACCGACCACCCCAACCTGGAGGCGGGTTGCCGACAACGAAAATCTCAAGATCCGATAGTTTCACCTTGGCCTCGAAAACAGGATGTTGGAGCCGTGCCTATGATAACGCCATGAGTGATTAATCGGCGGGGGCTATTTTCAACAGTCGCCCGTCTTCAGCATCGGTCAGCAGATACAGTGCACCCTCAGGGCCCTGACGGACATCCCGTATCCGACCGTACTCTCCACTCAGCAAGCGCTCTTCGGCAACGACCTGACCTCGATCAAACTCCAAGCGCACGAGTTCCTGGAATTTCAGCGAACCGAGAAACAAACTGTTTTGCCAACCGGGGAAACGTGAGCCTGAATAAAAAGTCATTCCCGAAGGAGCAATCGATGGAGTCCAATAGTGAATCGGCTGTTCCATGCCGACCTTGTAAGTACCCTCACCGACCGCTTTGGGCAAAAAATACTCCTTGCCGTAACTGATCACTGGCCACCCGTAGTTAGCGCCGGCAATTACCCGGTTGAGTTCATCACCGCCACGGGGGCCATGCTCATGCATCCAGATCACGCCCGTCATAGGGTCCTGTGCGAGTCCCTGAGGATTGCGGTTGCCGTAGGTGTAGATTTCGGGTTGGTAACCACTTCTTCCTGCGAAAGGATTATCCGGTGGGATCGCGCCATCAGGGAAAAGCCGTATCACTGACCCAGGGTGCGTTCCCCGATCCTGTGCCTGGGGTCGTTTACCCCGATCCCCGAGGGTGGCATAAAGATAGCCATCTGCAAAAAGCAAGCGGCAGCCAAAATGTCTGCCGGATTTGCTCTTGGGGGCTGCCCGGAAAATTACCTGCAGGTCCTGAATTCGGCTATTGCGGAAAGTGCCGCAGCCTATCTCCGTGCCCCGCCCACCCTCGCCTTTGGCTACGTACGAAATACAAAGCCGTCGATTGTTCTCAAAATCCGGATCCAGCGCAATATCCAGGAGACCACCCTGATCCTGCTGGGCAGAGATCTCAGGCAAGCCCGCAACCGGATCATCCTGTAGCACACCGTTTCGAATCAGGCGAAGGGTGCCTGAGCGTTCGGTCACTAAGATGTCGCCAGAAGGCAGAAATGCCATTGACCATGGATGGCCAAGGCCTGATGCGACAGTAATTACCTGAAATGTTGCTTTGTCACTCTCAAAAACATTACCGTCATCAGCTAGGGCCCTTGTCCCCGAGCCAAGGCAGATGAGAACAGCAAGCGCGGCGAGATAAAAGCGTATCTTCACGAATAAGTTCTTTGGGCGAATCAGCAATGGATCATAAGGGATTGCGGCGTAGGAAAAATACTCTTGCCAGGCTAATGCAGTCCAAGACAACTGGCTTTCGAATATCCTAAATAGCAAGCGTTCGAAGATCACAAAAGGTGGACTGACTCTCACAAGATACAAATAATTGATACGTGAAAATACTTACTTCATCAGTTCAAAGTACAAGCCGCTGTCGACCCGCATTCCTAACTAATCATGTTTTGTAATCTGTATAATCTTTTTAAATCTTTTAGACCGGAATACTTGGAGAAATCAGGATGGAAAGTCGCGCGGCCATAGCTACCAAAGCTGGTGAACCACTCAGTATCGAAACTGTCAATGTTGAAGGACCAAGAAAAGGTGAAGTGCTCGTGGAGATCAAGGCGACAGGCGTGTGCCATACCGATGCGTTCACACTCTCCGGCGATGATCCCGAGGGTCTTTTTCCGGCAATCTTAGGTCATGAAGGCGCTGGTATTGTGGTCGAAGTCGGTGAGGGGGTGACTTCTCTCTCCCCGGGTGATCATGTCATCCCTCTTTATACCCCTGAATGCCGAACCTGTGACTACTGTACCTCCGGGAAGACCAACCTGTGCCAAGCCATTCGGGAAACGCAGGGCCGCGGGCTGATGCCCGATGACAGCAGCCGTTTCTCGCTGGGCAGTGATCGGCTGTTTCACTACATGGGCACTTCTACATTTTCAAATTACACCGTTGTACCGGAGATAGCACTCGCCAAAATTCGTGAGGATGCACCTTTTGATAAGGTCTGCTACATCGGCTGTGGTGTTACCACCGGAATTGGCGCAGTGATCAATACGGCTCAGGTAAAGCCGGGTGACAACGTAGTGGTCTTCGGGCTTGGCGGCATAGGGCTCAACGTGCTGCAGGGTGCGCGACTCGCAGGCGCCGATAAAATCGTTGGCGTAGACCTTAATCCTGACCGTGAGGCCCTTGGCAGAAATTTCGGCATGACACACTTCGTAAACCCTTCTGAGGTAGAGGGTGATCTTGTGCCGTATTTGGTCGACATCACCAATGGTGGGGCAGACTATAGTTTTGAGTGCATTGGTAACGTAGAGGTGATGCGCCAAGCCCTGGAGTGTTGCCACAAGGGATGGGGCACCAGCATTATTATTGGTGTCGCACCCGCGGGTGCAGAAATTTCGACACGCCCGTTCCAGTTGGTTACAGGGCGGAACTGGCGCGGTACTGCTTTCGGCGGCGCCAAAGGCCGGACCGACGTGCCTAAGATCGTTGATTGGTATATGGATGGCAAAATCAACATCGACGATCTCATCACCCACACCATGCCGCTCGATGAAATCAATAGCGCCTTTGACTTGATGCATGAGGGTAAATCGATCCGTAGTGTTGTTACCTTTTAGGGTGTGACGACAATGGAGTGCATTCAGGAAGTCCGGACATTTGGCGGAACACAGCGAGTGTTTCGCCACGCCAGTTCCAGCACACGTTGCGATATGGAATTTGCGGTCTTCGATCCAACACCAGAGAACTCCTCCCTCCGGCCGACGCTGTTTTACCTGTCCGGTCTCACTTGTACATGGGCCAACGTTGCCGACAAAGCCGGCGCTCAGCGTTATGCCGCTGAACACGGCATTATGCTGGTGATGCCGGACACCTCACCGCGAGGCCTCGCCCTTCCCGGCGAAGACGACGACTACGATTTCGGTTCAGGTGCCGGGTTTTATATCAATGCCACACAAGCGCCCTGGAGTGGTCATTACCGGATGTTCGACTATGTTTCACAGGAACTTCCCGGTATTGTGACGACCGAGCTTCAGGGTGACCCCAAAAGGCTGGGCGTGATGGGGCACTCCATGGGTGGGCACGGTGCGCTGATCTGCGCTTTGAAAAATCCCGATGTGTTCCGCTCTTGTTCCGCTTTCGCGCCGATCAGCAATCCCGTTAACTGTCCCTGGGGAGAAAAAGCATTCAGTAATTATCTGGGGCAGGATCGCACCGAGTGGGAGAACTGGGACGCCTGCGCGCTGGTCTCAGAAACAAACTTTCGCGGGGCTATACTGGTCGACCAGGGAGACGCGGACACCTTCCTTGAAGAGCAGTTAAAGCCCGAAGCGCTGCGTGCCGCGTTCGGTGATGCTGGGCGGAAACTTGAACTTCGAATTCAGTCGGGCTATGACCACAGTTACTCCTTCATCGCTTCTTTCATCGGCGATCACATCGCGCACCACGCACGACAACTCAGTTCTTAAAGTCTTTCGTTACAAACTCCTGACCCGGGCTGCGGAGCGGCCGAATCCTTGAAACGCATTGTCCTGTTGGGTGGGGCCTTTACCCTGATCGGGTCCTTTTTCTTCTCGGTTCAGGATGCGCTAGTCAAATGGCTCTCGACCGATTTTTCGCTGCTACAACTGCTGCTGGTTCGCAGCACCGTCATGATCCCGGTGTTTGCGCTCATCTGTGTATGGCGCTGGGGGCCTCAAGGGCTCGTCACCAGCCGTCCTGGGGGTCATCTGCTCCGCGCGGTCTTCAACCTTGTGGCCTTTTTAAGTTACTACTTCGCAATTACACGCATGCCCCTGGTCGACGCCATCTCGATTGCCTCGGCTTACCCGGTAATTCTTGCAATCCTGTCGGGCGTAGTGCTCGCGGAAGTACCCAGCGGCCGCCAGATCATGGCGGTCATCGCGGGTTTCATCGGCGTACTCTTTATCATCCAGCCCACGGGGGGTGAAGTGGACTGGTTGGGAGCCAGCGCGGCTCTCTTTGGTTGCTTCAGTTTCGCGGCGCTGGGTATCTATACCCGGCATCTTTCCCGCACTGAGTCCTCGGAATTGATGCTCCTGAGTGGCGCACTCTTCATTCTGCTGATGTCGCTTATCAGCGTCCCCTGGACCTGGCAGACACCAAGTTTTAGCAACCTGCTACTCATGCTGGGTCTTTCCGGGGTAGCACTCGTTGGGCAGTACGCTCTCACCAACGGGTTTCGCTACGCGCCGGTATATCTGGTCGGCGCTCTTGAGTACACCATGCTGATTTGGGCGACTCTTTGGGGTTTTCTGCTGTTCGCAGAAGTACCCACGCTGAATGTGGTGCTCGGCGCGATCCTGGTCGTTGCCAGTGGCCTGGCCGTGGTGCTCGGGGAACGGGCCCGGGCAAAAGAGACAAATACTTAAGATTCGACCTTATTGCGGGTGTTACATACTTCGTACAGCTCAGCATCCCAACTGCTTAGCCAAATCGACAAAATCCCGGGCAATATGATCGTAATCATTCTCGGCAACCAGGTTCGACTGTTGATCGGGACCATGCTCAAACGGCCGCTCGACAAAAGCCGTCCGGAAACCGCACTGTGCAGCCGCCTTCAGATCATCATTGTGTGCAGCCACCAGCATACACTCATCGGGCGCCAAGCCAAGCGCCCGTGCTGACCCAAGATAGGCCTGTGGTTGTGGCTTGTAGGCGCGCGCCACTTCGGCCCCAAGAATGACGTCCCAGGGCAACTGTCCGCGCTTGGCCATATTCACCATCAGCGCAATATTGCCGTTCGAAAGGGTTCCAATGACATAGCCCGCCTTCAGTCGCTGAAGACCCCCGACCACATCAGGCCAGGAATCAAGACGGTGCCATGCCAAATTGAGATGGACTTTTTCTGGCTCACTCAGACACTCGATGGAGAATTCCTCCAGCACCTGATCCAAGTTCTCTCGATGCAGTTCATCCAGTGGCACAAAATCAATCTCACCGGAACGGACCCGCGACATGGCCGGCTGGTAGAGCGCCCGCCACCGATCCGCAAAGGTATTACTGTCGACAGACACTTTGTGGTCCGCGAGCGCCGCCTGGACTTCTCTCGCGACCGAAGCGCGCCAGTCAACCACAGTACCGAAGACATCGAACAACACGGCACGAAGTGGAACTTGTTCAGAAATCGATTCGCTCATTTGTCTCTGACATTCACCTGGTGTACCGTAACAGCATCCATTTTGAATTATCGCCTGTCTCTTGTCGGGCTCAGACTAGTCAATCGCGAACATAATGTCCACAGACAAGCCAACCGGGGTCGATACCTACAATGCGACCATAGAGCGAATCGAATCTGTCGCCGACGGGCTTTCGATTTTCTTTATCCGGCCGGACGCCCCTATCCCAGGTCGACAGCCAGGGCACTACATCAGCATCGGCCTGGTGGAACCGGACGGCGAGAAACTGGTTCGCCGCCCGTATTCCCTGTCGCAGTCATTGGGTTCAGGGATCGATCCGGATCTGCTGGAACTACTCATCATCCGGGTACCCGAGGGAGACCTCACGCCTCTCCTGTTTAATCAAGGTGAAGGAGACCGACTCTTCGTCAGACCGAAGATGGTGGGCACTTACCTGTTACCAGAACTACGTCCTGACATGACCATGATCCTGGCATCGACCGGTACCGGTGTCGCGCCGCATATGACTATGCTGGAAACTTGCATGAAGACCTGCAAGCAGATCGTCATGATGGAGTGCGTGCGCTATGGCGCCGAACTTGCCTATGCCGGGCAGATCCGTGAATTCCAGAAAACACACCCCAATCTTGCCTACATTTCACTGATAACCCGCGAGGGGAGTCCAAAACGCTACATTCAGGACTACTTCCGAGACGGCATTCTCGAAAATGAGCACGGCGTCACGATTACGCCAGAGACCACCCACGTCTTTGCCTGCGGTAACCCGGCCATGATTGGGATCCCCAAAGAGGATCGGAAAACCGGGGAATTATCTTACGAAACCCCCGGGGGTCTTGTTGAAATTCTGACCAGTCGTTATGGCCTCGCCATCCACAAAGCCCGGCGGCCCGGGCAGATTCATTTCGAAAAATATTGGTAGAGGCTGACTAAGCCTTCCCAAGGCCCCTTGCCAGCAAACTGGCCCGTTTCACGCCCAGTTATGAAAGTAAAGCTCTCAGGAAAATATAGGCGCCCACTACGGCGAGCGAGCAGAAGAAGACCCGTTTGAACTGCTGGGCCGACAGATGCGCCTGAATGCGCTGACCCAGAGCCATACCAACAAAACCCGCGACGATCCCGATCAGCGCTAGTTGCGTTATCTCTTCAGGAAAAGCGCTCTGCCAACCGAAAACTAAGGCGAGTGCCACATTGGCCATCAAGAGATAGATACCCATCGCCTGAAAGAGCGCCCGGCGATCAAGGTTGAGCGCCTGGAAATATATCGTCAATGGAAAAACCAGGACACCAGTCAAACCCGTGATCAGGCCCGTAACCACGCCCGTGGCTGGTGACAGCCAGGTCTCGCGCCGGCCCGGTTCCGCTGGCTGCCACGCCGTAAGACCGACGAGGCTGTACGCGAGAATCACGGATCCCAGCAATACAGTAGGCCACTGGACATCGATTTGTACCAGAGCACTGGTGGCTATCACCGTTGAGACAGCGCCAGATAGATACAGGGGCCACAACCGCTTCCACAAACTGGTAAACCTACCTCCGTTCAGGGCCTGCCAGAAGTTGGTGACCATCGCTGGCAAGACCATCACGGCAATAGCATCAACCAGTCCGTAAAGCGGGGTCAGCAGGGTGATTGACACCAGCGGAAGACCAAAGCCCACAATACCCTTGACGGTGCCGGCTAACAGAAAGATCAAACCTGTAATAAGATAAACCTCGATCGATTCCATTAGTTTGCCTTACCGTGTCGCGAAAGCGTCGATGTTGTGTCGCGTTGGCGCGGGATTTCTCACTTTGAGATTCAGGTCTGCCTGCGGCCCAGTTGAACCAGTTCAAACAAGATAAGCCCCTTTGGGCTTACGGGTGCAATTGCATCAAACATCTTAACCCCTGTCTATGCTGATTAGAATTCTTGAGGTCATGATTCCGGTAATTGCGGTCGCCGGCCTTGGTTATCTCTACAGTCTGCGCTATCGGACCGACCTCGCGGCAATTAATGCCATCAGCGTAAATGTGTTTCTGCCGGCGTTGGTGTTCACCGTGATGTCGAGCCAGGATTTCGATCTCACTCGTTACCCCGGACTGGCAATAGCGGCTGCTGCCGTATTCTTTGGTTCGGGGCTGATTGCCTGGCCTATCGCAAATTTCCTCAAGTACAACGTCCGGACCTTTGTGCCCCCGATGATGTTCAATAACTGTGGCAATCTGGGACTGCCGCTGGCGCTGCTGGCATTCGGTGATGCCGGTCTCGCGCCAGCCATCGTGCTGCTCATCGTCACTAACCTGTTGTACTTTTCCTTTGGTATTTATATCGTCGACCGGCAGGTGCACTGGCGAAGCGTGCTGCTTTCTCCGCCTATCCTGGCCTCGGTCGTCGGCCTCGTTGTAAGCCTTTGGGATGTTCCCATTCCTATGATGATCGCAACACCTATCGCGATGCTCGGCGATGCGCTTATCCCGGTCATGCTATTTGCCCTAGGAATTCGCCTTGTAGATGTCAATCTGAGTGACTGGAAAATCGGCCTGATCGCAGCGGTGCTCTGTCCGCTCACGGCACTGATTGTGGCGCTCGCAATCCAGCCCTTGCTGCTGTTGCCCGACGAGCAGTTCCGGCAGTTACTGCTTTACTGCGCGCTACCACCGGCCGTCCTGGTTTATCTGGTGGCGGAACAGTATCAGCAGGAACCCCAAAAGGTTGCCGCGATTGTGGGTTTTGGCAACATTGCGGCCATCGTCATCGTCCCCGCCATGCTGCCTTTTGTCCTGCCCGCCGTGTAGTAGGTGCAACGCCAATGTGGTGTCGCACAGAGGCTGGCAGGAAAGTGACCCACTGACTAGACTCGCTCGCAAATCCCTTTGCCCTGACTAATACATGCAGGACTCTCAAGCTCCGCAACAAAAGCCCGCTCGCGGGAGGTTAGATGGCAAAGTCTGGGACTTTGTCGTACTACTGCTTTTAGGGGTTTTCTGGGGTCTTTCCTTTTCGCTGGCACGGATGTCGACCGAAACGGGCTTGCATCCACTCACCATCAACTACTGGACCTGCCTCATCAGCACCGTGACGCTGATTGCCTACTGCATCATTAGCAGGCAACCGCTGCCGCTTAAGAGAAATTTCATCTTTCTCTATGTTATCTGCGGCATCCTCGGCTCGGTCATTCCAGGTACGTTGTACTTTTATGCCGCCTCTCACGTCAGTGCAGGCGTGCTGTCGATTACCATCGCAACCGTACCACTCGCCACATTTGTCGGTGCCGCACTTTTCAAAATTGAAAAGGCGTCGCTAATGCGTGTGATGGGCGTTTTCTTAGGTATTTTTTCCATCATCCTGCTGGTC
Organism: Pseudomonadota bacterium; assembly: GCA_018661145.1. Taxonomy (GTDB): domain Bacteria; phylum Pseudomonadota; class Gammaproteobacteria; order Arenicellales; family UBA868; genus UBA868. The sequence continues at coordinate 336 of JABJIU010000106.1, read as the reverse complement.
TTGCCGGATACCAGCATACCCGATCCGTCTGCCGCTCTTTGGGTGTTGATCATGGTGGTGGCGGCAACCTGCTACGCAATTGAAAACCTGGTGATCGCGGCACGAATGCCGCCGAACGTGAATGTCTTTGTGGTTGTGACCGGAATGCTGATGGCGGCCACTATCATGCTGACGCCGATTATGTGGATAACAGACACGTTCGCCTGGATGCCGTGGCCGCTGGATAGATCAGGCTGGGCCATCGTCTTAATGGCGGTAATTACCGCAACAGCCTATGGAGGTTTTTATTACCTCGTTGTGCGCGCCGGTCCGGTCTTTGCCAGTCAGACCGCCTAT
>JABJIU010000114.1 GCA_018661145.1 Pseudomonadota bacterium | reverse complement strand
TGTCGAGAGACTCGTCGATCGGCTGCGCCTCGGAGGAAAATTTCACGATGACGATCTGCGTCTTGGGTTCAATATATAGCCACTGTCCATGAATCCCAATGCCGAGTATCGCGGGTGAGGTGGTATCGCTCAGATACCACTGATTACGATAGACCCCCTGGGGCAGAAGGTTCACGAACTCTCCCGATTGCCAGGCATCGACATCACCGCCCGATAGAGTATCTTCGATCCATTCGGGGGGGATCGCGGGATGACCCTTACCCGAGGCCGCCCTCGCGATAGCGCTGCCGAGCAGTGCAAGATCCGAGGGATGCACACACAGCCCCCCAGCCGAACGGGCGGCTCCTTTGTGGTCAATGGTCACATAGGCATTGTGTGAAGATCCGAGGGGCTGCCACAGGTATTTCGACAGGAGGTCCGCATAGCGCGCGTTCGCTGCACGCTCGAGGATCAGGCCAAGAAGATCCGAGTTGGGAGAAAGGTATCGGAAGATCTGCCCGTGAGCCTTACCCGTTCCTTTAAGGGATATCAAAAATGCAGCAAGCCCTTCAGGTTCGGCGGCCGATGCTGATGGAGGATTCCATCCAGTAGCGGCCCGGTAGCGGGCGAAGGATCCAGTCTGATCGAGGTAATCCTCAACAAAGTTGATCTCGGCTTGCATATCGAGAATCTGCTGAACCGTGCAGGTGCCATATCCGCTGTCTTTGGCTTCAGGAAGGTAATCCCCAACTTGGGCCTTTGGGTCGATAAGCCCCTGAGACTCCAGGATCCCGGCAAGAAGTCCGGTCACTGACTTGCTGACTGAAAAAAGAATGTGTGGCTGCTGATCCTGGTAATGATCGGCATACCACTCGTAAACAATTTCGTTTTTCCTGACGACAAGGAAAGCATCGGTGCTAGAGGCTTTAAGCGTTGCCGAAAGATCAGGCTCTTTCAGTTCGCGGGAAAGCCACGCGGGATCAATGAGGTTATGGGAGAACGCTGACGGTTGATGCGCCCCCTTCACCTCAGCGGTTGGGATGACCTCACGCACATGATGAAACGAGAAACGGTTGTACGGGCTCTGCCGCCAGTTGGCGAGCGATATCGTTTCCCGATCGGGGGCCCCATGGGTTTCAGATGCCATCAATATCCGGCCTGAGGCCGTCTCCTGCAAACCAGACGGGTGCGGCGGATTCGTACGCCATGCCGGCCTGAAAGACATCCTTGTCGGTATAGGTGCGCCCGACAATCTGAATACTGGTCGGAACGCCGTTACCGGCACGTCCTGTGGGTACCGTCAGGACCGGGCAGCGACTTAAGGAATTAAACGGCGTTGTCATTACCCAGCCTAGCGCAGGGTTTACACTCTTGCCGTTAATGCTGATCGTGTCCCGCGAGTGGTCAAAATCAGCGGGTACTGCCGGAAGTGCGTTGGTCGGACAGACAAGCACCTGATATTTCTCCAGCAGGGGTCCGACGGTCGCATACATCTCGTTAGCAACTTCCAGAGTGTGCAGAAATTCCGCTGCAGTTGATTTCTGCGCCTCCTCGGCCCATTGACGCACATAGCTTGTCATTTTGTCGGCATGGTCCTTCAGATAGGTGGCCATATAAGCACCGAAGATATGGGAAAGGTATGCAAGCCCTGCATCTAGCACCCGGTGATCCCAGCCGATGTCAACTTCCTCCACCGTGGCCCCAAGATCACGAAAGACATCCAGAGCTTTAAGCGTATTCTTTTGGACGTCAGGATCAACTTCAAAGAAGCCAAGATCCATCGAAAAGGCAATCTTCCAGTCTTTGATCGGCGGATACTGCGTGGGCAGACGCAGTTTGGGCCGAAGGCTCGCCATATCTTTCGGGTGCGGTCCGCACATGACATTTTGCAGCGCGATGGCATCACCGACACTTCGCGCTAAAGGCCCGGTGTGGCAGTAAAAATCCAAGTTGAAGGGCGGGTCGTCTGAATTTCGTCCGTACGGGGGCTTGTATCCGACCAGGCCACAGGTCCCTGCTGGGATCCGAATGGAACCGCCGATATCAGAGCCTGTGGCAATTGCACTGGTGCCAGCGGCAAGTGAGGCGGCGGTACCGCCGGACGATCCACCGGGGGTGAACTCGGGATTCCAGGGATTTCGGGTGACACCCCACAGTCGGGAGTTTGTGTATCCTGCGGACGAAAACTCTGGTGTCGCAGTTCGGGCATGAACAATTCCTCCGGCGCGCAATATGCGCTCGTTACCAACCGAGGTTTTGTCTGCCACAAAGTCTTTCATAATAAGGGAGCCACTCGATGTCGGCTTACCCGCGATGAAATTCTCATCCTTGATGCCGATGGGTAGCCCCTCAAGGGCTCTGGTGCGCTTGCCGGAGGTGTATTTCGCTTCTGCCTTTCTAGCCTTGTCCATCGCTTCATCAAAGTGACGATAGGTGAAAGCGTTGATGACGGGCTCTACCTCTTCCGCCCGGCGGATCAGCGCGTCCAGCAGTTCAACAGGGGATAGGGTTTTAGCCTTGAACCGGGCAATCGCTTCAGTCGCAGGCAGGTAACAAAGTTCAAGATCGCTCATGTTATTGATCCGTGAGGAAATGGGTGATGGCATCGAATGCGCGCAGATCATCGGTTTTTCGTTCGCTGGAGACAAATTCAGGCCAACTTGCTAAGCGGGCAATAGTAAGGCTGTTGTCCATGTCGGCGTAGATGATCTGCCCGAACACGCCTCTTGCTATCAGGATCCGCCGCTCGATGTCCCTGACCCAGAACTGGTTGCGATAAGCGCCGTTATCGAGATCCATGTTATTGGTGTCGCTGAAGATGGAGGGATCGGCATTCAGCGAATCAGCGATCCAGGCCTTAGGGACAATTTGCTGACCGTTAGCCGTTCCGTCGTTGCATAGCATCTGACCAAACCGGGCGTAGTCGCGGAGCGTCGCATTGAAACCACCACAAGCCAGTGGGTAGCCTGCGCCATCGACCGTGAAGCAGGCGCTTTCCTCAACGCCGAGCGGTTGCCACAGCTCACGGCTGATGAGCTCAGCCAGTGGGGTCTGCGTTACCCGTTCCATGCAGTGCGCCAGCACATCGGTCTCAATCGAGCGGTACTCA
>JABJIU010000125.1 GCA_018661145.1 Pseudomonadota bacterium | reverse complement strand
GGACCGACCAGAAGGAAGTCGTTGAACATGAGATCAAAGCGTTTCAGCCCCCAGCCGTCCTGGACAAACTGTTTTTCATCGGATTCGGCGTGGACCAGCAGGACATCGCCATCACCGCGGATCGCATTCCGGATCGCCTGCCCGGTCCCCACCGCAACCACGTTGACTTTAATCCCGTGCGCCTTCTCAAAGAGGGGAAGAACATGATCATAAAAACCGGAGTTGGCGGTTGAGGTGGTCGACTGGAGGACGAGCACATCGCGATCCGCGTTCACGCCAAGAGGAATACAACTTAGCAACACCACCGCAAGCAGGGCACTGTGCAGCAGAGAATTTCTTCCGCGGCAGTAAAGCTTGACTTGAAGAATGCGCTGATACATTTTGGGGATTTCCTGACCTTTCCTTATTCAGTAGGTCGCCGCGGCGTTCTTCTTGCCGAAGGTCTCGGTTGGCCGGACGAAGGCCAACAGGAGATTCACCGTTAAGGCTAGCAGCATCAGGATGATGCCGAGCGCCATTGCCAGTTCCAGATCTCCTTTGGAAGTTTCCAGGGCAATTGCCGTCGTCATGACTCGGGTCAGGTGATCAATGTTTCCGCCAACAATCATCACGGCGCCGACTTCCGAGATTGCCCTACCAAATCCCGCAAGACAGACCGTCATCAGTCCGTACCGCCCTTCCCAGAGCAGCGTCATGACGCGATGCCTCAAACTGATGGCAATCGACGCGAAATACTCCGCATACTCTGAGTTCAACTCATCTATGGTCTGGCGGGCGAGCGCGATCACGATGGGCGTAATCAGGAGCGTCTGAGCAATCACCATTGCGGTGGGGGTATACAGCAGGCCCAGCACCCCAAACGGACCTGTCCGTGAGAGCCCGAGATAGACCAGCAGTCCGATAACCACCGGCGGCATTCCCATTAACGAGTTACTGATCACGATGAGGCCAAATCGCCCGGGGAATCGCCCGATGGCTATGGCCGCCCCCGCCGGCAGGCCGATTAGCAAAGAGAGCCCCACCGCAAACAGACTGACCCTGATAGAAAGCCCAACAATCTCCATAAGATCGGCATCCAGTGCGCCAATCAGGGAGAAAGCAATTGCAAATGAACCCGATATTTCCTGCATAAATATGTCTTTTTTACATATATATGGAAATAATAAGGAATTTACCTTTATTGTCAAATGTAACGAAGAGGGGCGCTCTGCTTATCGCCCAGCAACAGATTGGGTTCAGGTGTCGAGCGCCTCAGCATTGAGATCGTGGGCGTCGTAGCCCGTGATCTTGACGTCAACGCGCTGGCCGGGAGAAAAAGCGGCTGCACCCGCGACACGAATTACCCCGTCAACCTCGGGTGACTCGGCATAACTGCGCGCCAGCGCCGTGTCACCTTCAATCTCATCGATCACCACCTCAGTCTGTGAGCCGACACGGTTACGCAGTCGACCCTCCGAAACCTCGGCCTGAACCTGCATGAGTTCTTCAAGGCGCTCCTGCGCCAGCAACGGGTCTACCGGATCCGGCAAGTCATTGGCACGCGCGCCGGAAACGGGGGAATAAACAAAACACCCAACCCGATCCAACTGTGCCTCGCGTATAAATGTCAGCAACTGCAGGAAGTCATCTTCCGTTTCACCGGGAAAACCCACGATGAACGTGCTTCGGATAGCAAGTTCGGCGCACCGCTGGCGCCAGGACTTAATCCGCGCCAGATTATCTTCTGTGCTTGCCGGACGTTTCATCATTTTCAGCACACGTGGGCTTGCGTGCTGAAACGGTACATCGAGGTAGGGCAGCACCAAACCGTCAACCATCAATGTGATCAGGTTATCGACGTGCGGATAAGGGTATACATAGTGCAACCGCACCCACACTCCCAACTCTCCCAACGCTCTGGCAAGACTACACACATCCGGGCGCAGAGCATCTCCTGTCATGAGGTCTGAGTGTTTTTTCAGATCTATCCCGTAGGCGCTCGTATCTTGGGAAACCACAAGCAGTTCGCTCACCCCTGCTTCAACCAGTTTCCCGGCTTCTGTCAGTACATCACTCGGACTTCGACTAGCGAGGCGCCCGCGCATGGTCGGGATAATGCAGAAACTGCACTTGTGATTACATCCTTCAGAAATCTTGAGGTAAGCGTAATGCCGGGGCGTCAGTTTGACGCCTCCGGGCGGGAGAAGATGGTAGAGCGGTTCCTGCAACGGCGGCACCTTTGCGTGCACCGCCGACATCACCTCTGAGACTGCTTCAGGACCGGTGACCGCCAGAAGGTCGGGAAACTTTTCCTTAAGCATCTCTGCCCGCACGCCAAGGCAGCCCGTCACGATCACCTGGCCGTTGACGCTCATGGCTTCCTCGATGGTAGAAAGTGACTCCTCCACCGCTGCATCGATAAACCCGCAGGTGTTTACTACCACGACATCGGCATCATCATAGGTTTGCGAAAACCCGTACCCCTCCGCCCTCAACTGGGTCAGGATTCGCTCCGAGTCCACAGTTGCCTTGGCGCAACCCAAGCTAACGAAACCGACGGTAGGACGCGTCACTGGATCACCGTTAACCCAGCAATTCGCGGCGGATACCGCTTTGCTGGAGTGCCGTCGTCGCGATCTCCTCAACAGAAATACCCGACGTGTCCGAAGTTGCGATCCCGTGATGGCGGTAGAGACCCTCGGCGCGCCGTACCTCAAATTGACACTGGGCTAACTTGGCGTAGGCGCTGCCGGGGCGGCGTTTCTCACGAATCTCGTGAAGCCGCCGTGAGTCTATGGTCAAACCGAATAGGCGGTCGCGGTAAGGCTGCAGCACCGGCGGAAGACCGTCATCGAGAAAGTCGTCGTCGGTCAGCGGATAGTTGGCGCAGTACAACCCAAAATGCATCGCGAGATAAACACAGGTGGGTGTTTTCCCACTTCGGGATACGCCCACCAAAATCATATCAGCCTGATCGTAGGCATCGGGGTTTACCCCATCGTCACAGTCCATCGCGAAATGGACCGCATCAATGCGTGAGTTATAACGAAGCGGGTCAGTGACGCCGTGACTGTATCCCGGCTGCCAACTTGGAACCAGATTCAACTCTCGAGACAGCAGTCCCATAAATGAGCTAAAAACATCGATCACCAGCGCATTTGCCTGGTCAATCTGCTTTCGATAATCGGCATTGACGAAAGTGAAAAAAACGATGGGCCGAGACCCATCGCTCGCGCTACTCTCGTTGATTTGGCGAAGAACGTCTTTCAACTTATCATCCGAGTCAACAAAAGGGAGGACCGTCGTCACAAAGTGAACCAGCGGAAACTGCGTCAACAGACTTCGGGCCAGTTCTTCAGCGGTCAGACCAGTACGGTCGGAGACCACAAAAACCGAACGCTTCTCAAGGCCCATCTCTTTTCTCCTGGTTACTTTCTTAGGCAGATACCGAATGTATAGCATACCCGAAGGAGCAGTCAGATCATGTTGACCAGCACCCAGGTGATCCCGTTCACCGAACTCGGTATGGATGCTGTTCCGATCGTAGGTGGCAAGAACGCATCGCTCGGAGAGATGATCAGTAAGCTCAACCCGGTCGGTATTTTGGTGCCCGAGGGTTTCGCGACCACCGCCGATGCCTACCGGTCCTTTCTCAATGACGATGGTCTCGGTAAACGCATCGACCAGGAACTGGTACACCTGGATATCGAGGACATCGCACAACTGACCGAAACAGGCGGTCGAATCCGGGGTTGGATTATCGAGACGCACTTGCCGGAGATACTGATCCAGGAGATCAGCCAGCGCTACGCGCAACTTGGAACGAATACCGCTGTAGCGGTCCGATCATCAGCCACCGCCGAGGATTTACCCGAGGCTTCTTTTGCCGGACAGCAAGAGAGTTTTCTCAATGTGCGGGGTATCGATAACGTTCTCTCTGCAGTGCATGAAGTCTTTGCCTCGCTGTTCAATGACCGTGCGATCGCCTACCGCGTGCACCAGGGTTTTGATCATGCGCAGGTAGCTATCTCGGCGGGAATACAGCGCATGGTGCGAAGCGATATCGGCGCAAGTGGTGTTGCGTTCACCCTGGATACCGAATCCGGCTTCGCCGACGCAGTCTTCGTTACCGCGAGTGTTGGCCTGGGGGAATGTGTTGTGCAGGGCGCGGTTAATCCTGATGAGTTCTATGTACATAAACCCACCCTGAAGATTGGTAAACCAGCCATAACCCGAAGACACCTCGGCAGCAAACTGATAAAGATGGTCTATGCAAAAGGCGATGAAATGCCGCCGGTGAAAACCGTCGATACCTCAGCCGAAGAACAGAACCGCTTCTCGCTGACGGACGATCAAGTGGAAGCCCTGGCCGGCATGGCGATCGCCATTGAAACGCACTATGGCAAACCAATGGATATCGAATGGGGGCTTGATGGGGAGTCGGGTGAACTTTTTATTCTTCAGGCACGGCCGGAAACCGTTCAGAGCCGAACCCACAAACAAGTCCTGGAACGTTACCGACTTAACCAGACCAGTCGGGTACTCTGCGAGGGCCGCAGCGTCGGCAGCCGCATTGGGACGGGTACAGTTCGCGTAGTTCCCTCGGTGAAAGACCTCGACAGAGTGACTCCGGGAGACATACTGGTCACCGACATGACTGACCCCGACTGGGAGCCCGTCATGAAGCGTGCAGGCGCGATTGTCACCAACCGAGGGGGTCGGACCTGCCACGCTGCCATTATCGCCCGTGAGCTCGGCATTCCGGCAGTCGTTGGCTGCGGCAAAGCTACCTCGGCGCTTACTGAAGGTCTCGCCGTCACTGTCTCATGCGCAGAAGGCGATACTGGCCGGGTATACGAGGGAGAACTCGATTTTGAGATCGAGCGAATCGACCTTAACGATATGCCCGAGCTGGCATTCAAAATCAGTATGAACATCGGCAACCCCGAGCGGGCTTTCGATTTTCAGGCTCTACCCAACGCCGGTGTCGGGCTCGCCCGGCTGGAATTCATCATTAACAACACGATCGGTGTTCACCCGAAGGCCCTGCTCAACTATGCGCGGCTGGAGTCGGACGTCCGGACTAAAGTGGACCGGGCAATGGCTGGCTATCAAAGTCCCGTCGACTTCTATGTGAAGAAACTGGCCGAGGGTGTTTCCCATATCGGCACAGCCTTTCATCCAAAGCCGGTGATCGTTCGGCTTTCCGACTTTAAATCCAATGAGTACGCCAACATGATCGGCGGGCGGGAGTTTGAACCCCGGGAAGACAATCCGATGCTCGGCTTCCGCGGCGCCGCCCGTTACATCGACTCTGGTTTTCGTGATTGCTTCGAGCTTGAATGCCAGGCGCTGAAGTTTGTTCGGGATGAAATGGGGCTCACCAACATCTGGCTGATGGCGCCTTTTGTCCGGACAGTGGCAGAAGCCGAGGAAGTCATCAACCTCCTGGCCGCCAACGGACTTGTACGCGGCGTTAACGATCTCAAAGTGATCATGATGTGTGAAATCCCGTCAAATGCCCTTCTGGCCGATGCCTTTCTGGAACACTTTGACGGTTTCTCCATCGGCTCCAATGACCTCACACAACTGACATTGGGTCTCGACCGCGACTCTGGGGACATTGCACACCTTTTCGACGAGCGTAATGAAGCCGTAAAAATCCTGCTCCACCAAGCTATTTCTGCCTGCCGTAGCGCCGGAAAATATGTAGGTATCTGCGGTCAGGGACCGTCAGACCACCCCGATTTCGCCCGCTGGCTGATGGACGAAGGAATTGAAAGCGTCTCGCTCAATCCTGACAGTATTGTTCCAACCTGGCTTTACCTCGCCGGCCAAGAGACGGGCTGAGATCCAACCTCAGGCCGCGCGGCTAGCGCGCTTGCGTTCGTGTTCTCGCAGGTATTTCTTGCGAATCCGGATGGATTCGGGTGTGACTTCCACCAACTCGTCCTCGTTGATGAACTCGAGTGCGTATTCAAGTGTCGTAGAAACTGGCGGCGAGAGCAGCAGATTTTCATCAGTTCCCGCAGCACGTATGTTGGTTAACTGCTTGGCTTTCAATGGATTCACGACCAGGTCGTTGGATCTTGAATGAATGCCGATGATCATCCCCTCATAAACTTCAACGCCATGACCAATAAAAAGCCGCCCACGCTCCTGAAGATTAAACAAAGCATAGGCCAGCGCCTTGCCGGCGGCCATGGACACCAGTACCCCGTTATTGCGCTCGGCAAGATTCCCGTCAACTCGAGGGGCGTAATGATCGAAGGCGTGGTACATCAATCCAGTGCCTGAGCTGATGGTCAGAAACTCTGAGCGAAAGCCGATCAAACCACGGCTAGGGACCAGGTAATCCAACCGGACGCGGCCGGCGGCATCGGGCACCATATCGCGCAACTGGGCACGTCGCTCTCCAAGACGCTCCATCACCCGGCCCTGGTAGGCCTCCTCCACATCGACGGTGAGCGTTTCAAAGGGTTCATGGATCACACCTTGCTCTTCGCGCATGATGACTTCCGGACGGGAGATTGCGAGTTCAAACCCCTCGCGACGCATGTTTTCAATAAGGATCGCAAGGTGTAACTCACCACGACCTGACACCCGGAATTTATCTAGATCCTCCATGGGCTCAACACGCAAAGCCACGTTGTGAATCAACTCGCGCTCGAGCCGCTCCCTGAGATTTCGACTGGTCACGAACCGGCCTTCCCGCCCGGCAAAGGGTGAATCGTTCACCTGAAACGTCATGCTCAATGTGGGTTGATCAACGCTGAGCGGGAAGAGTGGCTCTACCGTCTCAGGATCACACAGCGTGTCTGATATGCTCAATGCATCGAGTCCCGTTACAGCGACGATATCGCCTGCCACCGCACTTTCCGATTCGATGCGATCCAGCCCCTCAAATCCGAGAATCTGCAGTATCCGCTTCTTGCGGACCTTGCCATCCGGCGTGGCGATTGCTACGACATCATTTCGGTGAACCTGGCCACGCTGAATCCGGCCGATACCAATAACGCCTACATAGGGAGAATAGTCAAGCGCGCTGATCTGCATCTGGAAGGGACCATTTGGATCGACCGGCGGAACTGGTGCGTGCCTTACGATAGCTTGAAAGAGCGCCTGCATATCGTGGGCCGGGCCTGCGACCGGCTCCCGCGCAGCCCATCCCTGCAGCGCTGAAGCATAGATCACGGGAAAATCGAGCTGCGCTTCGGATGCGCCCAACCGATCGAAAAGATCAAAGGTCTGATCCAGCGCCCAGTCCGGACGGCTGCCGGGGCGATCAACCTTATTGATCACCACAATCGGACGAAGCCCATGACTGAGCGCCTTCTGCGTAACAAAACGTGTCTGAGGCATTGGCCCCTCAACAGCATCGACTAGCAGTAACACGGAATCGACCATCGACAATACGCGCTCAACCTCCCCGCCAAAATCCGCATGGCCCGGTGTGTCCACAATATTGATGCGCCACTGCTGCCAGCGAATGGCAGTGTTTTTCGACAAAATGGTGATTCCCCGCTCCCGCTCAAGATCATTTGAATCCATGACCCGGTCCGTGAGTTCACCGTGTGAGGCGAGCGTTCCCGACTGCCGCAGTAGTTGATCAACCAGCGTCGTTTTGCCGTGGTCCACGTGAGCAATAATGGCCACGTTTCGCAAATTTTCTATTGCTGGGTGCATCCCGGGAAATCCTGAATCGATGTGTACAAATGCGAGCGGTGGCGCATTATAGGGGCGCAGACCATTTATGTCGCCAACCCAGGCGTGAAAAGAGGGTTACGCTAAGCGGATAGCGTAACGAACGTCTGCCAGAGGCAGTGGCGCTTCAGCGAAGGGTCGCCTCAGTTGCAGCAGCCTGACCCTGAATCCGCTCGCGGTAGAAAGTATAGATACCGGCTCCGACAATCAGCACCATACCGACAGTCTCAAACGCGGATGGC
>JABJIU010000039.1 GCA_018661145.1 Pseudomonadota bacterium | reverse complement strand
GGCAACCCGCTGGATACCGCCGGAAAGGTCAGTTTTCCAGTTCTTGCCGTCTGCGGCTGCTTTCTCGTCTTCTGAAAGATCATCCCACCAGCCGAGTTGTTTAAGCAGTTTATGATCAAATTGCGGGTAGCCATCCTTGATCTCGGAGCCAACCGGGTAGGAACCGTTGGCCAGCAGGCTTTCGCCATTGCGCTCCACGCCGAAACGAGCGCGGAAGCAAAGGCCGCCATCGGCAACAGGCTTGCTCGGATCGTAGAGATTTGGCGTACCGGGATGCCCCATCTCTGGGGTGCCCCAGCAGGGCCACGGCAGACCGTAATACTCGCCATCGCAGGGACCGCCCTCGGCCTTGAGCGTAGTGATGTGGAAGGTGCCCCAATTGGCCTGCTGTTTCTTCATCCGCTCCGGGCTCTGGCCGGTGTAACCGATCGTCCACATACCCTTGTTGAATTCGCGAGTGATGTCTTCGATTAACGGCTCATCATTTTCGACCTTGATGTTCTTGGTCAGTTCATTACCAAATCCAAGCTTGGTCGCCAGTTTGTGCATGATCGTATGATCCGGCAGAGACTCAAACATGGGATCAATCACCTTGTCACGCCACTGTAGTGAACGGTTCGATGCGGTCACTGACCCGTAGGTCTCAAACTGAGTTGCTGCCGGTAGCAAATACACGCCATCGGTGCGATCATGCATCACCGCACTCACAGTGGGATAAGGATCGATAACCACCAGCAGGTCAAGCTTTTCAAAGGCCTTCTTCTGCTCAAGCCCACGCGACTGACTGTTCGGCGCATGGCCCCACATCACCATCGCACGGATGTTGTCTTTTTGCGCGATATTGGCCTTGTCTTCCAAAACGCCGTCGATCCAGCGTGACACCGGAATGCCCTTGGTATTCATCGGCGCGACCGGCTTGCCCTTGGACTGCTCGTAACTATCGGGATCAAAACGACCCTTTATCCACTCGTAGTCGAGATCCCAGACGCGTGACCAGTGCTTCCACGAACCTGCGGAAAGACCGTAGTATCCAGGCAGCGAGTGCGACAGAATGCAAAAGTCTGTTGCGCCCTGCACGTTGTCGTGACCGCGGAAGATGTTGGTACCGCCGCCGGATTTGCCCATGTTTCCAAGCGCTAACTGGAAGTTGCAGTAGGCCCGGGTATTGTTGTTACCGATAGTGTGCTGAGTACCGCCCATGCACCAGATGAAGGTGCTGGGCCGGTTATCCGCCATCATCTTGGCCGCCTGATAGACCAGTTCCTCACGCACACCCGTCACGTCGTACGTCACGTCGGGCGTCCATTTAGCGACCTCTTTCTTGATGTCATCCATTCCCCAGACACGCTGGTGGATAAATTCCTTGTCCTCCCAGCCATTTTGGAAGATATGCCACATCATGCCCCAGGTAATCGCCACGTCTGTCCCGGGGCGGATCTTGAGGTAGAGGTCAGCATGCGCAGCGGTACGGGTAAAGCGCGGATCGATCACGATCAGCGGCGCGTTGTTACGCTCCTTAGCGCGCATCAGGTGGATGAGGGAAACCGGATGCGCCTCCGCAGGATTGCCGCCAATAATCAGCATCGCCTTACTGTTATGTATATCGTTGTACGAGTTGGTCATCGCACCGTAGCCCCAGGTATTGGCCACGCCGGCTACCGTGGTGGAGTGACAAATTCGCGCCTGGTGGTCACCGTTGTTCGAACCCCACAGGGCGTAGAACTTACGGAACAAGTACGACTGCTCGTTGTTGAATTTGGCAGACCCCAGCCAGTAAACAGAATCGGGGCTGGACTGCTCTCGGATCTGAAGCATCTGGTCGCCGATCTCGCTGATCGCATCGTCCCAGCTCATCCGCACCCACTTGCCGCCAACCAGTTTGGTGGGGTATTTCAGGCGACGTTCGCCATGTCCATGCTCTCGCACCGATGCGCCCTTAGCGCAATGGGCACCCAAATTAAAAGGATGATCGAAAGCGGGTTCCTGACCCACCCAGACTCCGTTGTTGACTTCGGCATTGATGCCGCAACCCACAGAGCAGTGTGTGCACACCGTTCGCACTGTCTGGGTTCCCTCCCCTCCGGAGGGGATCGAGGCGGCGTGGGCCTTTCGCATCATGGTGGGTGCGAGCGCCGTTGCCGCTGCAGCACCCCCAATGGTGATTCCTGAGCGTTTCAGGAAGGTACGACGATCAATCGCAGTACCGGAAGCGTCGCTTTTGGGCTGTGCTGCCGGCTCTGTCGCAGTTCTGATCAGTTTCATCTTTATTCCTCCGGTATCCCGAGCCTTGCTCGAAAAAAGGGTTTAAGGACGTAAACTTCCAGCCTAAAGCCGGGCAGTTTTGTAGTAATCCCTGATGTGACCTGACTCCTGGTAGCCGGAGCCAGATGAGGCATCGCCCGCAATGGAGTCGCTTGCCGCTACCGCTCTTTGGCCAGAAGCCAACGCAGCAGCTCCACCTGCAGCCGCCGCCCCTTTAAGGAATTTACGTCTTCCTGTAACGTTTTTTTCGTTTTGTATTTGTTTCTTTCTCATGCGTATTACCTCGCTGTGGAAGAGTTGATTAGGTTCCGACAACGTACTTAAGGCTATACCTCCATCGCAAAGTACTGCTTTTCAATAGCGATAAAGGCACGGCCAAATTCACCGACCGACCGATAAAACCCACTCTCGCGAGCCTTAATCAGGTCGTCGAAAAATTCCGTCATCCACGGTCCCATATGCTGGGAAAAGAACGCCATTTGCGTCTCGTGGGAAAATTCATTAGGAGATCCCGCCATGATGCCCATAACCTCGCAGAGCGCGCCCACATGATCCTCGGGCTCGTGCGTGTTATCAGTGACCTCAAAGCCGAGCTCCTGTAGGTTCGCTCGAAGGTCTGCCAAAGGTTTCTCCTGTAGGAATCCTGTCAGATAGACGGATCCGTAGGGCAGAAGTTCACCACGCCCCAGACCAACGAACAGGGCATGATATTCGTGAGCCAAGTCGTCAAGGTCAGCGTTGACAATCCCGCTTTGAAGTTTGCTCCAGGGTAAGGCCTCACCTGATGAATCAGAAATATCTATAGAGGTCAGTAGGTTCACAACGGGCTCAGAGCACGGCGAATTAAGAAGCGCGCCAAGGAGTGTGTAGGTACCGGAGCGGGCGTGTTGCTCCTCGGTTACAACTGACACTGCGGGCTGTGAAGTCATCTTAGGATGTATTGAGAGATTTCCCTGATCACAGCGAGTTGAGAATGATTATCATTTACATTATCAATCTATAGATAGATGGAATTTATTGTGCCCCTACCCTCTCAGATAATCAACACTAATCGTGACGATAACTTAAATTATTTTCCCGATAAATAACTTACTTTTTGTACTCTTAATTAGACAAAATGAAAGATTCTCAATGACTTAACTTTTATCCTTAAACATGTCCTTAACCCGGCAGTCCTCGCAGAGTTTCAAGCGGCGCATTCCGTCGCCCTCAAACATCCGGTGGCCGGCCAGTTTTTCTTCCATTTTCTCAATCATGCTTTGGGTGGTGAATGGTTTTCCGCATCCAAGACACTTGAAAGGCTCTTCCTCATTAAGAATCCGTCGCTCCATACGGCTATTGCTGTCGGTAAGCAGCCGCGCCTTGAGGTCGATCGCCTGTTCCGGACAGGCGTTCTCACAGAGTCCACACTGAACGCAGTTCCACTCGATAAATGAAAGACAGGGGCGGTCCTTGTTATCGAGTATCGCCCCGGCGGGACAAACCGAAACGCAGCCCATACAGAGCGTGCATTTCTCCTTATCGACGCGGACTTCGCCAAACGGAGTCCCCACCGGCAATGAGATCTCTGGCGGCGCGTTAGAGGTTTGAGAGACCAGGTGATCGATCGCTGCTCGCAGAACGGCGCGCTTATCTTCGATACCGGCATAGGTCGCCGGCCTCCATTCAGGCATCCCCTCCTGAGGGACTTGTTCAGTCATTGACCAGGGTGAAGCAATTTCTTCATCCACCAAGATGACCCTGACGGTGTCGCTCGGCCAACCCAAGCCTGACAGTACCGCATTGACTTCACGCGCCTGCCGCTCGGCTGATACACAGACGCTCGGGGGTGTCTGTGGAAATGTAAGCACGGTGATGGACCGTGCCCCATAAGCGATCGCGGAGAGCCAGACTTCTGGTCCATTGCTTCCCACTTCTTCACTCCGCCAGGGAATCACATGATCCGGAATGTCGATGATCGGTCCGCTCAATTTTGCGGAACTCCCCTCTCCTCCGAAGAAGGTCACCTCGGGCACCAGGTCGGTCTGCTTACCAAACTCTGAAATCGTTCTGCGGAGACGATTCAGCGTATCAACCCGGTTGGGGTAGGCATAACTGAGGGCGCCCGTCGGGCAGGCAGATGAGCATGAGCCCATCCCATGGCACAGGTGCGTCTCGACCGAGATCCGTTCTCCCACTGTACTCAGCGCATCTGCCGGACAGACGTCGAGACAACGGCGACAACCCTCGATCCCACGGGCGCCACGAGCGCAGATGTCCGGGTCATAGAGCACATACTGTGGTTTTTCAAACTGGCCCTTAAGATCCCGAATTGACTGGCAGGCCTCATCCAGCGCAAAGGTGTCGCCACGCGGTGCGAAATATCCCGGTGGCAGCACCTCAGGCGTCAGCAACGGCTCACGCAGAAGATCAAGCACGATGTCAACCGCCCCGCCAGGCAGTTCCATAGCTTTAGCAAGATCCATCTCCGCCCCATCACGAATGAGGCTGATTACGAACTTCCCCAGAAACCCCTCAATAGCAACCGGCTTGCCAAAGACCACCGGCAAAGATCGACCCTCTACTTCACGAATCTCCGTTTTACCTGGATCACCGCCATCGGTCGCTACCAGAAGACATCCATCCACGTCCGGCAACTCCTGGGCTACAGCCAATGCTGAGGGCAAAGGCCCCACGATGGCAAGGACGCCGCTCGAACTGAAGGAGACCAAAGACGTAGGCGTCACTTCACCGACAAGCCCCGTCGCAAGCGCCTGAAGCCGCGCCTGCTGAAGAGAGGAATCATTCGGCAGATCAAACCCCAGGAAATTGGTTACCTGCTCAGTCGCATCTGCGCTCATCCATTTTCTCCTTTTGCGCCGTCACGCATTCCAGCGATCCGACCGGTCGTTACGGGTCTGCGGTCCGGAACTTCACGATCCACCGGATGATCCGGACCGGTCAGAGCGTTTTCTTCTTCCTCAACATCGTCAGCCTGAACACTCTCGTTTTTGCCAATATCGCTGTCGGCGAGATCATCTGACTCGGAGTCAGGCGCTTCGCTTCCTTCCTCGAGTTCCGGTTGTGTTTGCGCCGCAACTTGTTGCTCGGACGCGCTCTCTTTCTCAGCCGCTTCGGCGACCTCGCGCGCTTTACGCTCCAACATCTCTTCGCGGTGACGCATGTCGGCCGTGACAATATCGCCCAACGGCTCGAAATAAGTAAAGTCCTCGTCGTAGTCGTCCAGTCCATCGCGGATGTTGAATCCGGCTCCATGGAACAACTTACGCAACGCTAACTTACGCAATTTCTCACTGACCTTGGGGGAGAGAAAATCGCCGTAATTGTCATCCTCGCCGAGAGATTCAACCGACGGCATGTCCTCATCCGTCGGAGGCGGCCGCTTTTCTTCAGCGGAATTGGCCGTCTCGATCACAGTTTCGTCTGTGCCGCCTAAGGCCGCATCGTCCAACTCCTCCTGGCGAAGCGCCTTACGGCGAGACCATCGGCTGAGAAATGAGCGTTCGTCCATAAGCAATTC
>JABJIU010000135.1 GCA_018661145.1 Pseudomonadota bacterium | reverse complement strand
GAGAGACTGGCAGGGCTTAAGCCGCCAGGGCGTAGTTGTCGTCGTTGGCAACTAATAGTTTGCAGTTGGATTTACGAGGAGATCTGCACCTCGACATGCTCCGATGGCTTTGTAATCCACGTCGAAACCAGGTCGCCCCCTGTTTCTTCATCGATAAATACCGGGACCAATTATATCGTAACCCGGCCATCCTTTACCCAGAAAATCAGTCAGATAAGCAGATCCTGATCAGCGGTTCAGCTTCATCAGGCGGTGTGCATCGCGATCCCATTCGCGCTGGCGGATGCTAGCCCGTTTGTCGTGCTGTTTCTTTCCCTTAGCGAGAGCAATTTTGAGTTTGGCTCGGCCGTTCTTCCAGTAGAGTGACAGGGGGACCAGCGTGTAGCCCTTTCGCTCCACGCCGCCAATGAGTTTGCTGATCTCATTCGCGTGCAGGAGGAGCTTGCGGGTACGGGTCGGGTCGGGCGAGATGTGGGTTGATGCGGCTGGCAGCGGCGAGAAATGTGCGCCAAAAAGAAATAGTTCACCCGTACGGATGATCACATAACCTTCCTTGATCTGTGCGCGACCTTCCCGCAGACTTTTGACCTCCCACCCCTCGAGCACAAGGCCAGCCTCGAATTCTTCCTCGATGAAATAGTCATGCCACGCCTTTTTGTTGCGGGCAATACTGCTATCCGACTTGGCTTTACTTCCTGACATCTTGTCTGATTCCCGCTGGAGAAAACACTTTTAGCGTCATGCCCATTCTAAGGGTTTATTCAGCGTTTATGCCCTCGATCCGGTTCTATAATCAGGGTTTTCAAGGATTGAAGAAGCGCGGTGGCGAAAGTTCAACGCTCCCTGATCGTGCCGTATACGGCTCACGAGATGTATGTACTGGCAGGCGATGTCGACCGGTATGAGGAGTTTTTGCCCTGGTGCAGCGCATCCCGGATTCTTGAGTCCGAAGAAAACACCATCGTGGCCCAGGTCGACATCAGTTACAAAGGCTGGACGACGTCATTTACGACCCGTAACCATATGGATCTCGATTCGAGGATTCGGATGACCCTTGATGAGGGCGCTGCCTTTGAGTCACTGGAAGGGCTCTGGTATTTCAAATCACTGGACGCGCTGGCAAGTGAAGTCAGGCTCGAAGTGGACTTTTCCCTATCGGGCCCGTTGGGCAACAAAATCCTCGGGCCAATCTTTAGCCGGATCTGCACCGAACTCATTGATGCGTTTGTTGAGCGGGCCAAGGTGCTGTATGGAGAGCGCGCCTTTGCTTGAGATCACCGTTGTCTACGCGTTGCCAGAGCGACAGTTCCGGGAGGTGATAAATATGGCGCCCGGGTCAACCGTGCGTGACGCGGTCCTTGTTTCGGGAGTCTTAGGGGTATTTTCAGAGATCGATCTTGAAACCGTTCCAGTCGGGATCTTCTCCCGCCGGGTCGAACTCGATACCCAACTCACAGATGGGGACCGGGTTGAGATCTATCGTCGGCTGCAGTTAAGTCCGACAGAGGCGCGCCGACTGCGCGCACAGAGAAAAAAGGTCAGTCGTCCGAAGGGGTGACTTTGTCCCATAGTTGCGAGAAGAAGCCGGGGCTGTCCTCCTCCAGATCGGGCTCGATAGCCCCCGGCAGTCCCGCGCCTTCCACCACAGTCCGTAACACTTGGTCATTTTCAAACCACACACTCAATCGATACTTGGTGACCAGTTCTCCTTTGGCTGGATCGAGGCTATAGAAGTAATCCCATCGTTCTGCGTGGAAAGGGTCCTCGATGAGTGGGGTTCCTAGGATAAACCGGACCTCATTACGAGATGTACCAGGGGTGATCTTCTCGATCTGCTCCGCGCTGATGACATTGCCCTGTTGAATTTCCACCCGATAACTGCGAACGCAGCCATTTAATACCAATAGTGACGCTCCGATGATGAGGTAGAGCGCAGCCTTCAGTAGGCGGATACGGGAGATGGACATGAGTTGAATCATAACGGATGGCAGTTTCGTCAGGGGCAGCTATGCAGTCGGCAGCGTCTTCTGCATCGCAATCTCATCACAGTGGTCGAACTTCGGGCAGGTGACACAGACGCCGAACACCTTTTCCGGAAGGCTTTCCATCGCAACAATCTGGTAGCCGAGTTTACGGAAAAACCCCGGCACATAGGTGAGGGCAATAATGCGGGTGAGCCCGAGTTCCTGAGCCATTTGCTCGATCTCATCCACCATTTTCTGCCCGAGACCATGGCCATGATGATCCGGGTGGACAGCGAGGCTACGGACCTCACCAAGTTCCCGGGAAAACAGTTCAAGGGATCCGCAACCGCGAACCTCTCCATTGTTTTCGGCAACCACAAACCGTTGCAGGTGCTCACCGATCTCGTCTGTCGAGCGGGCGAGCAACTGCCCATCGTCAGCGTAGTCTCGGAGCAGCGCATGTATCGTCGGTACGTCTGCCGTTGTGGCAGCGCGAATCAATGCGGTCATATCAGAGCCCGGGAAAGTAATTCTTCGGCGTGTGCACGAGTTTTGGCAGTAATCTCGACACCCCCGAGCATACGCGCTAGTTCTTCGATGCGGCCTGGCGAATCCAGAGGCTCCAATTCTACCTGGGTCTCATCACCCGATAAGCGTGTGACGCGAAGATGATGCTGCCCTTGAGCGGCCACCTGGGGTAGGTGTGTAATGCACAGGATCTGTTGAGTCTGCGCCAGTGATCTGAGTTTCTGGCCCACAATCTCCGCGACCCGACCGCCAATTCCGACATCAACTTCGTCATAGATGCACGAGGGTGTCGGCGTCGCTTGTGCAACGGTGAACTGAATGGCAAGGCTGACTCGCGACAGCTCGCCACCGGATGCGGCACGCTCAAGTGGCGCAAAGGCAAGGTCGGGCGCCGATTGCAGTTCGAAATATACGTTCTCAAGCCCATGGGGGCTTCTCATATCGGCATGCTCTTTTTGCAGCGTCACCCGGAACTTGGCAGCCTCCAGCCCCAGTGACGGTAACTGGGCATTGACCGCCTTCGCGAGGCTGTCCGCCGCGTCGCTACGGGACTTGGAAACACCCCGGGCTTGTTTGTCGTATTGTTGCTGCGCTTTGTGTAGCTGTTTTTCAAGAGCTTCTGGGTTGTTTATTGCAGTGCTCAGTTTCAAAAGATCCTGCGCCAGGTCTTCCCATAGAGATTTCAGGGATTTAGGGGCAACCCGGTATTTGCGCCCTGCATCGTGCAGCACACGAAGGCGCTGATCGATTCTCTCGAGTTCATCGGGTTCCAGCGTGTAGTTATCGCAGTACCGCTGAAGTTCTCCGACTGTATCGGTGAGTTGGGTATCGATACTTTCGATCTGATCTGCGAGCACGCGAAGACGAGCGTCATAGGCGGCAAGTTCACCCAGCCGGCCGGCAGCTCGGGTTAATACCGCGGACGCAGAAACATCTTCTGCCTGGTCAAGCTCCTGGAGCAGTTGCCACGCGCCTTGTGCCAGTTCTTGGGTATGGGAGAGACGTGTGTATTTTTCACCAATTTGCTGGAACTCATCCGGATCAGGAGCAAGGGCCGTGAGTTCGTCAACCTGATGACGCAGTAGTGATTCGCGCTCTCGGCGGGCATCCATGCCGGATTGGACCTGGACGAGTTCGGTGGTGAGGTGTGCCACCTCCGCAGCCGTTGCCGCCAACGCCAGGACGTCACCCGAGATCCCTGCGCTGTCATCCAATACCCTCCGCTGTACATCGCGCTGCAGCAGTCTGTGATGTTCGTGCTGGCCATGAATGTCGGCGAGTAACGCCCCCAATTCACGCAGTGACTGTATCGGCACCGGGCGACCGTTGATGAAACCACGTGAAGCTTTCTCAGGGTAAACTGTTCTTCGAAGGGTGCACTCGCCCTCCTCACCGTTGAGTTCCATCCGGGCAAGCCACTCGCAGGCCGGCGCAAGATTACTGATATCGAAATCTGCCTGAATCTCTGCACGTTCGGAGCCGCTGCGAACCAGATCACCCGATGCCCGTCCGCCGAGCAGCATAGCGAGTGCATCGACCACTACCGATTTGCCTGCGCCGGTCTCCCCGGTGATTACCGTTAAGCCGGGTTCGAAGGTGATCTGGACATGTTTGATGACAACGAAATCACGGACATCGATCCAGTTGATCATAGCGGTCTGCCAGATCAGCCCCAACCCAGTTTGGAATGCAGTACTTCGTAATGACTGTGGCCTTTGATCCGCACCAGGCGTGCCGAAAGCTCAGCCGGCGTGATCGTGAGACTTTCACCTGTGTGGACCACGGCGAAATCGAGGCCGTCGACGAAGGCGTGGCCTTTTTCGTTATCTGATTCGACAAAATCGATTTGAATGTCGGAATATCTGTCGAGGACGATCGGCCGTTGCCCCAGCGTATGGGGACAGATCGGTGTCAGGACGATCGCGGGGAGGAGTGGGTGCAAGATCGGTCCGCCGGCAGATAGGGCGTAGGCGGTTGAACCTGTAGGAGTCGCAACAATCACACCATCGCCACGCACGCGGCCGATAGGTTCACCATTGACCCGGGTATCGAACTCAATCATCTTGCCGGTTGCACCCTTAGAGAGGACCACATCATTAAGTGCCAGACGCTCAGCCTGGATCGCCCCGTTCCGGGTCAGGCCGGCTTTGAGCATCATGCGTTCCTCGATCTCAAATTCACCTTCAAGCATGAGATCGAGATCATTCCGGAAGGTATCGGCGGGAATATCAGTGAGAAAGCCCAGCCGGCCCATGTTGATGCCAATCACGGGCAGGCTCACCCGGGCCAGTGCGCTTGTCACGTGCAGCATTGTGCCGTCCCCCCCGACGACAATGCCGAGATCGATCGTTTCTGCCAGCGGTTGGCCACTGTCCCCAATGCGCAGTCCCTCAATCTCCTGATGCGTGGTGTCGCCGAGGAAAACAGACCGGCCCCGCTGCTCGAGGTGCTCGCGAATCTCGTTCAAGGTGGCTTTGACCGCCACATCCTGATATCGCCCAAATAGGCCGATTGATTTGAAAATCATAATTTTTACGGTAACCGATGGGTCATTCAGTTTTTTGGGCCGTCGAAAGGGGCTGATTACGGAGGAATCATCCGGTGGTATGATTACACCGCAAACCCAAAGACCTTTTGCCAGCATTTTACATTCATTTTCCGGCAGTAAGCTCGTGACAGAACCCGTTGATAATCTGCAACATCTGGAACTCAATGACCGGGCGCATAATCTGCTGAAACTGCTGATCCGCCGTTACGTCAGCGATGGGGAGCCTGTCGGCTCGCGGACGCTTTCGCGGGAACCGGGCCTCGACCTCAGCGCAGCTACCATCCGCAATGTGATGGCGGATCTTGAAGACCTCGGTCTCATTCGGGCGCCCCATACTTCGGCAGGCCGTGTACCCACCCAGTTGGGTTATCGGGTCTTTGTCAACAGCCTACTTCAGATGCAGGCCCCCGGGCGTTCCAGTTCGAAGGAAATCGTTGATGCGCTGGCCGGCGCAAAAGATACCGAGGAACTGCTGGAGTCTGCTTCAGAGTTGTTATCGGACATTACGCAATACGCCGGTGTCATCATGCTGCCAGGTTCTGACAAAGCCAAACTTCGCCAGGTCGAATTCCTTGAGCTCTCGGAGGATCGGGTGTTGGCGATTCTGGTGACCGACGATGGCCGTGTGCAGAACCGAGTGATCTTTCTCGACAAGACGTTATCCGCGAGTGAACTCGTCGAGGCCGCCAACTTTTTCAACTCCCGTCACGCTGGCCTTGCGTTGCACGAGGTGCGTCATCGACTGTTGCTGGATATGGAGCGGGACAGTGACGAAATGAACCGCATGATGCGCACGGCAGTCGAAATGGCGAGTCAGTTGCTGGATGAAGAGTCGGCTGAAGAGGGAGTCGTTGTCAGCGGCGAGACAAAGTTACTCGGGATCCCTGATTTTGATCAGTTGGGGAAACTTCGCGAGATCTTCGATACCTTCAAGACTAAACAGGACCTGTTGAACCTTCTGGACAAGAGTATGCGTGCCAGCGGTATCAGTATTTTTATCGGCGAGGAATCCGGGTACAGCGCCCTGACCGACTGCAGCGTGGTCACCGCTCCGTACCAGGATGAGGGCCGTTGTATCGGCGTTATTGGCGTGATAGGGCCGACGCGGATGGCCTATGAGGAGGTGATCCCGGTCGTTGATATCACAGCCCGAGTCCTTGGCAGCGCGCTTCGCGGACTGCACTGAGCCGGATTTGCTCCGGCTTTATCCGGCGGGCTTGAAAAACCCGCTTCTATCCCCAAATACTCGTTTCAACCCAGTTGCGCCCAGATCCCAGGAGAGAGATTTCGTTTATGACTGCCGTCAGACCAGAAAATCCGACCGACGAAGTCCAGGAGGAGGCCGTGAGCGAGCCTCTCGAAACCGCAGCCGATGCGCCTGAGACAGCCCCCGCTCCAGGTGAAGCACAAGACGGGGAAGCGCGAGAAGACGATGATGCTCCTGCCGCGCTTGATGATATCGATGTGCTGCGGACTGAAAACGCACAACTGCGAAATGAATTTCTGCGAGCGCATGCGGATGCTGAGAACGCTCGAAAGCGGGCCCAGACCGAGATCAGCAATGCCCGGCGTTTTGCCTTGGAGGGCTTTGCGAGCGAGCTGCTGAATGTTCGTGATAGCCTAGATCTTGCACGGTCCGTCGATCTAGAGGGCGCCGAAGGCGTGGTGGAGCGGGTAGTCGAGGGGCTGGAACTGACCCTCAGGCAACTGGACTCTGCGTTCGAGCGCTTTTCTGTATTTGAGATCAGCCCCGAGGTCGGTGACAAGCTCGATCCGGAGTCACATCAGGCAATGACACTTGCACCATCGGGTGAGGTTGAGCCCAACCACATCTGCCAGGTCATCCAGAAAGGGTACCGACTGCACGACCGGCTGCTGCGTCCAGCGAGAGTAATTGTGGCGAAGGCGCCGGATGACGATGACAGGGATGAAAAACCCGTATCAGGTGCTTGAAAACCCCAGCATTATCCCCACTTTAATAGTAGTTTTGAATTATTACGGTACGCCCCCGTACCGCATTTGAGGACAAAAACATGGCGAGCATTATTGGAATTGACTTGGGCACCACGAACTCGTGTGTAGCCGTGATGGATGGCGGCAAGCCGAAGGTTCTGGAGAACAGTGAAGGGGACCGGACTACGCCTTCGGTTGTGGCTTTCACCGACGACGACGAAGTGCTCGTCGGCCAGTCCGCCAAGCGCCAGGCCGTTACCAACCCGCACAACACTATTTTTGCTTCGAAGCGGCTTGTCGGGCGCAAGTTCGATGAGGAGGTGGTGCAGCGTGATCTGGACCTAATGCCTTACAAAATCGTTAAAGCCAAGAACGGTGATGCCTGGATCGAGGCCAAAGGCAAGCAGATGGCACCGCCCGAGGTATCCGCACGTGTGCTTCAGAAGATGAAGCAGACAGCCGAAAGTTATCTGGGTACTGAAGTTACCGAGGCAGTCATCACCGTGCCGGCCTATTTTAATGATTCTCAGCGCCAGGCCACTAAGGACGCTGGCCGGATTGCGGGTCTTGAAGTCAAACGAATCATCAATGAGCCCACCGCGGCTGCCCTGGCATACGGAATGGAAAAACAGCAGGGCGATCGGAAGATCGCGGTGTACGACCTCGGAGGGGGAACCTTTGACATCTCCATTATCGAGATCGCCGACGTTGACGGTGAGCACCAGTTCGAGGTGCTCTCAACCAACGGTGATACTTTCCTCGGGGGCGAAGATTTTGACCGCCGGCTGATCGATTACCTGGCAGACGAGTTCAAGAAGGACCAGGGAATGGATCTGCGCGGCGACCCGTTGGCTATGCAGCGGCTAAAAGAGGGCGCTGAAAAAGCCAAAATTGAACTCTCCTCGAGTTCGCAGACTGAGATCAATCTGCCTTACATTACGGCAGACCAGAGTGGCCCCAAGCACCTCAACCTGAAACTGTCGCGCGCGAAATTTGAGTCGCTGGTGGATGATCTGATCAGCCGTACCATTGATCCGTGCAAGACTGCACTTCAGGATGCCAACCTCTCGGCTTCCGACATTGATGACGTGCTCCTGGTCGGTGGTCAGATCCGGATGCCCAAGGTACAGGACGCGGTAAAGGACTTCTTCGGCCAAGATCCCCGGCGTGACGTCAATCCTGATGAAGCGGTTGCCGTCGGTGCTGCCATTCAGGGCGGCGTGCTCGGCGGAGATGTTAAAGACGTGCTTCTGTTAGACGTTACACCGCTGTCGCTGGGTATCGAGACCTTGGGTGGTGTGATGACCAAACTGATCGAGAAGAACACGACCATTCCCACCAAAGCGAATCAGGTGTTCTCCACCGCCGATGACAACCAGACGGCGGTTACTGTTCATGTGCTGCAGGGAGAGCGTGAGATGGCGCAGCACAACAAATCTCTGGGCCGCTTCGACCTTTCGGATATTCCTTCTGCGCCGCGGGGTATGCCCCAGATTGAAGTGACCTTCGATATAGATTCCAACGGTATTTTGCATGTCTCGGCTAAAGACAAGGCAACTGGAAAGGAAAACAAGATCAAGATTACCGCCGGCTCAGGCCTTTCCGATGACGAGATTGAACGCATGGTTCAGGATGCCGAGACCCATGCCGAAGAGGACCGCAAGACACGTGAACTGGTTGATGCACGTAACCAGGGTGAAGCGATGATCCATACGGTGAGAAAAACTCTTTCCGAAGCCGGCGACAAGGTGGAAGCCAGCGAAAAAGAAAGCATCGAAAGCGCTATCGCTGATCTTGAAGAGACGCTCACGACCGAAGATGTTTCGGAAATCCAGGCCAAGACCAGCGCTCTGATGGAGTCGAGCCATAAAATGGCAGAGCAGATGTATCAGGCGCAGGACGATGCTCCGGCCGGCGCTACGGATGCAACTTCCGGAGGCGAGGCGCCTTCCGGTGATGATGTTGTGGATGCAGAATTTGAAGAGGTTAAAGACAAGAAAGACGACTAAGTGTTTTCAGGGTGGGCCTTCAATACAAGGCCCGGTCGGGAACGCATCAGCAGGGCCGGCATGTGGAAGTGCCGGCTTTTGCTGTTGATCAGGTTTTGAGATAAAGGAAATACTGGGCAGAATTATGGCGAAACGGGATTATTACGAGGTGCTGGGTGTTGAGCGTGCGGCATCCGAGGCCGATCTCAAAAAGGCCTATCGCCGGCTTGCCATGAAATACCATCCGGATCGAAATCCGGATGATGAGGCTGCAGAAAAATCCTTTAAAGAGGCGAAGGAAGCCTATGAGATTCTGGCAGATCCTCAGAAACGCTCAGCCTATGATCAGTTCGGCCACGCGGGCGTGGATCCTTCTGGTGGTATGGGTGGCGCGGGTCCAGGGGCTGCCGGCTTCGGCGATATCTTCGGCGATATCTTCGGCGATATCTTCGGCGGAGGCGCCAGGCGGGGCGGGGCAGGTCGGGGTGCAGATTTGCAGTACACGCTTGAACTTTCCCTTGAAGAAGCGGTTCATGGTTCCGAGTCGCGGATCCGTATCCCCTCGCAGGTCCGTTGCGATACCTGCAGCGGTTCCGGCGCCCGGCCAGGTACTTCTCCCACGGCCTGTGCGACTTGCAAAGGACAGGGCCAGGTACGGATGCAGCAGGGATTTTTCTCAATTCAGCAGGCTTGTCCCGATTGCCGCGGTCGCGGTACGGTGATTCAGTCTCCCTGTAGCGACTGCAGTGGAAGCGGAACCGTTCAAAAAACCAAGACGCTTCAGGTCAAGGTGCCTGCCGGCGTGGATGATGGTGATCAAATTCGTCTCGGGGGCGAGGGGCAGGGGAGTGCGACCAGCGGCAGCGGCGATCTTTATGTCCAGATCCGCATCCGTCAGCATCCCATCTTCTCGCGTGACAGCGATAACCTGTATTGCGAGATGCCGGTCAGTATCGCTATGGCAACGCTTGGCGGGGAAATCGAGATCCCCACCTTGAGTGGACGTGCCCAACTCAAGGTTCCCTCGGAAAGTCAATCGGAGCGGGTCTTTCGATTGAAGAGCAAAGGTGTGCGGAATGTGCGATCGGGCGCGGTTGGCGATCTTTTCTGCAAAATCAAGATTGAGACCCCGGTGAATCTCACTCGGAAGCAACGAGAACTCCTGCGCGAGTTTGATGATAAGGTGAAGGCCGGTGGCGAGCGCCACTCGCCTCGGGAAAGCTCCTGGTCGGACCGTCTCAAGAGTTTCTTCACTACCTCCTGATCAGTCCGTCACGGCTGGAAAGCAAGCCGGAACCACCCCTAATGGTAGGTTCTGTGTCCTGTAGGGATGCAATTCAGTTATCCTTATGGTTTCCATTGCGAGCACCTTTCGGCCTGACCACTTGATTACTGTCACCCAGACCTCCTTGCCCGGTGTTGTTATTGTGGAGCCACGCGTATTTGATGACGAGCGCGGCTTTTTCATGGAAAGTTTCAACGCCCGGGATTTCGCTGATGCGGGACTTCCAACAAGTTTTGTCCAGGACAACCACTCTCGTTCCACCCGCGGGGTGCTACGCGGCCTTCACTATCAGTATCCGACCTGGCAGGGCAAACTGGTCCGGGCGCTCGTTGGGGAGATCTTCGATGTAGCAGTGGATATCCGGCAGAGTTCGCCCCATTTTGGCGAGTGGTTTGGGTTGACTCTCTCGGCCGAAAACCGCAAACAGTTGTATGTCCCCCCGGGTTTTGCACACGGGTTCTGTGTGCTGAGCGATATCTCGGAGATGACCTACAAGTGCACTTCTCTTTATGTTCCTGCCGATGACGCGGGGGTGCTTTGGAACGATCCAAACATCGGAATTGAGTGGCCGATAAAGGATCCGATCCTGTCTGATAAAGATCTGGTCGCACCTGCGCTAGCCGAATTACCTGAACTGTTTCTCGGAGAATAGGCGATGCGTATTCTGGTGTTTGGTCGGGTCGGTCAGTTGGGTTCTGCGCTCGCCGAACTGCTGCCGAGCCATCACGAGGTCACATTTCTAGACCAGCCAGAGGTAAATCTCTCGCAGCCTGAGAGCGTGCCGGATTTGATAACTGAGCATGCGCCGGCGCTGGTGATTAATGCCGCTGCCTACACTGCCGTGGATAAAGCCGAATCCGAGCCTGCGCTCGCGCAGTTGATCAACGCAGACGCACCGGCCGCTATGGCGAAGTCCTGCCGGATCCGCGATATTCCCCTGATCCATTATTCCACCGACTATGTCTTTGGCGGGAGTGCGTCGGCGCCGTATACAGAGCATGCGCCGGCCGCGCCGGCCAGTGTGTACGGAAGAACCAAACTTGAAGGCGAGCAGGCAGTAGCTGGAGAAACCGATCGCCACATCATCTTTCGCACGGCATGGCTGTACTCCCATATCGGGCGCAATTTTCTCAAGACAATGCTGCGGGTTGCTTCAGAAGGTAAGCCACTGCGTGTAGTGGATGATCAGATAGGATCGCCGACCTTCGCTTGGGACCTTGGCATGGCCAGTGTGGCTGCGGTGGATGCGCTGGAGAAAGGCCGCGAGGATGTTTACGGAATTTTCCATGCCACCAACTCCGGGGTCACCAGTTGGTATGGCTTTGCACAGAGGATCTTTGAGGTTGCCGGAATCGAGAAGGTTGATCTCAGTGCCATCCTAACCGAGTCCTATCCAACACCGGCGCCTCGTCCGGCGTATTCCGTCCTAGATTGTGATCGCTTGCATCAGATACTTCAGGTGAAAATGCCCGACTGGCAAGACGCCTTGTCTCGGTGTGTTGCCCGCCTCTGACGACAGGCCGGATGCGCGCTAAACCGCTACGAATTCTGGCCGTGGATACGGCCACCGAATCCTGTTCCGCCGCGTGCCTTGTGGAAGCTGAGGCCCATCAACGCAGTGCGCTGGACCCACAGGGGCACTCCCGGCTGTTGCTGGGCATGATTGAAGAGGTGCTGAATCAAGCCGGTGTCTTGCGTGATGATCTAGATGCAATTGTTTACGATGCCGGGCCGGGATCCTTCACGGGGATTCGCATTGGCGCTGGGGTTGCCCAGGGACTCGCGCTGGCCCTCAAGAAACCCCTGTTTGCGGTCTCTTCTCTAATGACGCTGGCGGAGGCGATGGTCGCGGAAGTCAGGCCAAAAGATCGGATTCTGGCAGCCATTGATGCCCGAATGGAACAGGTGTACTGGGGCTGCCTGGAGCGTGACGAAGCAGCACTAGGGGGTTGGCGCTGGCACGAGCCACCTCGGGTCAGCGATCCAGATGCCGTGAGCACATTTGCCACCGGGTGCATCGGTACTGGCAGCGGCTGGGATCGCTATTCGACGATTTTCCAGAAAAATGACGAGATTGTCTGGCGCTCAGGGGAGTTTCCCCACGCATCATCGGGAGCTCACATCGCCAGACGCTTACTAGACCAGGGCGCCTCGGGTGAATGGCACGAAGCCGCACCGGCTTATATTCGCAACGATGTGACGGGCTAGGATGATCCGAGGCGGCGGTAATTACAGTCGGGAGAGCGTGACAGTGCCGCTCGTTTCAACAGAGCATGTGTCGGTATTGCTTTTCCAGACACCGCTGTAGGTGCCATTCAATGAAGAAGAAGAACCTGCGAGGGTGAACGTCACGCTGTCGGAGACTGTCGCTGTATCGATCTCAGCTGCCGCGATCGCGCCCGATCCACCACCACCTGAGAAAAAGACACTCGGTGCCAACACGTATCCTGAACCCGGGTTGGTGATGACTACTCCTGTTACCTGCCCGGAGTCCGTTTCAGAGAGCACCGCAGTTCCAACCCCGCCGGTACCACCTCCCTCGTCTGTGATGGTTACACTGGGCACGATGTTGTACCCGCTTCCCGGGTTTGTAATCACGAAGCCTTTGATTTCGCCACCTTCTACTGTTGCCGTGGCGGTAGCCTGGACGCCGCCGCTTATTGAGGGTGCGCCAATTGTGACAACAATAACACTGGTATATCCGGCTCCAGCATTAGATACTGTAATTGAGGAAACACGACCGGGCCCTCCGATAAGCGCATTACCCTTTGCACGCGTGCCGCCGCTAGGTGGTTCGCTGAAACTCACCACCGGCACGGAGGTATAGCCGGCGCCGCCATCGGAGATGGTCACCGCACTGACCCCGCCCGTTGCCTGCCCCGAAGTGATGGTGAGACTGACGGTACCTTCGTTGCTGTTTTCCTGATCAGCGGTCAAGGGATTATCTCCGGTGGTATTGGCGGGTGCCTGAACCGCCGTCCCGGTTAGGTTGCCCCCAGAAATACACGTGTGCCCTGTCACGCTGACGGTGCCGCTGACGCCGCCGCTATCAGAAAGGGTCATGCTGGCGGCCCTTGCGACACCCGCCCCGTCACTGATGGTGCCCGCCCATTGGCCGCTCACGTTAAAAGTCTGGTTATAAACGCCGCCACTACTGCCTCCACTGCAGGCGACCAACGCGGCTACAGTCAGCACTGTCACTAGGATTCCGGTAAGGGGCTTCGTGATCTTCATGGCGTTGGCGAACAAATCCGTCACGCAGCTACTTTACTCGATCTTAGGTCTTGCGCCCATGGTGCGGTTGGGAGCCTGATAGCATTTTCATCATAGTGGGCGTTGCATGGCATCATTGGTTGATTAGCCCAGAAGTTGTTTTTTCAGTTCCTCGTTAACGGCTTGTGGATTAGCCTTGCCCGAGGTCGCCTTCATGACCTGACCGACCATAAAGCCGATGACTTTTTCTTCGCCGGAGCGCACTTGCTCAGCCTGTTTAGGAAAAGCCTGAATCACCTTGCTCACGACCCCGGCGATCGCTTCGGTATCGGTGATCTGGGTCAATCCTTTCTTTTCAATCACCGTATCGACATTACCGCCGCCTTCACCGTCCCAAAGGGCAGCAAAGACCTCCTTGGCAGTCGTTCCGGAGACGGTGTTATCGCGGATTCGCTGAATCAACTGACCCAGCATGGCAGGCGTCACCGGACTCTCGGTAATCAGAAGATCGCTTTTGTTGAGCCAGGACATCAGTTCGCCGTTGATCCAGTTTGCGGCCAGGCGCGATTCACCCCCTGCTTGTTCCAGCGCGGATTCGAAATAGT
Source organism: Pseudomonadota bacterium (assembly GCA_018661145.1). Classification (GTDB taxonomy): domain Bacteria; phylum Pseudomonadota; class Gammaproteobacteria; order Arenicellales; family UBA868; genus UBA868. The sequence continues at coordinate 3,833 of JABJIU010000135.1, read as the reverse complement.
CGGCAATCTCGGTTTCTGATGTCAGTTGGGCCGCATCATCTTCGCTCAGTTGATATTCTGAAATAAATCTGGCCTGTCTTGCGTCGGGCAGTTCCGGCAACTGTGCCCGCAGTTGCTCGAGGTCGGCCCGGCTGATTGCTAGCGGCGGCAAATCCGGGTCAGGAAAATATCGGTAATCATGTGCCTCTTCCTTGCCGCGCATCGACCGGGTGAGATCCGCATCCGGATCGTAAAGGCGGGTTTCCTGTGCAATCGTACCGCCTGATTCGATAACGGAAATTTGCCGGTCAATTTCATAATGCAGGGCCCGTTCCACGAAGCGAAAGGAGTTGATGTTCTTGAGTTCGGCTCGGGTCCCGAGCGCGGTTTCACCCCGGGGCCGGATTGATATATTGGCATCACAGCGGAAGGATCCTTCCTGCATGTTGCCGTCACAGATCTTTAAGGTCCTGACGAGCGCATGGAGTTTCTTGAGATAGGCAACGGCTTCGCCGGGAGAACGTAGGTCTGGCTCGGAGACGATTTCGAGCAGCGGCGTGCCCGCGCGGTTCAGGTCAATTCCGGTCATGCCGTGAAAATCCTCATGAAGTGACTTCCCGGCATCCTCCTCAAGATGGGCTCGGGTGATTCGAATGACTTTATTACCTTCCTCTGTTGCAATCTCAAGGCTGCCTCCGCTGACAACGGGAATCTCATACTGACTAATCTGGTAGCCCTTGGGCAGATCCGGGTAGAAGTAGTTTTTCCGCGCAAAGACAGACACGGGGTTGACCGTCGCGCCCACTGCAAGACCGAAAGTAGCAGCCATGAGGACCGCCTCGCAGTTCATCACGGGGAGTACCCCTGGCAGGCCGATATCGACTGCACAGGCCTGGGTATTGGCCGAAGCGCCGTAGGCGGTGGAAGATCCTGAAAAGATCTTGCTTTGGGTCATCAACTGTACGTGGACTTCAAGGCCGATGACGCATTCGAACTCCATGCTCAGAACCCCGTCGGCACGCTCTGGTGCCAGGCGGTTTCCAACTGGAATTGGTGTGCGAAGCCCAGAAGGGCTGCCTCATCCATGAACCGGCCAATCAACTGCATCCCGACCGGCAGTCCGTTGGTATCAAAACCACAAGGAATCGACAACCCGGGCAGGCCTGCCAGGTTGACGGTATTTGTGAAGATGTCATTGAGATACATCGCCACAGGATCTTGGGTCTTCTCGCCGATTGGAAATGCCGTGGTCGGGCTGGTCGGTCCAACGATAATGTCACACTGTTCAAATGCCGCTGCAAAATCTTGTGCAATGACCCGCCGAATTTTCTGCGCCTTGAGATAGTATGCGTCATAGTACCCGGCAGACAGCGCGTACGTGCCGATCAGAATTCTGCGCTTGACTTCCTCGCCAAAGCCTTCTGCCCGGGAGTTCTCATAGAGATCCAGGAGTTCAGCTGCATCTTGAGAACGATGACCGAATCGCACGCCGTCGAAGCGCGAGAGGTTTGACGATGCTTCGGCGGGTGCAATAACGTAATAGCAGGGAATCCCCGCGGCGCTGTTGGGTAACGAGACATCCACCAGTGTGGCGCCAAGACGCTCAAAGACGGCGACAGCCTCACGGACCTTTTCAAGAACATCACCCTGCACCGAGTCATCAAAAAATTCTTTCGGCAGGCCGATCCGCAGTCCTTTCAGATCGATGCTAAGCATCGATGCCAGTTCGGGAGCCGGCTCATCGATAGATGTGGAATCGCGCGGATCAAATCCCGCCATGCACCTCAGCATCAAGGCTGCGTCCTCGGCGTTTCGGGTAATCGGACCACCCTGATCAAGGGAAGAGGCGAAGGCAATCATGCCGTAGCGTGAGACCCGTCCGTAACTTGGCTTAAGCCCTGTCAATCCGCAGAAAGCGGCGGGCTGGCGGATAGATCCACCGGTGTCTGTCCCTGTTGCACCTGGAACCAGCCCGGCCGCCACCGCTGCTGCGGAGCCGCCGGAACTGCCGCCGGGGACACGCTTAGGGTCCCAGGGGTTTTTCACCACGCCGAAAAAAGAGGTCTCATTGGACGAGCCCATCGCAAACTCATCCATGTTGGTTTTGCCGACGAGTACAGCGCCTTCCCGGGCCAGACGGTCCACGACTGTCGCGTCATAGGGCGAAACAAAGGTTTCCAGCATCTTTGAGCCGCAGGTCGTGAGCATCCCTTTGGTGCAGAAGATGTCCTTATGCGCAATGGGAATCCCGGTGAGGAGGCCTTGCTCACCCTGACCTAGGCGTTTGTCTGCCGCGGTGGCCGTGGCCATGGCGCCGGACTCGTCTATGGTTATAAATGCATTGAGATCGCGGTGTTCATTGATCCGGTCCAGACAATGACGGGTCAGCTCGGTGCTGCTGATCTCGCGCCGGCGCAGCATGTCGCGAAGTGCGGTTAGGCTGTACTCATGGAACATGGGAAAGCCCTTCAGTTGCGATTTTTGCGCGTCACTGCAAACCCGGAGATGGAGTTATTCAATAACCCGGGGAACGAGGTACAGCCCTTCATCAACGCGGGGCGCGCTTTCCTGCATTGCGGCGCGCTGGTCGGTTTCCGTGACCTTGTCCTCACGCAGTCTTAGCTGGATGTCCTGCGGATGCGCCATCGGTTCGATTCCGTCGGTATCGCAGTCATGCATCTGGGTGACCAGAGAAAGGATGCCCGAGAGGCCTTCCTGATATCGCCCCAGTTCGTCCGGAGCAACTCTGATTCGGGCGAGGTGGGCGACACGAAGGACGTCTTTCTGAGAAATTGACACTGGATTACTGGAGCGCAAAAGAAGGCACGTAATTATATCCTAGCCGTTAGGGGTATCGTGATGCCCTGTGATAGATTACCGGCTTCGCACCAGCCATTTTTTCATGCCGCGGCGACTCATGGTACTCAAACGTCTTTTCGGATTTTTCTCCAATGACCTGGCGGTCGATCTGGGGACGGCTAACACACTGGTCTACGTACCTGATCGGGGCGTGATTCTCAACGAACCTTCGGTGGTCGCCATTCGTACCGGCTCCCTGGCGCCTGAGAAAACCGTTCTTGCGGTCGGACAGGAAGCCAAGATGATGCTGGGCCGGACGCCGGGCAATATCCAGGCTATCCGGCCGCTGAAAGAAGGTGTGATTGCGGATTTCACGGTCGCCGAAGTTATGCTGAAGTATTTCATCCGCAAGGTCCAGCAGAACCGCTTCTTTTCGTCGCCCAGAATTGTTATCTGTGTTCCCGGCGGCTCGAACCAAGTGGAGCGTCGTGCGATACGTGAATCAGCGATTACTGCCGGCGCCCGCGAAGTCTTCCTGATCGAAGAGCCGATGGCGATGGCTATCGGTGCCTCATTGCCGGTGGCGGAGCCCACTGGATCGCTGGTGGTCGATATCGGTGGTGGCACAACGGAAGTCGCAGTGCTTTCCCTGGGCGGAATCGTCTATGCGACGTCGATCCGTGTGGCTGGAGATACCTTCGACGAGGCAATTATCAATTACGTCCGCCGCCGTCATGGTCTGCTTATCGGCGAGGCGACAGCCGAGCGGGTAAAAAAGGCGATCGGTACTGCTTGGGATGAGTCAGATCATCGTGAAATGGAGGTCAAAGGGCGGGATCTTGCCCAGGGTATGTCCCATAGTCTCACGATCGGTAGTGATGAAGTCTACGAAGCCATTAGTGATTCACTTCGCCAGATCGTTCAGGTGATCCGTGAGACCCTGGAAAATACCCCGCCAGAGCTTGCCGCGGATATCGGAGATCGTGGAATGGTGATTGGGGGTGGGGGCGCCTTGATTCGTGATATGGACCGGCGACTGATGCAGGAGACAGGAT
>JABJIU010000131.1 GCA_018661145.1 Pseudomonadota bacterium | reverse complement strand
GAGGATTGGGATACCCTGATGGGGGTCAATGCCAAAGGGGTATTCATGGCCTGCCGGGCGATGATTCCTATCATGAAGCGCGGTGGGGTGATCATCAATATCGGTTCGATTTCAGGAAACGTGGCGGACCCGGGTCTCGCGCTTTATAACGCCTCCAAGGCCTTCGTTCACGGACTGACCCGGTCAATCGCTGTGGACCATGGACCTAAGATCCGATGCAACGCCATCTGCCCCGGCTGGATCATGACAGGGATGGCTGACGCGGCTTTCGCCGCCGCCGACGATCCAGACCTCGCAAAAACCGATGCGCTGGCCCGCCATCCGGCAGGACGGTTCGGCCAACCAGAAGACATCGCGGCCATGGCTCTCTGGCTGGCATCAGATGACGCCGCCTTTGCCACCGGACAGTGCTTCGTCGTAGACGGCGGAATGACCTCTGCCTCACCCCTTAATCCAGGTCTCTTCTGACGCAAAGGCGACATCTGTGGTTGCCGGCCGACGCAGGCCTCCCCGGCACTGAAGATGTGACTTAAGATTACTCCTTCCATGCTTGGACCTTCTTGAGACGCCGGAGAACTTATGAAATCACATGCACAGGTCGTCGTCATTGGGGGTGGAGTCGTCGGGGTATCCATCCTCTATCACCTCACCAAAGCCGGCTGGAAAGATGTAGTTCTGATCGAACGTTCGGAGCTCACGTCAGGATCCACCTGGCACGCAGCCGGAGGGTGTCACACCCTCAACAGTGACCCGCAGGTTGCAAAGTTGCAGTCCTATACCATTGATCTCTATAAAGAGATTGAGGAGGTCTCTGGTCAGGAGACGGGTTTTCATCTCACCGGAGGTGTCTTTCTGGCGGCAACCCCTGAGCGGATGGAACTGCTCAAGGTTATGCAGTCACAGGAGAAACTGCTCGGTATTGATACAGAACTTCTCACCCCCACTGAAGCTGAAAAGATTCTCCCACTAATCAACCCCAACGAATTTCTGGGCGCCCTTTACACGCCCATGCACGGTCACCTATCGCCATCCGACGTCACGCATGCATTCGCCAAGGCGGCGAGAGTGCAAGGCGCCGAGGTGTATTTGCGCAACCGGGTCACTGACCTGCAGCCGACGCCCGAGGGCGGCTGGTTGGTGATTACCGAGCAGGGTACGATAGAAGCGGAACATGTCGTCAATGCCGCCGGACTCTGGGCCAGGGAAGTCGGTCGTATGGTGGGGTTGGAACTTCCCGTGCTCGCCATGGAGCACATGTACCTCATTACCGAAGATATGCCGGAGGTTGAGGAAATCAACCGAACCACCGGCAAGGAAGTCCTGCACATCGTTGATCCGGATGGAGAGCTTTATCTGCGCCAGGAACGCAAAGGCATGCTCATGGGCACCTATGAAAAAGCCGGGGTGCCCTGGAGTCCGCGGGAGACCCCCTGGGACTTTGGACACGAACTTCTGCAGGAGGATCTTGACCGGATTGCGCCGTCGCTTGAAGTCGGCTTCCGGCACTTTCCAGCGTTTGAACATACTGGAATCAAACAAATTATCAACGGGCCTTTCACTTTTGCCCCTGATGGAAACCCGCTGATCGGGCCGGTGCGGGGGCTTCGGAATTACTGGTGCGCCTGTGGCGTGATGGCCGGTTTCAGTCAGGGCGGCGGGGTCGGGCTCGCACTGTCGAACTGGATGGTGCATGGGGACCCAGGCTTCGATGTCTGGGGAATGGATGTCTCCCGATTTGGCGACTGGACCACAATGGCTTATACCAACGCCAAAGTCCGGGAGAACTATTCCAGACGTTTCCAGGTCACATTCCCCAATGAAGAGTTGCCTGCAGCGCGGCCGCTTCGCACCACACCAATTTACGAAAAACAGAAAGCATTGAACGCGGTCTTTGGCGTCTCCTACGGCATGGAACAGGCGCTGTGGTACGCCCCTGCCGGTACCGAGCCCGTGGAAAACGTCACCTTTATGCGCTCCAACGCGTTTGAGCCGATCAAGCAAGAATGTCAGACCGTCCGAACCGGCGTCGGGGTGTGTGACATCTCCTCGTTTGCCAAGTACGAAATCACCGGTGCCCGAGCCGAATCGTGGCTGGATCACATCCTGGCCAACACGCTGCCGCGCCAAGGCCGTCTGGCACTATCCCCGATGCTGAATCAGGAAGGAAAACTGATCGGTGACTTTACCGTGGGACGGCTCGGTGACCGCCGGTTCTTCATCTTCGGTTCCGGCATGGGCGAGGAATATCACATGCGCTGGTTCGAACAGCATCTCCCTGCTGATGCCAGTGTCCGGATACACGCTCACGGCATGGGGCTCCTGGGCTTATCCATTGCCGGCCCCAAAGCCCGGGACCTCCTCTGCCGGCTCACCGATGATGATGTCTCAGCGGAGGCGTTCAGGTTCATGGACTTTCGTCCCATGGATCTTGGCTTAATTCCCACTCTCACCGGGCGGGTGAGTTTCACCGGAGACCTCGGTTACGAATTTTGGGTCCGCCCCGAATTTCATGCGCGACTGTGGGACGATATCCTGGAAAAAGGCGAGGATCTTGGAATCCGGCCATTTGGCTCACGCGCCATGCGTTCGATGAGCCTTGAGAAGGGCTTCGGCTCCTGGGCGACAGAATACCGACCGATTTATGGCCCTTTTGCAGCGGGTATGGGCCGCTTTGTCGGTCTCAATAAGGGAGAATTCATCGGCCGGGAGTCTGCCGTACTGGAAAAGGCGCAAGGACCTGAGAAATCTCTCGTCACTTTCACGGTGGATGTTGCTGATTGTGACGTAATGGGGAACGAACCCATTTACCAGAACGACAAGATCGTGGGCTACGTGACTTCCGGCATGTATGCGCATTTCGTTGATCAGTCAGTAGCACTGGGCTATGTCCCCGACGGCCTCGCCAACAACACGGGCAGCGGCGCATTTGATATCGAGATTCTGGGCAACATGCGCCCGGCCACTATTGCCCCGCAGGCGCTGTTTGATCCTGATGCGTCTCGTATGCGCGGATGATGAGGCAACAGTCCACGATGCCGGCAAATCCGCCTAATATCCTCCTGATCATGGCGGATCAGCTTGCGCCACAGTTTATGCCCTGTTACGGCCATCCGCTGGTTCGGGCGCCGGCGCTGCAGCGTCTTGCTGAAGAAGGCGTGGTCTTCGATGCCGCCTACACCAACTCTCCGCTTTGCGCGCCATCACGCTTTGTCATGATGAGTGGCCGACTGCCGAGCAAGATAGGCGCCTGGGATAACGCGGCCGAGTTCCCCGCCGAGATTCCAACCTTTGCACACTATCTGGAGCACCTTGGCTACCGGACCTGTCTTTCCGGCAAGATGCATTTTGTAGGGCCGGACCAACTGCACGGTTTCGGTGAGCGGCTCACCACCGATGTGTACCCAGCGGATTTCACCTGGCACCCTGAGTGGGAGCATCCCGAAAAACGCCTGGACTGGTTTCACAACATGGAAGTCGTCACCAAGGCCGGGCCTTGTGTGCGGTCCATGTATCTCGATTACGATGATGAGGTCATCTTCAAGGCAAGACGTTATCTGTTTGAACGTGCCCGTGAGGATACCGGCAAACCCTTCATGCTGACGGTGTCGCTGATCCAGCCGCATGATCCGTATCTCTGTCGTCAGCGCGAATGGGATCTTTATGCCGACGAAGAGATCGACCTGCCGAAAAGATCACCGGCAGATGCCTGCGATCCCCACAGCCAGCGCCTGCGCCATAGCTATGGCGCCTCGGATGTCGACTTGGATGACGACACGATTCGTAACGCCCGGCGCGCCTATTACGGATCGATCAGTGACATCGACAACAAAGTGGCTAACCTTCTGCAGACGCTTAAGGAGAGCGGTTTTGAAGACAACACCATTGTCATCTTCACCTCCGATCACGGTGACATGCTGGGTGAACGTGGTATGTGGTTCAAGATGTCTTTTCTGGAACATTCGGCACGGGTACCGTTGATCGTTCATGCCCCTTCGCGCTTTGCGTCCCGCCGTGTCGGCGCAGCAGTCTCACTAGTCGACATCATGCCGACGCTCGTCGATCTCGCGACCGACGGCACTGGAGTCGACTATGTCACCCCCATTGAGGGGCGGTCACTCTCGCCGCATCTTGCGGGCAATGCGGGCCATGATGAGGTCATTGGCGAATATTTCGGCGAGGGTACCGATACGCCGATTTTCATGATTCGCCGCGGCACCAGCAAAGCCATTTATTCCGACAAGGATCCTCTGCAGCTTTTTGATCTCGCGAGTGACCCGGATGAAATCCAAAACCTGGCGCAGGACCCGGATCAACAAAACGCCGCGCAAGCGATCAGAGACGAGATCACCGGCCGCTATGACACTAGTGCGCTGACGGAAAGGATTCTGGAGAGTCAACGCCGGCGAGCACTTTTGAAAACCGTTATGCGGCGCCAGGCTCTTGCCTGGGATCATGAACCTTCGGGTCGTGCGGGCGAGTGTTATATTCGAAACTCACTGCCGATTTACGAACTTGAAAAACGCGGCCGGTTCCCGCCAGTTTGACAGATCAGGGTAAAAGCTTCTGAGTACGTACGCCCACCTTTTGTCGCCGCTTGATATCGGACCGATGCAGGTACGTAACCGCGTACTCGTCTCGGCCCACGTCCCAGGCTTTGCTGAAGACAACAAACCCGGTGAGCAGTATGTGGCCTATCACCGCAACTATGCCCAAAACGG
>JABJIU010000211.1 GCA_018661145.1 Pseudomonadota bacterium | reverse complement strand
TGACGCATGATATCCATAACAAGTTCCGTCTCGTCGGCATAGGGAATGGTCAGGGTATAACTGCCATCTTCATTGAATTTGCCACGCTGACGTGAGTGCCATTTCTCGCGGGCTACCCAGCGCGCCGCCTCCGCCGAAAACTGCAGCACCGCTTCTTTAGTGTGCTCCCCCGCGAAGATGCCATAACCCGTCCCCAGCACCTTCTCAAGCTCCGCCTCGGTGACATCCTTCGCTTTTGACTGCTCAACAATCTCTGCAGCCTGAATCGCATCGACCGCAAAACTTCTGAGCCCTTTCCTGAGGTGACACCAACTGTCGAGATACCAGTTGTCGCGGTAATGCGCGAGGCGCTGCGGCGAGACCTTACGGCGGGTCACCTCGCCGGTCCGGCGGTTGAGATGCTCTAGTTCAAGCCGCTGACGACGCAGCAGCGCGTGCGAGATCACACCGAATACCTCACTGTCTGCCTGACGGGCAGCCATATGCAGGACCCGGATCCGGCGGGTCACCTCTTCGGCGGGGTGGTCACCGGTGTCAAGCAGCCGACGGATGCGGCTTCGCAGTGGCTCAATGTGAGGTTCCAGCAGACCCGGCTGCAGACTGGAGAGCAGGTGCTCCATAGTCAACAGAGCATGCACTTCCGAGGCGTTGAACCACAGCCCGGGCAGTGCATAGCGATCCTCACCCGCAGCATCACTTTCATAACGGTAACAGCGCACCTCGTTGTCCCAGAGTATCGGCGCCGCCAGGCGATCGCGCATGTACTCAAGATCACGGCGCACCGTAGCTCGGGACACTTCCATCTCGTCCATCATGGTCCGCAGCGTCGTTCCCTGACGGGAACGCAGCAGGCGATCAATCGTGTAGAAGCGCTCCGTACGGTCCAAAGCGGCTGTCCAGCTTACGCTTTCGCCGCATAGACCGCATCACTGCGGGCAGCGAGGATCAAATCATTCAGGTGAATATCGCCGATCTTGTGTGTCCACCAATCGACGGTCACCCTGCCCCATTCGGTCAAAAGTGCCGGATGATGGCCTTCGGCTTCGGCAATCTCGCCAACGGCGTTGGTGAAGGCCAGCGCCGAAACGAAGTTGCTAAAAGTGTAGGCCCGTCGCAGCCTTGGCTCATCATCAATTACCAGGCGTTGCCAGTCGGGGCTTTGCTCGAGAAATGCCTTGAGTTCACCCTCGGTTGCCGGCGGCGCGCCTGCACGGCAAGCTTCGCAAGTCATCTCGGTGTAATCCACTCAGGTTCTCCTTTGATTTTCGGTACAGCGGTGTAAGCACATCGATATAGCGGGTTCTGATACGCTGTCCTGGTGTCGTATTAAGCATCTAACATTTATGATTTCCTGGCCGCTTCTTATCTGCGCGGTGCCTGCCAACAGCCGTCGGGTACTGCGCAGGGCTTAATATCTGCCCGTCTTTTATTTTGCGCTAAATCGGGCAGAATATCCTGATCATGAACCTCGAAGAACATCTCGTCGAGTGCCCATACTGTGGTGAGGCGTTCACAGCGCTGGTGGAGCCCAGCGAGCATGAGGCGGAGTATATCGAGGACTGTGAAGTGTGCTGTCAGCCAATCGTCTTTTGCGTCATCGACAAAGATCCGGATGCGCCCTGCTCGGTGCACACCCGGCGCGAGAATGACTGAGCGCTAAATCTGCTGACCCGCCACGCGCATCAACTGGCAACCGTTGATACGCCAGTTCCGGGTGTCATCGCGCATCATCTGATAGGCCGCGATCCAGGAACTACCGTCCCGGGCATATACCTGCACGCCGAAGACGGGGCCATCAGGGGTTTCCTTGGCGCCAAGAAACTCCACCCGCTGGGGCTGAAACAGTACGGCATAGCCCTGTCGAACCATCGCCATGAAGATCTCTTTGCTTTGAAACTTGGCCTGGATGACTGGCGAAGCCTGGGCATAGGCAGTCGCAGCGTCATCCCGGGAAAATGCATCGAGTTGGAGGCTGATCACGCTCTGCATCAACTCGGTATCAGTAGCGTCCGGCATCTGCGCGGCACTGATAGATGCCGGCAACGACGCCAGAAGCATCCCCATCACACATATTAAATTCTTGAGCATTTTTTTACTCTGGTTGTGATCGTCCCCAGATCTTGATCTTTGACCCGTGAAGCGCCTGTCGTCCCGCCGCGAACGAAATCAGTTGGGCCGTCGGCTCATCAGATGTGTGTATTTGAGGTCTTCAAAGTTGCCTCGGTAGTCGTCGAGATTGCTGATCAACATCTCGCGGTACTGGCCGACAAAGTACTCGATGGCCCGATCACGGCCCTCGTCGTAAGCAACGATGTCATCGGCGTGAGAAGCCACAACGAAGGCATTGAACCGTGCGGTACCGTACATCATGCCCTGGCTGACGTTCTCCTTGTGGAATCGCTGGGCTTGTTGATTGGCAAGATCAATGCACTTGTCTGCCACCTCGCGAAGCTGAACATCCAGTTCCTCGTCACTTAATTCCTCTGTAGACACGTCGTCACTCATGTCGTTTCCCCTGTATTTTTCGCAATGACTGTGGGCCATTCTACGAGGCCCGGGACGAGGGCGCCATCATGATCGCCCGCGTCTCAGGCACATAACCGCAAGACCCGTTTGGCCCTTAGAGTAAACCGCCATCATGATCGGACCCACTCAAGACAATACCCGAGCTGCTGGCGCAGTGGTGCTTGCCATGGCCGCCGTTACCGCCAGCGATGCACTGGTCAAGGGATTGCTCGAAGAGATCGCTCCATCGCAATTCATTTTTGTCCGGGCCTTGGTGATTCTGGCGATTCTCGGCACCGCACTTATCCTCAATAACCAGCGCATCCCGGTTCCGAGTTTCAAGCAGCCCTGGTTGCTGGTGCGGGGCGGCTGCGAATTGATGTCGACGGGATTATGGCTCTTCGGGTTGCAGTTCATTGCGCTGCCAACCGCCGCAGCGCTCGCTTGGACTTCGCCCATCATGGTCACCCTGCTCGGTATCATCCTCCTGCGTGAAGCCAACTCGCTATGGCGATGGATGTCGGTACTGATCGGGTTTGCCGGAGTGCTGTGCATCACGAGACCCTGGGGGACAGAGTGGAGCGTGCTGCTCATCCTGCCGCTCGCGACTGCAGCCGCGAGCGCCCTGCGAGAAATCTCGACCCGCTTTATTGAGCCCTCGGCCCACCCGCTGCAGATTGCCTTCATTACTGTGCTGGTGGTCGCGGCCGGCGCCGGAATCGTCAGCATTTTTGAGTGGCAGTCTTTCGGCTGGAAAATGACCGGGGGGATCCTGGTGTCTGCAATGCTGGTGAGTGCGGCCTTTCCGCTGATGATTATGGCCGTGCGCCTCGGTGAGATCACCTTTATCGCGCCTTTTTTCTTCACCGCCATACCTTTCGCGGTGATTCTGGGTTACCTGTTCTGGGGGGATACGCTTGATGGTCTCGCTACCCTCGGCATCATCGCAATCATTGCGGCCGGATGGCTTACCGCACGAAAAGCGGGCCGGCACACTTCTCCTGAATAATCATCTGAGCTACTCTTAGCCCATGCGCTTTGATGAAAAAAGAGTCCTGGTCACGGGAGCCTCACGCGGGATCGGCCGCGCGATCGCCCTTCAGTTCGCGGCCGCCGGTGCCAGGGTAGCAGTGCACTACCAGACCAACCAAAGCGCTGCGGAAACAACCCTGGCTGAACTGCCTGGAACCGGCCATACGCTATGTGCCGGGGATGTTGCCGATCCCGATGCGGTGTCACAACTCGTTGCCGAAACGGTGACCGACCTTGGCGGTCTCGACATTCTCGTCAACAACGCCGGTATCTTTGAGGCGCACCCCGTAAACGAGGTGTCGTACGAGGATTGGCAACATCATTGGCAGCGCACACTCACCGTCAATCTCACGGGGCCCGCCAACCTCTGCTGGCACGCGGTGCAGCATATGCGTCAGTCCGGGGGTGGGCGGATCGTGAATGTCAGTTCGCGCGGCGCTTTTCGGGGGGAACCTCGCTGCCCTGCCTATGGCGCCAGCAAAGCCGGCCTTAACGCGCTCACCCAATCCCTCGCCCAGCAACTGGCGCCTCTTGGCATCTTTGTCGGTGCCGTGGCCCCGGGATTCGTCGAAACGGATATGGCGAGCACAGTCCTCGAGGGACCCGGCGGAGATGCCGTCCGGCGCCAGAGCCCGCTGGGGCGGGTCGCAAAACCCGAAGAAGTCGCGCATGCGGTTCTGTTTCTGGCTTCGGCCGGAGCGGAGTTCTCAACCGGCGCCATCATCGACGTCAATGGTGCTTCTTATCTTCGCAGTTGAAGAATTCTTCCGTTCATCGGTCGCGATCGAACTGAACAAAATTACACGCTTTTTCAAACATTGCTTCTGAAAGAGCGCCAGTCTCTTCCAGCAACTGCTCACAGCCCCTGATCGTGCAGCCCTCGTAGTGTGAGCGCATGACGGTCCAGTTTTCTTTATCGAGGTCGTATCCCAGACCCAGAAGGCAGGCGGTACGGAAGGTATGGATCATGCAGTAGTTCGCCTCGTCATCAGCATTAAGGCCCTGGGACACCTTGCATTCAGGCAAACTCCACGCCAGCCCGGCGTAAAACATCAGCCCGAGGCTCATCAGACACGCTTTTGGGACTCTCCACATAATAAATAGACTATATCGTGGCGTCCCTCCATTATGGAGGAACTGATTTAGGGGCCGAAATGCTTGCTGAGATCGCCCGAGACCGAGAGAATGTGCTACCGATGGTCAGTTTGTCAAAGCCTCAGGCCCACCCCAAGACCATGGTAAAACGGTCATAAGGAATACAGTGAAAAAATTTAAATCACAAAAGCGAAGCCTTGCCATCCGGATACTCTCTAGCTGTGTAGTGCTGTTGTTTCTCTTCGGATGCAAGGCCGCCACCACACCGGTAGCAAGCGGTTCGGTACACTGCTCCGGCAACCCCGTTTCCAAGTCCGCAGGATGGGCATGCTCTGGAAGACGCTGAAATGAAAATCACCCGCCGGATTACAAACGCTGTACTCATTATTCTTGTAGCTACCGCTCTATCGGGCTGTACCACCCTGGCGCAACAACCCAGCGGAGACTATGTGTACTGTCACGGGATGAAACGCCCGCCAGGTTGGGTCTGCGCTGACCCCAAGTAGTCGCTGCGTGTTATCACGTAGTTGAATCTCTCAACTACAAAGCATCGGCTTCTTTAAGTTCAGGCTTGAGTCACAGACATCATTGCCATTAACAGCGCGATTCTTTGCTCCGATCAGTCCGACATCGATGAACTGCGAACAATAATTTTGCAATAGCTCGGGTGACGAGGTGGGCACTACCCGCTTGCCCGGCCTCGTGACTGCCCGTCAACAACCGCTTACGGTGGCTGCACAAGGACGCGGTAAAATATTCTCATGCTCTTACAGTCCCCTTCGATGTTCCGCACCGCCGGGCTGGTCGTTTTTCTTGGCTGCGCCGGCCTCCTTGGGTACGCCTACTGGCTACAGTACCGGGAATTCCTCGACCCCTGCCCGCTGTGCATCTTTCAACGGATCGCATTCATATTGCTGGGAGGCATCGCGCTCGTCGGCGCTATTCACAACCCTAAGAGGATCGGCCGCAAGGCCTACGCCTCGCTCGCAGTGCTGGCAGGAATACTGGGCACCGGGGTCGCAGGCCGGCATATTTATCTTCAGAGCCTGCCGGCAGACCAAGTGCCGGAATGCGGGCCCGGGCTTGAGTTCATGCTGTCGAACATGCCGCTGGCTGACGCCCTGCACAAAGCCTTCACCGGATCAGGAGAGTGTGCTGATATCTCCTGGACTTTCCTAGGCCTCTCGATGCCATGGTGGACGCTTTTCTGGTATCTCGCGCTCAGTGCGCTGATGGTGACCGCTGCCCGCCGAAGCGCCTGACCCTGTCATCAAGTGGTCAAGGGGAATCCTTCCCGCGCGCTTTGGAATCGGTTGTGGCGTATCAGTGCAGGAGTCCGTTGTTCCGGGCGGTATCGCGCATCCGGGCACACTGCTCTGCTGTCAGTTTGAGGTTATCAGGCGATGTATCGGCTCGCATCAGGTTGTGCGGCAATGTGGAATGAGCGCCATCATCCAGAAGCACATGCACCAGTTCATGCGCCAGTGCGATGTGAGGGTCCCGGGTGACTGCAGTCATCCACACGGTAAACCGCAGTTCGGGGTTGCGTCGGCTATTAGCGGTGCCGAAAGTCACGGCATCGTACGCGGGCCGGTCCAGGGTATCGCGGACAAAAAACACCCTGGGAACGCCCGGGGCCACTTTGCCTGAGAGCAACTTTGCGTTGCTGCGTGAAAAATCTCTGAGACTCGTGTTGGCTTCAACTTCAAGGACGACAGCAGGTTTTAATCTGATACCACAGGGTGCGATCAGGGCCGCGGCTTTTTTCACGATATCCTGAACCCGTTGCGTCTCCCAGCCACTATCGCGCATGACTACAAAGGTTGGCGTAAACCATTCGCTGCCGTCCGAATCTTGATCCTGCCAGGGTGGTAGGGAACGCACCACCAGGCTCTGTAGATCACCTTCCCGTACCAGATCACTGGGCTCGGCGATCAGGCCATGTCTGACAAAGTTGCCCGGTGCGGGCTGCACCAGGGACAGAATCCTCTCTCGCAATTCGATGGTGGTCAGTTCCGGTGCGCTTATCAGGATACGTGAGGCCAACGCGCTGACCCGGGCGGCGGCATAACTCGAACCAGAGACGTCGACCGCCTTACCGGAAAAATCCAGCGCCGCGATCCGTTCTCCGGGCACCAGAAGATCGACACTGTCCCTGCCCCAGTTGGCACCATCGGCCGGATATCCATCAGGCGCCACCGAACTCACCACCAGCATGTTATCCAGCGGCAGCGATGCCGGATACACCGGATCAAGATCAATGTTTCTACCGTTGTTGCCAGCGGACACCACGAACAGGATGTCCGGGTGCATAAGGGCGGCATACTCAAAAGCGGTCCACTGTGACTCCTGGTTGCTCCCCAGAGACATATTCACCACCCGAACGCCTGCAGCCGCCGCGTGGCCAATGAGATCTTTCATCCTCTGCATGTCAGGCCTTGGGTATCGATACGGCACCAGCCGGATTTGCGGCGCCTCCCGGATGATGATGCTTGCCGTGCGGGTACCGTGACGCTGCGGGAAAAAGACAGAGCGCACAGGATGAGAATCAAACGCACGCGCATCCATATCCCAGAAATCAAAACCCAGTGGTGCGCCTTGAGCATCCCGGGCAAGATACTGGGCAATGGCTGGCAGCAGGTAATTTACGCCCGAATCAACCAAGGCCACCCCCACCAAGCCATTGTCCTCGCCCTTTGGGATGGGTGGGTTCATCGGAGTGGCGGAGCCCTTGGGTTGAAGTTGTCTGTCTAAAACCTGGAGCGACACCGCATGGCCGTCCTGATAGCGGATTGAGCGGGCCTCCCTGAGCGCGCAATCCTGATCAGCCAGCACCAGTAATTGGGGCAAAGACTCCGTATCACGAAGCTCGACACTGACCCGCCGCAGGTGCCCCTGCGGCGCGATCCGCTCCAGTACCGCTCGATGTTGGTCCGCAAATACCAGATTCTGCCGCCAGCCGAAGACTTGCTCACCCCGGGCGAGGTCCTGTCTTGACTCAAGGACGACTCCCGGGAATTCGCTAAGGTAAACGGAGTCGTCAGAGTCCTCACACAATAGGCGCATCAAAGTGAGTGCGCGCTGATGTTTTACGGCTGCAGCATGTGTTGATGCCGAGGCATCGAGTGCGGGCAATATAGAGATGAAAAAAACAACACCAAGGCTGGCGAGAACGGCGCACGTCGTCTTTTTATGCCACACGGGATCACCCAGTAACCTTTTCCAAAACGATTAAGCCCGCTTTGCCACCATATCGATCTCGACCAATGCTTCGCGGGCAAGGCCGGTAACACCAATACAGGTACGTGCGGGCAGGCGGCCAGGGAGGAAGTAAGAGCGGTAAGTCTGATTCATGACTTCATAATCGCGCGCAAACTCGGTTAGATAAACACGGCACGAAAGCACGTGGGAAA
The DNA here is from genome assembly GCA_018661145.1 of Pseudomonadota bacterium. Classification (GTDB taxonomy): domain Bacteria; phylum Pseudomonadota; class Gammaproteobacteria; order Arenicellales; family UBA868; genus UBA868. Next base: position 7,956 of record JABJIU010000211.1, on the reverse strand, counting down.
GATCGAGCTCGAGGCCATTCAGCACAATGATGAGGTTATCCATCACACGGCGGGTTTGCGCTTCAACGCCTGGTGGCAACGGTGCGCTGTCATCATCGGGGTCGGTTGGCATCTGTCCGGTCAACTGAATCCAGCCGTCCACCTCCACCGCATGACTGAACGGCGCGACGTGTGTCGGCGCTTCGTCAACGTTATGAAAAACCGGGTCCTGATTCATCCTTTGTCTCCCTCATTTTGAAAACACACCTGAGTGAAAGTTACCGGCGGCTTGGCAAAGGCCGGCCCATCACCCACCAGTCCCAGAGCCGGTGCGCGAGATAGGCAACAGCAGTAACCGCGAGTGTCATGAAACCCCAACCGACAACATCGTCATGGGGCATCACCGCCGGGATCCCGAACAACAGGCTTATGCCCCACAGGCTCCAGATCAGCAACCAGCCCAGACGATACATGGGTCGCAGGAAGTTGGTACGGCGCCGGCGTCGCTGCATTCTCCCATCCTGTTGGCGTTAAACTCTTACCACCCGAGATCGCACTGTAGCGGAAAACGCAGGGCACGCGCATCACAAGACTCCGATCATGATTGTTGTACTGTTTGAATTCGAACCTGACCCCGCGTTTGAGGATCGCTACTTTGAACTCGCCGGGATACTGCGCGAGAACGTGGAACAAATCGAGGGCTTCATCAGTGTTGAGCGGTTTCAAAGTATCTCCGACGGTAACCGGTTTATTTCGGTCTCTACCTGGCAGGATCTTGACGCCGTCAAACGATGGCACGAACACCTTGAACACGAGGCAGCACAAAACGAGGCCAAAGATCGGGGCATCTTCCGCAATTACCGTATCCGTGTCACAGAGGTTATCCGCGACTACGGTAGCTGAGCTCAATACATCCAGCGGCGCTGGATTTTTTCAGATTCGGGAGTGCGTCCATAGAGTACATCGGTACGGATGATGTACTTGATGCCCTGACGGACCTTTTCTCCCGCATGCGGATAATGCTGGGGATGACCGCCATGTGGAAAACACAGCGCGCTGCCAAGTGGCGTATGAACCGGAATCGCCTCGCCGCTTTCACCTTCAGGGTAGAACCGGGTATGGCCACCCTCATAATCCCCGCTCAGCATTAAAAGAATGGTCAGCTGGCTCCAGCGGTCACCGAAGGCGTCTGCCTGCAGTTTGCCGTTGACCACAGCGCTACCGGGCCAGGACCCGTCGGTATGCGTTCTGAAGAAATCGCCTGGCTGGTAGCGATAGAAACGAAAGCGGGCGTTAAGGCCGAGGCTCGGCGCACCGCCGATGAGTTCGGTTAACTGGGGCTGACACCGACCGAACAAAGTGGCGCAGATACTCTCATCAACCAGCCAGTTAAGATTGTTCATGTGACGCACGCTGTGCGGCAGTGAGACCGGCGCATCCTCGTGAAACCCCAAGGTATCGGCAATCAGTCTGAACTGCTTACACTCGCCGGGTGAAAGCACATTGTGCAGTTGAAAGACTCCCGGCAGATCGGGCAGGTCCACGCGCTCCACGGGCGGTGGCGCATCATCGAAGCGGATGAGCTCCTCGCGCGCGCTCGCCCAAAGTGGCAGGGCTTCCTGGTCGTGCCCCGGCTCGTGCGTCAATACGTAAAAATCGGCTTCTTTCCGGCTCATTCAAACAGCTCCCGCGATTCCCGATAAGGTAACCTTGCGTCCGTGTCCAAAGCTTCATCTGGACGAAGGCATGCAGCACACCATTATCTCGAAGAAGCCACAGGAATAAAAATGAAGATTGCCGTATTGCAAAATCCGCTTGAGCAAACCGGTCTCACAGACTGGGGCGTTCCCGACAAGATGCTCGAGGGTGACTCACACACCCAGGGCACACTGTTGCACAAAGGCGAGGGGGGGAGTTCAGAGTGCGGCTATTGGGAATGCACCCCTGGCCTCTGGCGCTGTGAAGTCACGCGCGATGAATTCTGCCATTTTCTCGAAGGCGAAGCGCAGTATGAACACGACAACGGCGAAGTCACCCGCATCGGACCCGACACCGCAGCCTTTTTCCCCGCCGGATGGTCCGGCAGATGCCGGGTCGCGAAGACCCTGAAAAAGGTCTACATGATCCGCTGACAGCAGTTCAGTGTTTGGGCCGGCTCATGGCAATCTGATGCAGCCGGTTCAACACGGCTGAGGCCTGCTGCTCTCCTGGCAGGTCTTCATCAACCAGGCTTGAACAAAGGGCGGTGGCCGCAGAAAGGTTCCCGGTAATTGAGTACGCCGTCATAACGGCCTCGCGAAGAAGCATGGCCTGAGGAGGAACCGGGGGTATACCCCGCTGCAGGTTTGAGAGATTCTGATCTTTTTCCATAACTCTTAAATGCGGCCGGCGACGGGTCTTTTCAACCCCACCCGTGGATTTAAATTCCCTTGCATTCAGACGGTTATGGCACAAACCGCCATAGTCGACCGATCAGGGCCTTGAAGATATGCTTAGGGATCAGCAACGGTTCGCGGGCGCGGTCAGATCCCGGTTAAAGCCACTACCCAGCGGAGGAATTTATGAAAGCCCCTGAGCAGAAGTTCTGCACCACAAGCGCTGCGGGTGCCAAGTGGACCCAGGGCCTGCGCAAATTTTTTGAGTACCGGGATCTTGGGATCAGTGAAGCCACCGGCGGCGCCTACAATGCCCACGTGATCCGGGTAAAAAAACCGGTTACTGAGTTTCCACACACCGGACTCCACGTGCACGACCTTGAGTTCCAGATGATCTACGTTCTCAAGGGCTGGATCCGCTTTACCTATGAAGGCCAGGGAGAGTTCACTTTCCGCGAAGGAGACAGCTGTCTTCAGCCGGTGGGGATCGTCCACGATGAACTCGCCTGCTCAGACGATCTCGAACTAATCGAGTTCACCGCGCCCGCAAACTTCAACACCCACCGCATCGAAGCTCCAGTCGATGCGGCAGACTGAGTGCGGTTTAGGCCTGGCTCTGCCTTTTCCACAACTCCTGCGTCAGCACCCCAACACGCGATTCGATCACTTCCATCGCATCGAGCACCATGTCTTCACGGTAGCGACGGCCGATAATCTGCACACCCGCTGGACGGCCTTCGATCATCCCGATGGGCGTTACCCCGGCCGGCAGACTGACCCAGTTGATACCGGTGCTGTAAATGGCCGAATTGAAAAGATCCCGGATACCGGCGAGGCTTTTCTGGTCACAGTCCCAGTCTGGCGTCGGCTGCAGAAAATAAGGCGCGAGCACCAGCGGGGTATCCTGCAGAAACTCGTTCCATTGGCGCGTCATCGCTAAGCGATTCTTGACGCCCAAGCGATAATCCACGGGATCTGCGTTCTCACCCATCTCGAAGTACCACTCGAAAATTTGTTGAATGGTCTCGCTGCCGTGCTCGCGGGCCAGCGGCATCAAAAAGGCCTCGAGTTCCGCACCAAGGTACCTGAACCAGGCCTTCGCACAATCATCAACCGAAGGCGTAGTCGTCGCTTCGACCGCATAGCCTGCGTCCGATAAATAGCCTGCGGCACGATCGATTGCCTGTGCAATTTCGGGATGCAACGGATGACCATAAGATTCGGTCGTGACCCCGATCCGGATTGGTCCGGGTTCAGCAGGCCACCCGGTAAAGGGCACCGGCATCCAAAGAGGGTCTCGCGCATCGGCACCGGACATCACACCCAGGGCAAGACGCACATCGCGTACCTCACGGCAAATGGCACCCTGCACCGAGATCAACTGTGCCAGGATGCCTCTCTCTTCCGTAGCCGAGGGCATAAACGCGGGGACCCGGCCAAAGGTCGGCTTGACGGTGGAGAGGCCGCAGTTGAATGCTGGGCAACGCAGCGACCCGCCGATGTCATTGCCATGATGAATCGGGCCGAACCCCGCGGCGGCGGCGGATGACGCACCGCCGGAGGATCCGCCGGGGCTGGCATCATCATCCCAGGGGTTGAGCGTTCTGCCGTACAGCGGATTGTCAGTGGTCAGCCGCATCGACAACTCGGGCGTATTGGTGCGCCCGACAATGATGGCCCCAGCCTTTTTGAGATTGGCAGTTACCGGTGAGTCATCGGGCGCGATCAGGTTTTCAAGAGCAGGAAGACCGTTAGGTGTCGGCTGACCTTTGACATCAATGTTGGACTTGATCGTCACCGGCACCCCGTGGAGGGGTCCTGTGGCTTCACCCGCCGCCAGCTGCGCATCCGCCGCACGCGCACCGGCCAGTGCCTCTTCACCAAGATCGAGAACGATCGCATTGAGCCGGGGATTGTGCTCAGCGATGCGCTGCGTCACGGAGGTCACGAGTTCCTCCGCGCTGAATCTTTTGTCCCGGACGCCCTGCGCTGCCTCGCAGGCACTCAACCGCCAGAGTTCATCGCTCATGGTCTTTACCCCTTGCGGCCATAGGAACATGCAGCCCCGGCCAGTGATCCTAGTCCTCGGCGCACCCTGACGCCCGCATTGCAGCGGGTGGCGGCCCGTGACCCTCCCGTTATGGAGATTTTGCCACTTCGCGCTCTTTCTTGCGACGATACCCGAGATAAACCGGGTAGAGCATCAGTGCGATGGCGAGAATAATGCAGATCAGCGCAATCGGATGCTCTACAGGATTTACGAAAGTCGTCACGTCACCCCGGCTCGAGATCAATGACTGACGCATGGAGCGCTCTGCCAACGGGCCCAGCACGATTGCCAGGACTGCGGGCGCGACCGGGTAGTTGAGTTTGCGCAGCAGGTATCCCCCGAGACCCAATATCAACATCAGCCAGACATCAAACATCCTGTCTGTCGTTGCGAAGACCCCGACGAAACAAAGGATAAAGATCACCGGCGTCAGGATGGTAAACGGCATCGCGAGAACACGAACGAACAGCGGAATCAGCGCGAGGTTTAGTGCCACTGTGACGAAGTTGGCGACGTACATCGAGCCGATCAGCCCCCAGACGAAATCAGGATTGTTGGCAAAAAGCAGCGGTCCGGGACGCAGGCCCCAGATGATCATGCCGCCCAGCAGGATGGCCGTTGTGGGTGAGCCCGGAATGCCGAGCGTGATCATCGGCAGCATCGAGCCTGTTGACGCGGCGTTGTTTGCCGCCTCAGGCGCAGCCACACCGGAAATGTTGCCCTTACCGAAACTGTCAGGATCTTTAGAGAATGTCTTGGCGAGTCCGTACGCCATCAGTGATGCAGGCGTAGCTCCTGCTGCCGGCAGTGTCCCCACGAAAAAACCGAGTGCTGAGCCTAGCGAAGTTGTCGGCAGATACTTCTTAATTTGTCCGAGGTTCTCCTTGAACTCGGCCAAGGTGGTTTTGACGTTTTCTATCTTAACCTTGCCGCCAGTCTTCTCGAGCGTCCACAACATCTCTCCGATACCGTAGATACCGATCGCTAGCACCAGAAACCCAATACCGCGCTGGAACTCAACCATATCGAAGAAAATGAGGCGCGGCTGGCCGGAGATAATGTCGAACCCGACCGCTGCCATCACAAGGCCCAGAAGAATTGAAAAGATGGTCTTCGGAATATCGTCACCGCCCAACCCGATAAAGGTGGCAAAAGCCAGCACCATCAAAGCAAACTCTTCCTGCGATCCGAACTTCAATGCGAGTTCCGCGAGCGGCGGTGCAAACAGAGTGAACAGGACAATCGAAATGGTTCCGCCGATGAACGAGGCAACGGCCGCAGCCATCAATGCCTGATTTGCCAGTCCCTTTTGTGCCATCGGCCGACCGTCAAACACGGTCGCCACCGCCGTTGAGGCGCCGGGAATTCCCAGAGTAATGGAACTGATTGCGCCTCCGTACATGGCGCCGTAATAAAGCGCTGCGAGGAATATGATCGCGGCGGTCGGCGGAACAAGGAATGTCACCGGCAGCAAAATCGCCACACCGTTTACCGAACCCAAACCTGGCATCGCGCCGATGAAGAGCCCCGCCATACATCCCGCAATGATCATGCCGAAATTCAAAGGCTCAAAGGCCTGCAGCAGTCCGGCGCCTAATAGGCTAGCAATTTCCCCCATTTTTTCCTCTAACCCTTACCGTTACTTACATCAGATATTCCCAGCGGAAATTATCAATCCACAGGAATCCGTCTTCAAAAATCGGCAAGCCCTTGGGCAGGTATTTCGTCAGCTGCCACTCAAAGAGGAAGTAGATAAAGATAACCGCACCGATGACTGTCACCAGAGTCATGCGCCAGGAATGCTTACCTATGACCCTCATATAAAAGCCCAAGAACAAAGCGATCGCGATGTAGGTGCCAACGATAGTGACCAGAAAGATCATCGCCGTCAGTGCGACAAATGAAATCGCCACGAGGGCAAAAGGATCGGAGTCGATGTAGGGAGCTTCGTTGCGGCTTTCCGCTGTGGTCTTGCGAAACCAACGCACCACGGTCCACACCGACGTCAACGCCATACCCAGACTCAGCCAGAAAGGCCAGACACCGGCCCCAGGCCCGCGTCCGTCCACCCAGCCGATAGTGAGTCCGTCGGTGTAAACGGTCCACATCAGGACCAAAGAAAAAACGAGCAATCCAATGCCCGCCAGCAGTTCCGCTGTACGCGTCGACATGAGCTCCCCCGCCCTATCTTCTAATCGCTAAAGCAGCCGCGCTGACCGCCACGAACGAGCGATCAGCGCGGTGCTTGCGACTGCTTTATACCTACGAAACAGCCGGGCCAGCTTGTGCTGGCCCGGAGTACAGATCAGCTTATTCGCCAGTAATGGCGGAAGCACCAACCTGCTCGATCAACTTCTGGTGCGCAACGTACTGGTTGGCATGGAAGGTTCCGAGCGCTTCGTTTTTAATCATCTCATCACAGGTCAGGCCATCGCTGATACAGAAATCCTGCCACTCTTTGCTGTCAAACAGCTGCTGGAAGAGATCAGTATAGAACGCAATTGCATCGGCGGACATTCCTGGAGGGCCGTTCACAGAACGCTGCATGTAGTACTCGATGTTGACACCAAGTTCTTTCGCCGTCGGGACGTCCGGGAAGGCGGGCATACGGTCACCCGTGAACTGAACCAGCGGCTTGGAGCTGCCGGCCTGATAAAAGGCCATCTGTTCTGACGGGTTGTTGACAGTTGAGTCAATCTGCTTTCCGATCAGGTTCTTGGCCACGGTGCCGCCGCCTGGGAACGGAATGTAGGTGACCTCGTAGCCAAACTGCGCTTCCATCATCGCGGTCAAGACGCTGTCTTCCTGGCCCGAGCCCGTGCCGCCGACTTTCCAGTCGAGGCCTTTGGCTTTCACGGCAGCAACGTAACTGTCGAGATCAGTAATGTCAGCACGGTCGGTGTGGACCCACAGCAGGAAGGTATCCATCGCCATCAGGCCGATCGGCGTGAACGCGGTTGGATCGACACCCAGGTCAGGCTGAATGATCGGCGTGGTGTAGAAGCTGTTAAGCGTCATCATCACGGTGTGATCGTCGCCAGCCTTGTCTTGCATGTAGCGCAGTGCTTCAGCACCTGAACCACCGGGCTTGTTAATTGGAATGAACGGACGTGAGCTCAGTCCTTTCTTTTCGATCAAGCCCTGTAGTAAACGAGCAATCTGGTCAGCGCCACCACCGGCACCGGCCATGATGATGAACTCAACTGGCTTCTTCGGCTGCCAGGCCTGCACAGGCCCCGCCACCATTACAGCCAGCGCACTTGCCATCGCAAGCACGGGATAAATCATTTTACGTTTCAGCATTATTATTTCCTCTCTCTCCCATTTGGGTGATTGGTTGAAATTCGACCCCCGAGCCGAATTCTTCAGCTCAAGAGTTGAGACTGCACGTTACCGCAATGATCCGGGTCAGACCAATAGACTTTTCTCTTTGATATCATCAATATTTCTTATTATTTGTGGAATCTTTCCCACTAATTGTAATGTATCACCCCACTATCTCTATGGGCACAGTCTCAACAGATTGAAGGATTTAATTTATTTTTTAAAGAC
>JABJIU010000041.1 GCA_018661145.1 Pseudomonadota bacterium | reverse complement strand
TGGCGATCAGATAGAGATCTACCAAACGGTTGAACAGGCCGCGACGCTGTAGCGGGGCGCAGGGACTATTGTGCAAGGGGTCGACCGTACCCGCCGGATCGGGCGCGTTTTGCGTAAAGAACTAGCGGCGATCATCCCACGGGAGGTAGACACCGCAACATTGGGCCTGGTTTCCATCACAGCGGTCTCCGTCAGCAAGGACTTGCGCCACGCTCGCGTCTTCGTCACAGCGCTTAGCGCTAAGGTGTCTCAAACCGAGGTTGCGGACTATCTTAATGCTCAGTCGGCGACGTTGCGTTGGGCACTGGGACAGCGGGCGGAATTGCGCCGGACCCCTGAACTCATTTTTGAGTATGACGCAAGTATTGAGCGTGGAGCCGAAATGTCAAAACTTCTTAACGACATCGACGTTCCTGAAGAAGAATCCGGTGGAGACTAGCCATGGGCCGTAGGAAAAGGAAACCCTCGGGAGACCTGGTGGATGGAATTTTGCTTTTGGACAAACCAGAGGGCATCACCTCTAACGACGCGTTACAGCAGGCAAGAAAACTTCTAGGAGCACAGAAGGCAGGGCACACGGGCAGTCTCGATCCTATCGCGACGGGCTTGCTCCCGTTGTGTTTCGGCGCAACGACCCGCTGGTCCGGCTATTTCCTAGGATCAGACAAGCGTTACCGCGCGACCATCCGGCTGGGCGAGACCACCGAGACCGGTGACAGTGAAGGGGAGGTGGTTTCGACCCGTAAAGTCTCTGTGACGGAAGACGAACTGCAGGAGGCTCTGCAACGATTTCGGGGGATTTACCTGCAGGTACCTCCTATGTACTCAGCAATAAAAGTCGATGGGCAGCCGTTGTACAAGCTGGCCCGTCAGGGAAAAAACGTTGAGCGAGAGGCCCGCGAAGTCACCGTTAAAGCCTTAGATCTTGGTGTCTTCGACGGTCGCGATGTAGAGATAACGCTCCAGTCTTCATCGGGGTTTTATGTGAGGGCGCTCGCGACCGATCTGGGCGAAACGCTCGGCACTGGCGGCCATGTGATCGCCTTGCGGCGCTTGGGTGTCGCAAGCCTTGCGGTCGAGGACTCCTTGACTCTGAAGGAGCTTGCTGAGCTCCCTGACTATCCCGATCGGCGTGCTCGTCTGGGTCGGGTTGCTGATGCCTTGGTTCATTTGCCCGCGATTGAGTTGTCGACAGATGCCGCGTTTTATCTATGTCGGGGACAAAATGTTCGTGCCACCAACCTTCCAAAGGAAGGCAATGTCCGTCTGTATTCGTCCTCTACTGGTTTTTTGGGGGTCGGGGTAGTCGCTGAACAGGGGACGGTAGCACCTGAGCGGCTGGCTTCCTCAGGATCGAAAACCGGCTGAATCTGTTGAGGAAACACTGACATGACTGTAGAATACCGCGGCTTTCAATTTTTGCCGGTGCGGTTGCCACGCAACCGACGTCGAGCCCGTTTCAAATATTCGGAATTCATCTAAGAGAGGTCGAGTTATGTCGTTAGTGGCCGAAGACAAAGCCAAGGTTGTCAGTGAATATGCCACGGGGTCAGGGGATACTGGCTCGCCTGAGGTACAGGTCGCACTGTTAACCGCAAGAATCAGCGATCTGACCGACCATTTCAAGACACACATCCACGATCATCATTCGCGGCAGGGACTGCTGCGTATGGTGAATCGCCGACGCAAACTGCTGGACTATCTTAAGAGCCGCGATGCCGAGCGCTATCGCGCGCTCATCAGTCGTCTTGGTTTGAGACGCTGAGTCCGATTGGTATTTCTAAATCTACGGAGTTATCTGATTGAATAAAATTGTTGAGACTTTCCAGTACGGCGAGCAGGAATTTCGCCTTGAGACCGGGCAGATTGCCCGACAGGCCTCCGGCGCTGTCGTGGCCAGTATGGGGGAGACGGTCGTACTGGTAACCGTTGTGGCCGCAAAAGAACCCAGCGGCAGGGATTTTTTCCCACTGACCGTTGATTACGAAGAACGGACCTACGCCGCCGGCCGAATCCCCGGCGGTTTTTTTAAGCGCGAGGGAAGACCTTCCGAGAAAGCCATTCTCACCTGTCGGTTGATTGATCGGCCTATCCGACCGCTGTTCCCGGGCGGGTTCAATAACGAAGTTCAGGTGGTCGCAACAGTGATGTCGGTCGATCCCCAGATCGACCCTGATATTGTTGCGATGGTCGGTGCTTCGGCCGCTCTGTCTATATCCGGAGTCCCGTTTGACGGCCCAATAGGCGCCGCCCGCGTCGGTTTCGTCGATGGCGAATACGTTTTGAATCCGTCAGCTGCCCAGCGTGCAGACTCTGCACTTGACCTAGTGGTTGCCGGAACCAAAGGCGCCGTCCTGATGGTGGAGTCCGAAGCGCAGCAACTGACGGAAGAGCAGATGCTAAACGCGGTGATATTTGGCCATGATGCCTCTCAATCCGCAATCACCGCGATTGAATCCCTAACAGCACAAGCAGGTGCGGAGCGCTGGGAATGGCAGTCCGAGCCTCAAGATCAGGAATTTCTGCAGAAAGTATCGGACCTGGTTACGGCCGATATTGAGAGCGCATACCAAATTGCAGACAAGGCGACACGGCAGCAGGCTATGTCCGCTGTGCGGGAGAAGGCCGCTACTGATCTGCTTTCCGACGGTTCAGATGATGACCTTGGCGAACGCGTGAAAGGCGCGATCAAGGGCATCGAGAAAGCCACCGTACGCGGACGGATTCTCTCGAACGAGCCCCGAATCGATGGACGGGATCTGGAAACTGTCCGGCCGATAAGCATCGAGACCAGCGTCCTGCCCCGGACGCACGGTTCGGCGCTGTTCACCCGGGGAGAGACCCAGGCAATCGTTACCTGTACTTTGGGTACGGAGCGGGATTCGCAGATTATCGATGCGCTAGAGGGCGAGCGGCGCGACCCATTCATGCTTCACTACAACTTCCCGCCGTTTTGCGTTGGCGAGACAGGTCGAGTAGGGTCCCCAAAACGCAGAGAAATCGGCCATGGCCGGCTTGCAAAAAGAGCGATTCTGGGCGTATTACCGACGCCGGAAGAGTTCCCATACGTCATTCGAGCCGTGTCCGAAATTACGGAGTCCAACGGTTCGAGTTCCATGGCGACGGTCTGCGGAACCAGTCTGGCTCTCATGGATGCGGGGGTTACCCTAAAAGCGCCAGTCGCCGGCGTTGCCATGGGATTGATCAAGGATGGCGATCGGTTTGCGGTGTTGACCGACATACTCGGCGATGAAGACCACCTTGGCGACATGGACTTCAAAGTAGCCGGGACAGCAGACGGTATTACCGCTCTACAGATGGACATCAAGATCGACGGAATCACTCGGGAGATCATGGAGCAGGCACTGGAGCAGGCGCAGCGTGGCCGGATGCATATCCTTGGCGAAATGGCGAAGGTGATTAGTTCGCCACGCGAAGAGATGTCCCAGTACGCCCCACGAATCACGACAATGAAAGTTCCGACGGACAAAATCCGTGACGTGATCGGAAAAGGCGGCGTCACGATTCGGGCAATATCAGAAGCCACCGGCGCGGCCATTGATATCGAAGACGATGGCACCATCAAAATTGCCACGTCGGATCTGTCTGCGGCTGAGGAAGCACGGCGCCGCATAGAACAGATCACGGCAGATGTCGAGGCAGGCACTATCTACGAGGGTAAGGTGGTTCGTTTGATGGATTTTGGCGCTTTCGTGAATATCCTTCCGGGAAAAGATGGTCTCGTGCACATCTCTCAGATTTCGGACGAGCGTGTGGCGAATGTCAGTGACAAACTGTCTGAAGGAGATGTTGTTAAAGTCAAGGTGCTGGAGGTCGACAAGCAGGGGCGAATCCGTTTAAGCATGAAAGCTGTGGAGAGTGACGCCTGAAGGGCGCCCCAATACGCTTCGCAAGCTCTCTGATGAGGCTAGTTCAGGAAATACTGATCAAGCGATGAGTGATTCAAATCTCGTCTGGATCGATCTTGAAATGACCGGCCTAAATCCGCAGTCCGACCGGATCATCGAAATTGCAACGGTCGTCACTGACGGAGACCTCAACTCGCTCGGGCGCGGACCGGTAATGGCGGTTCACCAGTCAGAGGCGACCCTTTCGGGGATGGACGACTGGAATCAGAACACGCATTCGCAAACCGGCTTGCTGTCCCGCGTGCGGGCATCGGCGATTACCGAATCTGAGGCGGAAGCAGCTACCCTGGATTTTCTTCGTGAGCACGTAAAACGTGGCGCCTCCCCGCTATGCGGAAATAGCATCTGCCAGGATCGGCGGTTCCTCGCTCATTATATGCCCCGACTTGAAGCGTTTCTGCACTATCGTAATCTGGATGTCAGCAGCATTAAGGAACTTGCGGTTCGCTGGCGCCCGGGGCTCGCCAATGGTTTCGTAAAGAATGGCGGCCACCGTGCCCTGGACGATATTCTCGAGTCCATCGAGGAGCTCAAGTATTACCGCGAGCATTTCTTTAAGACCGATCTCTCATATTAGTGGCCGCAGAGGTCTCACCTAGGCGGCCCAGAGCCCAGTGGATATGTTCGTCCACCATCTCAGATACTGCGCCCAGACGGGCGCGGAGGGCGGCGATCACGGACTCATCCGGAGGGCCGTTTCCTAGGGCGACCGCGAGATTCCGCATCCAGCGCTCATAACCCAGTCGTCGGATCGCACTGCCTTGCGTGTACTCGGCGAAAGTCTTGGGTGTCCAGGAAAATAGTTCCAGAAGGGATATATCGTCTAATCCGTCACGCGCAGAGAAGATCTCATCTCCCTGACCGGGTTCGCGGTTATGCGGGCACACCAGCTGACAGTCATCACAACCGAAAATACGGTTCCCGATCATCGGGCGGAGCGCTTCGGGAATCGATGACTTGTGCTCTATCGTGAGGTAGGCGATGCAGAGCGTCGCGTCAAGTTGATAGGGAACATCGAGTGCGTTAGTAGGGCACGCTTCGGCACAACGCGTGCAGGACCCACAGTGATCAATGTGTGGGGAGTCTACCGGGAGCGGCAGGTCAGTATATAGCTCTCCGAGAAAGAACCAGGATCCTGTCACGGGATCGATCAGGTTGGTGTTTTTTCCGATCCAACCGAGCCCGGCATTCTGTCCAAGCGGCTTTTCCATCACGGGCGCACTATCTACGAAGGCTCGATAAGCGAACGGGCCGATTGCCTCGGTTATAAGATCAGCCAGCCTTTGAAGTTTCCTGCGCATAGGTCGGTGGTAATCTCTACCGAGCGCATACCGGGCAATGTAGGCTTTGCGGGAATCGCGCAGTACCGTTTCGGCGGAACTCCCAGCGTCAGACCAGTACCCAAGGCGCACGCTGATGATGCGAAAGACACCAGGTACCAATAACCCGGGGTCGGCCCGCTTGTCGGCGTGGCGCGACATAAAGTTCATCTCTCCGTGCCACCCGCGCCCAAGCCAGCGCTGGAGTGCGGGTCCAGCGTCTCCGAGTTCGGCCCCGGAGATTCCAATGCCGTCGAAGCCCAACTCGCGAGACCAGAGTTGGATATTCTGTTTAAGCTCCGCGAGCGCGGCGTCCGATATCGGGTGCATACCGTTATGATAGCCCGATGTATCGAACACGTAACATGCTTTGTTCAGTAGACCAAGTTCGGGCGCTGGAGTGCGCGCAGATTTCTGCGGGCCGCCCTGCACAGATGATGATGGAGAACGCGGGCAGCGCAGCGTTTCAACTGCTTCGTCAGTGCTGGCCCCATGCGGAGCGGATCGCGGTCTACTGCGGCGGGGGAAACAACGGCGGTGATGGTTACGTTCTAGCGCGGTTGGCCTCTGCCTCGGGTTTCACAGTTAACCTCGTCGCACTGGCACCGCCGTCAACACCGGAAGCCCGGGGAGCCAAGGAGCGTGCGCAAGCAGCAGGCGTTTGTCCGATAGAGCATTCGCGACAGTTGCTGGAAACCACTGATGTGGTAGTGGACGCGCTACTGGGTATTGGCGTCCAAGGAGCTTTACGTGAGCCGTTTGCATTTGTAATTTCGGAAATTAATCAATATGCCGCTGGACGACTTGCGATCGATGTCCCATCGGGCTTGAGTGCGGATTCGGGTGCCGTCGAAAGCGGTGCGGTAGAGGCGGATGTCACGATCACGTTTATTCGTCACAAGCGGGGCATGGTGACAGGCTTTGGCCCAGATCACTGTGGCCGGGTTGTTCTGGAAGACCTTGACGTAGCGTCGGGAGTGTTGGCCGGGAAAAACCCTCTGACACCCTGGGGTTACCGAATTTCCAAAGAGTGGGTGGAAGGTATGTTGCCGACGCGTCCTGCCAGCGCCCACAAAGGCGTCGCAGGAGGCCTTCTCATTATTGGCGGAGGAGTCGGTATGACCGGTGCACCTGTTTTGGCAGGGCGTGCAGCACTCCGATCAGGGGCCGGCCGAGTTACCATTGGGTGCCACCCTGACAATCAAACCTCAACGGCTTCCCATACACCGGAACTTATGGTTGTAGGACTCCGGACTCCGCGGCAACTCAAGGATTTGTTGGCCAGATCAGATGCGGTCGTGATTGGCCCCGGGCTTGGGCAGGATGCCTGGGCCAGAGAAGTATATTCCACCAGTCGTGATTACGATGTCCGAAAGGTCCTCGACGCTGACGCACTGAATTTGCTTGCCGCCAGGCCGGTTGAGGTACGCAGCGCCGTGTTGACGCCACACCCTGGAGAGGCTGGCCGACTCGGGAAAATGGATACGAGCAAAGTTCAAGGTAACCGGCCAGCTGTGGCTGAGACGCTTGCCGCACAGTTAGGTGAGGTCTGTGTGTTAAAAGGGGCGGGAACCCTGGTGGCACAGGCGCAAAAGCCTACGCTGTTGTGCGACCGAGGACATCCAGGTATGGCGACAGCCGGGATGGGAGATGTTCTGAGCGGTGTGATCGGGGCTCTGCTGGCCCAAGGCCTTCCCGGATACGAGGCCGCAGGGGCGGGCGTCTGGATGCATTCGGTCGCGGCCGAGCGCGCTGGCAAAGGCGGTGGACGTATCGGCCTGCTCGCGACGGATCTCGAGCCACATTTAAATGAATTGAGGACTGCAGCGGATTCAGCGGAGATGCCAGGTGGAAGGTGAATACCAGATCCTAGACGGCGAGGAAATGCGAGCGTTGGGTGAGTCCTTCGCCGGGGCGCTGCAGCCCCCGGAGGTGGTCTACCTGGAGGGCGATCTCGGGGCGGGAAAGACGACCTTCGTCCAGGGAGTCGTGAACGCGTTGGGGAGTAAAGCTGCGGTCGTCAGTCCGACTTACACGCTGGTCGAGGAGTACTTTACGGCAGCAGGCTACGTCCACCATCTTGATCTTTACCGAATCCAAACTCCCGATGAGGTCGATGGCCTGGCACTGCGTGATCGTTGTGGGGACGACAGTATTCTCCTTATTGAGTGGCCCGAGCGTGGAATCGGCGCGCTGCCGTCCCCCAGTTGGGAAGTCTCCATGGGGTACCATGATTCGGGTCGCACGGTGTGTATAACGCGACGCTGAGCGTGCGGGGTCGATCAGGCTGGTTCAGGGCTCTCTTCCGGGTCTTGGGGTGTACAGGGTTGGTGTTGTGGCCCGGGTTCACGTCTGCAGGGACGGAAGTGATCGGGAGTCGTTTCTGGCATGGCCCTGAGCGAACTCGTCTGGTTCTGGAACTGAGCGACCCAGTCCGATACAAGGTTTTCCGCCTCCGGAATCCCGAGAGGATCGTCATCGATTTATCCGATTCGGAGTTGGCCGAAGGGGTTTCGTTGCTGGCAAAAGGGGATGGCCCGGTCATGGGCGTCCGTAGCGGGACACCCCTCCCGAAGACCCTGCGCGTTGTATTGGACCTACGCGCGCCGTGGCTTTATCGAGCTTTTCTGCTCACTCCAAGCGGTTCGTATCCTCATCGTCTGGTCGTCGACCTCAGCCTGGACCCCCAGGACGGCGTGTCACTTGCCGATCCATCCAACACTCGTGAAGAGGATTATCTGGTTGTCATTGATCCGGGGCACGGGGGTGAAGATCCCGGCGCTATCGGGGCGGAGGGGTCTCATGAGAAAGACGTGGCCCTCGCGATTGCGAGTCGGTTGAAACGAATAATAAACTGGGACAGTCGAATGCGTGCTGTGCTAACACGAACCGATGACTATTACGTAAGTTTACGAAAGCGTGTCGCGTTCGCAATGAACGCAAGTGCGGATGTGTTCCTTTCGATTCATGCCGATGCCGCCAACCGTCGTAGCGCGCGGGGCGCCTCTGTTTTTATTCTTTCCACGGATGGCGCCAGCAGTGAGAAGGGTAAATGGCTGGCCCAGCGGGAGAATGCTTCGGATCTTGCGGGTGGTGTAGATATTGGAGAGCAGGACCCCATTCTGCAGAGAACGCTTTTGGATATGGGGCTTGACTGGAAAATTAGGGAAAGCCGGAGTCTAGGAATCGAGTTGTTGAAATCATTGGGAAGAGTGGGGCCGTTGCACAGCGCCAATGTCGAGCGGGCGGGATTCGCGGTCCTGAAGTCGATCGATATTCCCGCGGCGCTCATCGAGACAGGGTTCATGACCAATCCAGATGAGGAGCAGGCCCTAAAGCAGGTCCTGGTTCAGGAACGAATCGCAGGAGCTATTTTCCGAGCCCTGTCTGCCTATTGTGATGCGGATCAGCGTTGCCCCCGGCGGACCGCAGAGCCTAACGTCTATGTTGTGGCCCCGGGAGATTCTCTCCCGTTGATTGCGGCACGTCTCGGGTTGACGGTATCGGATCTACAAGTCGCGAATCCATCGGGGTCCGCTTCGCTGCAACTTGGGCAAAGGTTGAAGGTCCCTGATCCGTGACGGACCAACAGTTTTGCAATTCCCCGGGTACGAGCGCCCCTGGGACGACCTCTAAGCTGCCTGTAATCTGCCTTACTGGAGCGACCGCAAGTGGCAAGACTGATCTTGCGATGAAGTTGGCAACCTATTTGCCGATTGATCTGATCAGTGTGGACTCCGGCCAGGTCTATCGTGGGATGGATATCGGCACCGCCAAGCCGGAAGCTGCGGTCTTGAAGCGGACTCCTCATGGGTTGATCGATATCCGAGATATTGACACACCGTACTCGGCGGCTGATTTTTGCCGCGATGCAGAGAGTCTCATTCAGAAAAGCATCAAATGCCAGCGTATTCCTCTGCTGGTTGGCGGGACGTTGTTCTATTTTTCTGCCTTGTTGAACGGTTTGCCGGATCTGCCTCCGGCGGATGCGTCATTGCGGACTGCTTTGGAAGAAGAGGCGGAAAGAACAGGGTGGGCCGCCATGTACGACAAGTTACTGAAGCTGGATCCATCTGCCTCGAAACGCATTTCGCCCGGCGACCGTCAACGGATACTGCGGGCGCTGGAAATCAATCTGCTGTCCGGCGAGCCCGTTAAGAGAAAGCCCACAGGGACAGGTCTCCTAGGAAGTGACACACCCGTGTTGAAGTTGTGCCTTTTTCTGTCGGACCGGGCTGTTCTGCATCGAAAGATTGCCGAGCGTGTAGATCATATGCTTGAGTTGGGATTTGTAAACGAAGTGGCCAGGCTTCGCGAGCAGTTCCCCGGTGCGCGCAACCTGCCCGCAATGCGCAGCATCGGTTATCAGCAGGTCTGGTCGTATCTGGAGCAAGAGATAGACCACGCGGCGCTGGTAGAGGATGTCCGGACCGCAACACGCCGTCTGGCGAAGCGACAGCTTACCTGGATGCGCAACGAGCCGGGTTGGACGTGGTTTGACGCGCTTGGCCCCGGCCTTTTTGAGGGGGTTCGGAAATACCTAGCCGGCACAGGTAGCTCGCTGACGGGTGACAGGGTTGAAATATGAACCCGCGACCTTTACATTCAAAGGGAAAATAAGCGAATAGTTAAAAAATAAGTCACGACGACAATAATTTACTTCAATATTGTGCAAGGGCGCCGCGTAGATTGCGCAAACGGCACCGTTAACTCGCTCCCGGTTGTAAACAAACCGGAGCGGTGTGTTTGCTGAACCGAATCCACGCTCGCGTCCGCACCATTTTCGGACAGGAGCATGTATATGAACCAGCAAAGAGGGGCAGCCCTTCAGGACCCTTTCCTCAATATTCTCCGTAAGGATCGGATTCCTGTATCTATCTATCTTGTCAACGGGATCAAGTTGCAAGGCCAGGTAGAGTCATTTGACCCATTCGTGGTTTTACTCAGGAATAGCGTCAGCCAGTTGATCTATAAGCATGCTATCTCGACAATCGTCCCGTCGCGAGCGGTACGGATCCCTTTTGGGACCGACGATGTTGACCAGGAGGACCTTCCGGATCCTTCGGAAGAGTAGCTTTTGCGCCTGACCGAGCAAGCCCTCCCCACCGGCGGGCCCTTTCCTTTTTGACGAGCTCCAGCGATCCACAGTCCTGGCTGGACCAGCCAGAGCGCGTCGTCCTTGTGCATCAAGGTCGAAGTGGGCGGGTGTTGGAATCAGACTTTGAGGAACTCAGCGGTCTCGCTAAGTCTGCCGGCGCGATGGTCGTTGGGTGTATCGGCGCTACACGGCGGGTACCAGACGCAGGCACTTTTGTGGGCCGAGGGAAAGCACAAAAGATCGCCGAATGGGTAGCGGCGCATTGTGCGGATCTCGTGATTATCGATCAGGCGATCTCTCCGGTTCAGGAACGCAATCTCGAACAACTCACAAAGTGTCGAGTCATTGACCGTACCCGACTGATCCTGGACATTTTTGCTTTAAGAGCACAGACCCATGAAGGTAAGTTGCAGGTCGAATTGGCTCAACTTCGCCACCTGTCGACACGCCTCGTCAGAGGATGGACCCATCTCGAACGCCAACGTGGCGGTATCGGTTTGCGTGGCCCAGGCGAGACACAACTTGAGACGGATCGGCGTCTGATCGGTCTGCGGATCCGTCACCTACAGACCCGGCTTTCCAAGGTAGGTCTCCAGCGCAGCCTGCGTCGTCATCGTCGGAAACGCGAGCGAGTGCCGACAGTGGCGATTATTGGCTACACGAACACCGGAAAATCGTCTTTATTCAATAAGCTCGTTGATGCGCAAATCTATTGCGCTGACCAGCTTTTCGCGACTCTTGACCCGACCATGCGCCGGTTAGAACTTCCCGGATTCGGGCCAGTCATCCTGTCTGACACCGTCGGATTCATTCAAGGCTTGCCTCACGCCCTCGTGCAAGCGTTTCTCTCTACCCTGGAAGAGGTCAGTTCGGCAGATTTCCTGCTACGGGTCGCAGATGACTCCCACCCGGATGTACGGGAGCAGGAAGCCGAGGTAGAAAAGGTCCTGGAGGAGATCGGCGCTACACACATTCCGTCTTTGGTCATTCGGAATAAGTGTGATGCGAGCGGCAGAGACGCGGGATTGTTTAAGGGGCAGTGGCACCCAGGGCCGGCGATTCGGACCTCAGCCAGAACGGGTGATGGTATCGAAGTGGTTAAAACACAACTGGCGCGAAGCTTGTCGAGTGCGAGACGGCCTTGTGTCCTTCGTTTTCCGGCGAGTCACGGCCGTCTCCGAGCCCGGATCTATGCACTGGCAACGGTCAATGAAGAGAGCGTTACCGAGAGAGGGGAAGTACTGATCACGGTCAACGTGGATGCGCCGACTATCGGCCGCATCGAGAATGAACCGGATTTTGATTCAAGTTACTGGGTTGAGCGGGCGCAGGTCGTGCCAGACCCGGTTACGTTTGTGAAGAAAGGTTCATCTGGAGCAAAGGCCTGCTCGTGATAAAATCTGCCCGCTAATTTTTCCTGGCGGAACCATTTTGTCGTTTTCGACGATTTTTCACTCGAGAGGTAACTAAAGCATGCCGTGGAATCAACCGGGGTCCAATAACCGAGACCCTTGGGGTCAGGGTAACGGTCAGAACGGGCCGCCCGATCTCGACGAAGTCATCCGAGATCTTCAAAAGAAGTTTGGTGGTCTTTTTGGAGGAGGAGGCTCTGGCCGCAATGGGGGAGGGAAATTGCCCTCGTTCAAGTCAAAGGCCATCGGCCCGATTGCGATTATTCTGATTGGTTTGTGGTTCGCGACGGGTTTCTACGTAGTCGAACAGGGCCAACAGGCGGTAGAGATGAGGTTTGGGGCCTACAAGACTATTAAGGATGCTGGCTTGAGGTGGCATCTGCCCTACCCGATGGAGTCTGTTGAGATCGTAAATGTTCAGCAGATTCGGACCGTCGAGGTCGGGTACCGGACAAATACCCGTTCCAGTCAAATCGCCGGGGTTCCACGCGAGGCACTGATGCTCACCGCCGATGAAAATATTATCGATATCCATTTCGCCGTTCAGTACGATATCAAAGACCCCAGGGACCTGCTATTCAATGTCGCAGAGGCCCAGGATCTGGTGGTCCGGGGGGCGACGGAGAGCGCAGTTAGGGAGATCGTAGGCAGGAATACGATGGACTTCGCGATTACCGGGGGTCGCGCCGAGATTGCACAGGAAACAAAAATACTGCTTCAGCAAATCCTTGATCGTTATGACACGGGAATCAATATCAAAGCGGTTGAGATGCAGAATGCCCAACCCCCCGCAGAAGTGAAAGCGGCTTTCGACGATGCGGTGAAAGCGCGTGAGGACGAGGAGCGGTTGAAGAACGAAGCACAAGCTTACCAAAACGATATTATTCCGAGGGCGCGCGGGGCCGCTGCGAGATTGACGCAGGAGGCTGTGGCCTATCAAGCAACCGTGGTCGCCGCGGCACGCGGGGAAGCGTCCCGGTTCATCCAGGTACTTGATGAATACGTCAAGGCGCCAGGGGTCACACGCGATCGACTCTATATTGATGCGCTTGAAGAGGTGTATGCAAACTCAACCAAACTCGTCATTGATCAGGGCAGTGGTTCGAACAACGTCATGTACCTGCCTCTGGATCAGTTGATTCGGCAACGGAGCAGCGGTTCGGCCAGCCAGTCGGATCCCGGGTCGACGAGCAGCGGTTTTACCGACAGCGTTTTCAGCAGCGCAGACAGTAACTCACGGCAGGAGCGTTCCAGCCGCCTTAGGAGCTTGACACAATGAGCGGCAAGAGCATGATTTGGATCATCCTGGCGGTGATCGTAGTCGCAGTAGGTTCCTCGACTGTGTATTACGTAGATGAACGCGAGAAGGCGATCGTCTTCCAGTTTGGAGAAATCGTTCGGTCCAATGACGAACCAGGTTTTCACTTTAAGGCGCCCCTCATCAACAACGTCAAGTACTTTGATGCACGAGTGCAGACAATGGACTCAGACCCAGAACTTTATCTCACTCAGGCGAAGAAAAACCTGGTAGTAGATTCCTTTGTGAAGTGGCGAATCACGGACGCGGCCAACTATTACACCCGGTTAGGGGGACTTGCAAGCAATGCCCGAAACCGGTTGGCGCAGCGGGTGAACGACGCACTTCGAAGCGAGTTCGGTAATCGTTCGGTACAGCAGGTCATCTCGGGTGATCGTGTCGAGATTATGGATGTAGTCCGCGAGCTAACCAATGAAGAAACGGCTTCTCTGGGTATTGAAGTGCTGGATGTTCGCCTCAAACGGGTGGACCTCGATCCTGATATCAGTGAGCGTGTTTACCAGAGGATGGAGGCGGAGCGCTCCCGTGTGGCTAAGGATCTCCGGGCGCGGGGCGCGGAAGCCGCAGAGCGCATCCGGGCAGATGCCGATCGTGATCGCGCTATCATACTTGCGGAAGCGAAGCAGGCTGCGCAGGAGGTCAAGGGCCAGGGAGACGCTGAAGCAACAGCGATATACGCGGATGCATTTACTCGGGATCGCGAATTTTATCGAATGTATCGCAGTCTTAATGCTTATCGGAATACTTTCGCTACGCCGGATAACCTTCTTGTAATTGAGCCAGATTCGGAGTTCTTCCGTTATTTTAATCAGGCATCACCTGCGCCGATGGAGACCGCGGAGTAGCGACGTTTAGTGGAGTGGCAGGATCTTTTTGTCGCAATCGCGTTGGTCCTCGTAATTGAAGGCTTGATCCCGTTTGCCTCCCCCGGGCGCTATCGTCGGCTGGTGGAGGCGTTAGGAAGTATCAGCCCACGGCAACTTAGAGTGGGTGGGCTGATTTTGATGATCGTCGGGTTAGCACTTCTGTATCTGGTCCGTCGGTGAACCGAACGACGGAATTGCCCTCGGCAACGGCCAGCGGGCAGGC
>JABJIU010000094.1 GCA_018661145.1 Pseudomonadota bacterium | reverse complement strand
TAACAGAGGCAGACACATGTCAAAAAGGGTAGTGGTCCTTGGGATTCAATGGGGTGATGAGGGAAAAGGAAAGATTGTTGATCTCCTGACCGAACGTTGCGAGGCAGTAGTGAGATTCCAGGGCGGGCACAATGCGGGCCACACCCTGGTAATTGACGGAAAAAAGACGGTGCTGCACCTCGTACCCTCGGGAATCCTTCGCCCAGAGGTTCAGTGCGTGATCGGAAACGGAGTCGTCGTTGCGCCCGACGCTCTCATCAGTGAACTGGAAACCCTGGAACAAGCAGGCGTCAGGCCGCGCGAACGGCTGACCATCAGCCCAGCCTGTCCGGTGATCCTTGCGAGTCACGTCGCCCTTGATCAGGCCCGGGAGCGGGCGCGGGGAAAGAATGCAATCGGTACTACGGGCAGGGGTATCGGCCCCGCTTACGAAGACAAGGTCGCGCGGCGGGGAATCCGTTTCGGTGAGCTTGCTGATCCACAATCCTGTATTGCCCGGGCCTCCGAACTTCTGGATTACCACAACTTCCTCTTGAAAGAGCGCTATGCTGATGAGCCGGTGAGTCTGGATCGTGTTGTCGGTGAGATAGAGAGTTGGTCGGCGGAATTTGTACCTATGATTGGCGATGTTGCGCAACTCATCGATACGGTGTTGAAGGAATCCGGAAATATTCTTTTCGAGGGTGCCCAAGGGACCCTGCTTGACATTGATCAGGGAACCTACCCATTCGTTACCTCGTCCAACACCACAGCCGGTGCAGCCGCTTCGGGGAGCGGGGTGGGACCTTTGATGTTGGACGTAGTCATCGGTGTTGTGAAAGCGTACACCACTCGTGTCGGGGCCGGACCGTTTCCCACGGAACTGGGGGACGAGACTGGCCGTTTACTCGCCGAGCGTGGGCACGAGTTTGGCGCCACCACGGGCCGGCCCCGCCGCTGCGGATGGTTCGATGCTGTGCTAGCCCAACGTGCATGCAGGTTGAACAGCGTGAATTCGTTGTGTGTCACGAAACTGGACGTGCTTGACGGGTTACCGGAGATTGCCATTTGTGTGGACTACCAGGTTCGGGGAGAACCACTGGACCAATTCCCCTGGGACGCCAGGGATCTTGAAGTCGTTGATCCCGTTTATGAGTGGGTTCCGGGATGGCAGCAGGCGACCGCCGGGATCCGTACTGTGGAGGAACTCCCTGATAACGCGCGACGGTATCTCGACCGGCTTTCGGAGTTGATGGATGTCCCGGTCGAGATCATTTCAACCGGCCCTGATCGGAAGGACACGATGGTGCTCCGGGATGTCTTCTCTCCCAGCGCGTCGATGGGTGGCCAGTGACCTTCGCAACTGGGCTCATTCGCAATCCGCGAACGGTTTAAGGCATCCAGGATTTCCAGCATCCCGATGACACGGGAAAGCTGTTTGGTACCGAGGAAAGGACTTGAACCTTCACGGGGTTACCCCCACTAGCACCTGAAGCTAGCGCGTCTACCAATTCCGCCACCTCGGCAAAAGAGAACTACAACAGAACCTTGGAAAACAGCAGTCTGATCAAGGGCGCGAACCTTAACGATTGGGTGCAAAGTTGTCAATCGCAACAGACGTCGTCTCCCAATAGATCCGGTAACAATTGAACATGTCCAAAGCGCCACGCAGACGACCGCAAAAAGAATCCAGTCAAGTACAGGTCTCATCGGTCCGAGAGCGCATTCTTCTGAAGAATCAGATACCGACAACCTGGCCTGAAGGCGTTGAAGAGGCGCTGGTTGCCATTGCTCAGAAACCCACCGACAACCCTGCTGGTGGCGCGATGGATCTGACGCAAGTTCCTTTCGTGACGATCGACGGAAAAGACGCTCGAGATTTTGATGACGCTGTCTACTGTCGGCAGGGCCCGGATGGGTTTGACCTCGATGTGGCTATCGCAGATGTCTCGCGGTGGGTGGAGCGAGACAGTCCGCTTGATGTCGCGGCAAGAGAACGCGGGAACTCGGTTTATCTACCTGGCCACGTGGTTCCGATGCTCCCAGAACTGTTGTCCAACGGCTTGTGCTCGTTAAATCCGGGCGAAGTGCGTTACGCTCTAGTTTGCCGGATGAAGGTAACCCACCAAGGAAAGGTTAACAGCTATGAGTTTGTCGAGGCCAGGATCCAATCCGCTGCGCGACTCAATTATGAAAGCGTATCGGCGTTCCTGGAGCAACCGGACGGCGCGCCCCTGGCTGTGTCTTTAGCCATCAAAGAGAGCCTCACGGCGCTGGATACCGTCAGCAGGCAACTCTTGAGCCAACGCCGGGCCGCGGGCAGTCTTCATCTGGAGTTTTCGGAGACAGACACATTTTTCGACGCTGACGGGCGCATTGAAGCGATGACATCAAGAGCGCGTCTTGGGGGAGCGAGACTCATTGAGGAGTGTATGTTGGCAGCCAATGTTTGCGCCGGACAAACACTGGATCGCTCGCTTTCCCAAGCGATCTACCGATGCCACGATGCTCCGGATCGAGACGCCATTAACACACTTCGGGAGATCTTCGGGATGTTTGGCGCCACCATTGAGGGTGGCCGTGTACCGACTGGAGAGTCATTGTCCCGCGCCCTCGCATCGGCTAGGCAAACCGAAGTGCCTTTGACCTCTCTGCAGGTGTTGATCTTGCGGTCCATGAAGCAGGCTTTTTATTCGCCCTCGAAAGCGCCCCACTACGGACTGGGCTTCGCGACCTACACCCACTTCACCTCACCGATCCGACGTTATCCTGATCTCATTGTCCATCGGCTGCTGAAAGCTCTGCTGGATAGGAGCGAGACGACTGAGCGCGACTACGGTGCAGCCGAGCTCGGCGTGATCGCAGAACAGTCTTCGTGCACGGAAAGACGGGCCGAAATCGCGGAGCGGGAGATGATGGCCTGGCTGAAAGGCCAATTCATGCATCAGTACATCGGAAATGTGTTTTCGGGTACGGTGAGCGGCATTGCCGGATTCGGTGTTTTTGTCACATTGGATGATTTCCCGATTGAGGGCATGATTCATGTTTCGGAGCTGGGGCGTGGTTACTTCGAGTTTGATGAGCGGCACATGACGTTGGCAGCGCATGGGACAGGTGAAAGTGTCAGGCTTGGGGACACGATGCGTGTCAGGGTGGCTGGCGTACAAGCGGAGGACGGGAAGATCGATTTTACGCGGGTGTCTGATGATGGTGGCCGTGCGGTCTCCCCGAGGTCTCGTAAGCGCCATAAAACACGTCAGGATCAGCCGCGTTCCAGGCGTCGCGTGCGCCACCGGCGCGGACATTGATGGATACCAAGAGCCTGGCCCTATGTGGCTTTCACCCGGTTGAGGCGGCGCTTAAAGCCCACCCTGTGGGGATCAGTGAGATCGTTCATGACGGGGGTCGAAAGGATCAGCGTATCAGCCAACTCCTGTCGCTCGCGCGTGCGCGTGGTGTTCATGTCAGACGGGGCGACCGCGATGCGCTGAGTCGGCTTGCCGGGACTGTCCGGCACCAGGGGGTGGTCGGACTGCTGCCCCGTGCGCCCGCATTGGGGTTGTCTGACTTCAACGCGTGGCTGACCGGGATAGGTCCGAATACGCTGGTGTTGTTGCTTGACGGGCTCGAGGATCCGAGAAACGTGGGAGCATGCTTGCGAACGGCGGCTGCGGCCGGGGTAGAAGCGGTCATCATGCCGGCAACGGTTGGGGCCGGGTTGACGCCCGCGGCAATGCGGGTTGCGGAGGGCGCTATTCATCAGCTAAAGCTCTTCGAGCTTGGCAGTTGGACGCGGGTTCTCGAAAAATTGAAAGCCGCGGGTATCTGGATCATTGGAACCGCAGCAGATGGAGAGAGCGCTTTATATGATTTCGATCTTTCTGGTCCTCTGGGCCTAGTCGTGGGCGCAGAATCGAATGGAGTGCGCAAGGTGACACGCAAGCATTGCGACGGGCTGGTCCGAATCCCGACGGCGCCCGGGCTGTCCAGCCTGAACGTTTCGGTCGCGGCTGGAGTCGTCCTTTTTGAATCGGTGCGTCAGCGACGCTTATTGAGCGCGGACTCTGGTGGTGCCGTGTCCTCGTAAGCGGCGGCACTAAAAAGTCAGATCATCTTTGCGGAGAACTCGCAAATATCAGAAATAACGCACTGGGTGCAAATCGGATTACGCGCGCGGCAGGTATAACGTCCGTGCAGGATGAGCAGGTGGTGGGCGGACTTGAGGTAAGACTCTGGTGTTGCCCGCAGCAAGCCGCGTTCGACCTCCAGGACCGATCGACCCTTGGCAAGACCCGTCCGATTAGCCACTCTGAAGATGTGGGTATCGACTGCTATCGTCGGTTCACCAAATGCAGTATTTAGTACCACATTGGCGGTCTTTCGCCCGACACCGGGCAATGCCTCCAACGCACTGCGCTCGCGCGGCACGCGGCCCGCGTGGTCAGTTAGCAAGATTGAGCAGGTCTTGACGATATTGACGGCTTTGGTGTTGTAGAGGCCGATTGTGCGAATGTAGTTCTTTAGTCCTGAGACCCCGAGGTCCTGGATGGCTTTGGGAGTCCCGGCGATTCGAAATAGCTTTCGGGTTGCCCGGTTGACGGATAGATCAGTCGCCTGGGCAGAAAGAATCACAGCAACCAGCAGTTGAAAGTGAGTACGGTATTTAAGCTCTGTTACTGGCTCCGGAATCGATTTCTGGAGCCGAGCGAAGAGTTCATTGCGCCGCGCTGGGTTCACCTTGAGGAGGCTCCTGTTGTACCGTGCTTCGTTTCAACCGAACTCTGGCAACGCTCATTGCGATCTCCCCGCGCCGCGATGCTTCATTAGAGCAAGCCCGCCCAATGGGACGGGATTGGGCGCGCTGTTGCCAGCGTTCGAAGTTCAGACGGTGGTGAAATGACTGTGTCGTTAAAGAGGTCTGGAAAGACGATGTTTCTTTTTCCTGGACATTGATTGAACTGATGCAATCTACGGGGCAGACCGGTAGGCAGAGTTCGCAAGCTGTGCAGTCTGCAGAAATCACCGTATGCATGAGTTTGCCCGCACCAATGATTGCGGCGACCGGACACGCCTGGATACAAATCGTACAACCGATGCACTCAGACTCCCGGATCATCACTCGGGTGGGCAGGAGCGGTGAATCAAAATTGGGGTCTAAGGTATGATGGTTCTGGCCGGTGATTGAATTCAACAGATTAAGTACTCGGATGCCGCCAGGATCGCATCGGTTGCCCGGCGCGTCACCCTCTGAGACCGCCTCCGCAAATTCCCGGCATGAAGGGTAACCACAACGTTGGCATTGGAGTTGAGGGAGTTGGGCATCAATCTTGTCCGCGGTACGGGAGACCTCGATCGTCATACAAAGCTCCGTAGCGCATGGTTGAATCGTTCTAGATCATCCTCCGTGTTATAGAGGTAGGGGGTCACTCGAAGGGCATCACCTCGAACGCTGACGTAGATCTGCTGGTCGCGAAGATGTTCGGTCAGTCCGTCGGGGAGGCCATCAGGAAAACGGATACCGAGGAAATGAGGGGCGCGCCGTGCTGAGTCAACGACATCAAGTCCCAGAGCGCGAGCCTCGGTTGAAATGACTGTTGTTCGCTGGCCAAGACTTTCCTGAATCCTCGGGACTTGCCATTCAAGGATCTGCAGCAGAGCGTCATGAAGCGCGGGCAGAAGCGCAAAGTTGGCTACTTCACCAACATCGAAACGGCAGGCTCCCGGCTCGAACTCATTCCGGTAACTGATATCGCTGAACTGCACCGCATTTCTCCTGGAAAAAATGGGCATCTCCAGAGGGTCTCCGTTGTGGTGTTGCGGGTCGACATAAAGCAGGCCCGTCGCGTAAGGGCCGAGCAACCACTTATAGGCGGCAGCAACGGCAAAATCGGGTCGGATCGATTCGAGGTTGAACGTCATCGCACCGAGACTCTGGGTAAGGTCGACAACTAGCGCGCCGCCCGTCTCATCGAGACGTTGTCGAACCTGGGCAAGGTCAACCAGGGTGCCGTCGGACCAGTGACACTGCGGGAGGGCCGCAATCGCTGTCTGGCTATCGAGCGATTCCAGAACCTTTCGCGTCCAATCTCCATCAGCGGGCCGGGCCACGGATTGGAGGGTGGCGCCGGAGTTGCGGGCCAAGGCTTCCCAGACATAGTAGTTGGATGGATACTGCTCGGCGAGCACCAGGATTTTTTGGCCTTCGCGGACGGGGAGGTTCCTTGCCGCAGTTGCGAGACCGTAACTGGCGGACGGTACGATCGCAATGTCATTCGCTGTACTTCCGAGGAGTGACGCGGCGGTTGAACGGATCTGCCGGGTCGTCGAGAAAAAGTCAGGAGGCCTGATTTCCCATGGCCGCAACTTGCGTTCCATCCCCACTTTGCCGGCCTGTGCCGTCGACCTTAAAAGTGGCGAGATATAGGCACAGTTCAGGTAGCAGATCTCAGTCGGGATCTCGAATAAGTCCCGCTGCTCGGCCAGGGGTGCTTGCGCTGTCATGGAAAGCGCGGAGCAGTTGTTAGCGGACTCGCATCCCTGACTCGGCGGCGCCGTCAGGAGAGAGTAGAAAGATGCCACCCGCATCATCGGCACCGGAAGCGGCAAGGATCATGCCGTTGGAAATCCCAAACCTCATTTTCCTCGGTGCGAGGTTCGCTACCATGACCACGTGTCGACCAACCAGCGTTTGCGGATCGTACTCGCTTTTAATTCCGGCAAAGACTTCCCGGATTTCGCCATCAAGGTCCAGGGTCAGCTTCAGAAGGCGATCGGCGCCCTCGACGGTCTCAGCGGCGTTCACGCGAACCACGCGAAGGTCAACCTTAGCGAATTCGTCTATCGTGATCTCTGGGGAGATGGGATCATCCTGCAGGTGTTTACCCACAGAATTGTTGCCCTCGTTTTCGTTCATAAACTGAGTATCCTTCATCATCGCGTTGGCGTCTTCCAATTCAATCCGGTCTAGCAGCCGGGCAAAAGGACCAATCTGATGATTAAGCAGTGGCTCGGTGAGTCGGTCCAGGGCGTTTCCTGTGGTAATCGGATGGCGCAAAAACTCTCCACTCCGTTCTGCTAGCTTCGGTACCACCGGCGCAAGCCAGGTGATTAGCATGCGGAAAAGATTAAGACTCTGGGTGCAGACTGCCTGAAGTTCGTCGGCGCGACTGTCGTCCTTGGCGATGATCCAGGGTTTGCGGTCGTTAATGTACTGATTGGCAAGATCTGCCAACCTCATGATCTCCCGAATGGCCCGGCTGAATTCGCGGTTTTCAAAATATTGACAGATAGTACTGTGCTGCTCGTAAAACCTCATGGTCAGCGCAGGGTCCGGCAATGTCCCGGATAATTGCCCTTGGAATCGTTTCTCGATGAATCCGGCGCAACGGCTCGCTATGTTGACAACTTTTCCGACGAGGTCCGCGTTTACGCGCACGACAAAGTCCTCCACGTTGAAATCGATATCTTCGACGCGGTTATTCAACTTCGCTGCAAAGTAATAGCGCAGGTAATCGGGATCCAGATGATCTAGATAGGTCCTCGCCCTAATGAAAGTCCCCCGAGACTTGGACATCTTCTGCCCGTTAATTGTAAGAAAGCCGTGGGTAAACACTGCTGTGGGCGTGCGGAATCCGGCCCCATGAAGCATAGCGGGCCAGAACAGGGCGTGAAAATAGAGTATGTCTTTACCGACAAAATGGTAGAGCTCGGCAGGGGCGTCCGGGGCCCAAAAGGTGTCGAAGTCAATACCCCTCGGGGTGCAGAAGTTGCGGAAGCTTGCCATGTACCCAATCGGTGCATCGAGCCAGACATAAAAGTACTTCCCCGGCGCGTCTGGAATTTCGAACCCGAAGTAGGGTGCGTCGCGGGAGATATCCCAGTCCTGAAGGCCGATATCAAACCACTCGTTTAGCTTATTGACCACTTCCGACTGTAAACGCCCGGAGCCCGTCCAATCGCGCAGCATGGGTTCAAAGTCAGACAGCCGGACAAAGTAATGTTCGGAATCACGGGAAACCGGGGTAGCCCCCGAGATGACGGAAACCGCATCGGTGAGGTCTGTTGGCGCGTAGGTTGCACCACAGACTTCACAATTATCTCCATTCTGATCCTCGGCGCCGCACCTTGGACAGGTCCCACGAATAAAGCGATCCGGGAGGAACATCTCCTCCACCGGGTCATAGGCCTGAGTAATGGTCCGGGCGTCTACATGGCCTTTGGTTTTCAGTTGCTCAAAAATAAACTCGGAAAAGTATCGGTTTTCCTCCGAGTGTGTCGTGTAGTAGTTATCAAACGCAATGTTGAAGTCGGCGAAATCGCGGCGATGCTCGCCGCCTATTTTTTCTATGAGGGACTCGGGTGTCAGGCCTTCGTCGCGGGCCTTGAGCATGATGGGCGTGCCGTGGGTATCTTCCGCGCAGATATAGTACGCCTCGTGCCCTCGAAGACGCTGAAATCGGGTCCAGATGTCAGTTTGGATGTACTCCACCAAATGTCCCAGATGAATCGGCCCGTTGGCGTACGGCAGGGCGCTGGTGGCCAGGATCTTGCGCGAGGCAGAGGTCATGCGGGTTATTCCGGAGGAGAGCGGTGGCCGGTCAAAAAGCCTGCGCAGCCTGTGGATGAAACCAGGTTGGCGACTTTAATTGCGGACGAATTATAGCGTAAGGGAAGGAGGGAAATGCCCCGGTGTGGTAGCATCACCGCCCCTTGATTAGGGGCTTGAAAAATTTTACGCGCTCAAACATTTTCGACAACGGAACACCGATGACAGAGAATTCGGACAAGACGATCAAAGAGGTTATAGGGTCTATTACGGACCCCCATACCGGCACAACGTTGGCCGACGGCAAAAGCATCGGCGATGTCAAAGTGGGGGAAACAGGAATCAAGATTGAAATCTCCCTGGGGTATCCG
>JABJIU010000102.1 GCA_018661145.1 Pseudomonadota bacterium | reverse complement strand
TAGTGGAAAAACTGAACGGCTTCTTGTTCTTTCATGACGGCGGCCGAGAGGACGGCGCGCGAAGGCTTGATGAGCTCCTTCCCCGCGCCGATGTCGTTGTTTGCCCGATTGACTGTGTTAGTCACGGCGCTACCGACAAGATCAAACGAGAGTGCCAGAAACTAAACATCCGTTTTCTACCGGTACGTCGTTCAAGCATCTCCTCCCTCGCTCGGGCGCTTGGAAATGCGTATCCCTGAGGATACGATTTTTCATGGGAGGTTGCCCGCCCCCTCGGCGACGATAGGCCATGAGAACCCTACTAGGGAAACTTTTGGGAGCTCATTGGGTCAACGGCGTGTCTCGATTGAAATACAGTCTGAGAAACTGCTGCAACTCATCCAGCAACGCGTACTCTCCGCCTCCGACCTACGCTGCCTCGATTATGCGAGCAAGGCCGTTTTGCGGGAACTTTGCTTGTCGGCCTGCCTTAAAACGCCAAGGATCACGCAACAAGATTAGTCAGTCAGTCGAGTCTTCAATAGACTTGCGATAGCGCGTGAATGGGCAATATCGCCCTTGTCGTGATACGACTCATGATTGGCTTCGATGTCTTTGAGCCGGTAGCGGTAATTGACCATGAGTCCGGCCGAATGGTCCTGGCCACGTCGGCTCACATCAGCCGGAAAGTTGATGCGCTCGATACTGGCCCCGTTGGAAAGATGGAAATTTGCCACACGATCCCGTACATCGTTCCCACGCTTTTCACGAACCAGGTAATGCGCCGCAAGAACTATGAGCGCCTGACGGGCTTGTGCGAGCGCTGCCTCGTCACGCAACCAACTGCGATCAACAAACATCCGATCCAAGGCATCGGCAGCCGCGAGTAACTGCAGGCCATTTTTCACACGTGGATGCTGTTCGTTACCAGGAATTTCGCACTGCTCATTCAGCCAACTCCGAAAGCCGGGCAACGGCGACAATGTAGCAAAGTGCTTGAGCTGCTTGTGGTCACGGCTCAGTCGGTCAACCACCCGCTTGATCAGAAAACTGCCGAAACCCACACCATCCAAGCCGGGCTGGGTCGCCGAGATTGAATAAAAGACCGCGGTATCCGCCTTGTCCGGATTAAGTTCGCCGTGATCAATTCTCAGCACATCATTAATACGATCAGAGATGCCATCGGTGAGTGCCACCCAGACGAAGATCAGTGGATCGTTGGGCATCTGAGGATGGATAAAGGCAAAACAACGCCGGTCAGGGGCCGCCAGGCGGTGTTTGATATCCTGCCAGGATCGAATAGCGTGAACCGCCTCATGCTCGGCGAGGGTTTCCAGCAATGCCGCCGGTGCGTCCCAGGCGATCCGACGCAGTTTGAGGAAACCCACATCAAACCACGACGCCAGCAAGTCCTTGAATTCTCTATCAAACGCGCCAAGCCGTGGGTCATCTCTGCGGATCTTGAGTAACTGGGCCCGCATATCGGTAAGAAACTTTATACCTTCGGGTAGGTCGTTGAACTGCGTCAAAAGGCGTATTCGCGGGGACTTCAGTGTCCGCCGGAGTTTTGCTTCGGCATCGAGCCGTACCGGTAGATCTTCAGGCGAACGACCAGCATCAAGCGCCAACCATTCACGAGCCGACTCGCGCAGCGCATCGTCTTTAACTCCGTATTCAAACGCAAGCAGTTTCAGAAAATTATCACGGCCACCCGTATCAAGATCGAGATAAACCCCGCCCAGGCGGGCCGCGCGTGCCCGGGCAGATGTTGCGCCGCCAGTCTCCAGAAGACAGTCATCAATCTGTCGACGAATTAGATGGAAATCGTCTCGGGGTAATCCTGGGCGCACCTTGCCGGCAATGCGGCTGAGTGCCTCTTGCTCAACCTCTACCCAGGCACGGCGTAACTGCTTAAGGCCTTTAAGTCCGAAACTGGTTGACAGATCCATCTGCTACACCTTTACCATCGATTCAAAAAAAACGGGTTTGCATCGTCATCGCAGAACGCGTCCTGTCATCACCACCAGGCTGCGGCATTGACCTGGATATCCTCCATGGTGATGCCGGCCGCCTCTTCCCGGCAGAGAAACGCAATCAGTGCGCCAATCTCGCTAGGCTGTACCAGCCGCTGCTGGGGCACCTGACGGACCAGGGCCCCAATTTCCTCTTCAAAGCTCGTGCCCTGCTCTTTCGCTTTTGCCTGGAAACTTTTGTTCATCATCTCGGTCTGCACCCAGGTTGGACTGACAACGGTTGCGGTAACGCCATGCGCGGCGCCCTCGAGCGCCACTGCCCGATTGAGCCCAAGCAAGCCGGATTTAGACGCGCAGTAGGCTGCATATTTCGGGACTGCAGTCCGCGCTGCCGTGGAGCCAACGCTCACGATACGGCCCCACTTACGCTCGATCATGCCCGACATGCAGGCCTTGATCATCCGAAAACAGCCGTTCAGATTGGTATCGATCACATCAAGCCACTTCTCTTCATCATGCTCGCTGACGGTCTGCTGGGTCCCGATTCCGGCGGAATTCACAAGGATATCGACGGGGCCGAGCTGGCGCTCCACTTCTGACACAAAATCCCTGACGCTCTCGGTATCGCGTACATCGAGCACTCCACCCCAGACCGGTGAAGAGAGTTCCGCCAACTGGCTCAGTGATGCGTCAACCACGGTTCGTGCACCGACCGCCACCGAGACACCCTGTCGGGCCAGTTCAGCGGCTGCCGACAATCCAATCCCGGCAAACCCGCCTGTTACGATGGCGACTCTTGTTTGCGCCCCGGTCGAGATTTTTTCCATACCCAATGCTCTTGTTTCAGTCGACAGACTGATCGAGGGCATTCAGAATGTCGGCGACAAGGTCCTCAACATTCTCAAGGCCGACCGAAATCCGCGCGAGTCCCAAGCTGATACCGTGGGCCAGGCGCTCTTCTTCTGTGTAGTTGTTATGGGTCATGCTCGCCGGGTGCTGTACCAGTGTCTCAGCATCGCCGAGACTGACGGCGCGCTGAGCCACCTGAACGGCGTCCATGAACCGCACGCCTGCCTCATATCCGCCCTGCAGTTCCAAGGCAATCATGCCGCCGAAGGCTTTCATCTGCTTATAGGCCAGATCGTATTGCGGATGCGAGGGTAGACCAGGGTAGTACA
Source organism: Pseudomonadota bacterium (assembly GCA_018661145.1). GTDB lineage: Bacteria > Pseudomonadota > Gammaproteobacteria > Arenicellales > UBA868 > UBA868. The sequence goes on along the minus strand of JABJIU010000102.1, from coordinate 3,657 downwards.
CCTTTTCGACCTGTGGATGGGACTCAATCTCACGCGCCAGCGCCAAGGCACTCTCGCAGTGACGTTCCATACGCAGTTCCAGCGTCTTGATGCCCCGCAGCAGCAGGAAGGAATCAAATGCCGACAACACTGCGCCGGTCATGTCTTTAAGGCCAACAGTACGTACGGTCAGCATATCATCAGCGGGGCCAATGATCGCGCCGGCAATCAGATCGCCGTGACCACTAAGATACTTGGTCATTGAGTGCACAACAAAATCCGCCCCACACTCCAGAGGTCGCTGAAGATAGGGCGTACCGTAGGTGTTGTCGACAATCACTCGAGCACCATGGGCATGGGCTACCTCGGAGACCTCACGAATATTAATGACCCGCATATTCGGATTAGTAGGCGTTTCGAAAAATACAAAGCGCGTTTGGGGTGTCATGGCACCGGCGAGCGCGTCAGTTTCTGTGAGATCAACAAAGTGCACCTTGATACCAAAGCGCGAAAGCCCATGTTCCATAAAGGCAAATGTGCAGCCGTACAGTGTCTTGTCGGCAATGATCTCGTCACCCGATTCAAGAAACGACCACAGCAGCGCCGTGATGGCGCCGATCCCGGACGCGACCGCAACCGCCGCCTCACCACCTTCCAGACTCGCGAGCCGCTTTTCAAGTACTGACTGGGTCGGATTACCGACCCGGGCATAAACGTAGCCCGGTGCTTCACCGGAAAAGCGCTGCTGACCCTGCGCTATGGATTCGAAGGTATAGGTGGCATTGAGGTAGACGGGCGGATTGAGCGCACCGTGGTGGCTGGCGGGGTCATAGCCGAAATGGATGGCGCGGGTGCTGAACCCCTGCGCGTCTTTGTCTTTATCCTTGCTCATACAGCGATTTTACGACTTTAAAGAGCGATACCGTTTCCGGGCTTATTGGGAGAATTCCCAACTGATATACCAACCGTCTTCTGGCTTGCGTTTTGGCTTTAGCCCAGGGCCACTCCTACCCGCTTTGCAACCCATTGATGGAAGTGCGCGGTAGCCTTATCCATCACGGGCGTGAGGACGCCACCATCAAAGCCTGGAGAGGCGCGGCCGGCCTGCATGCCGGTCACCACACCGATATCCTCGGCGAACACTTCGGTCCAGAACCTGTGCTGGGCTTGGCGCAGATCTTCAAAATCTTCAGCACCTGACTCGTCGCCGACGCAGTAAAGACGGGTTTCCTCGAGAGTACGGTTATGTGTGAGGGGAATAATGACCATGACAAATAGGTGATCCGCCTGTAGGCCGAGCAGCGTATTGGGGAACAAGGCTGGGTATTGCGCCTCCTCGTATAACGCTTCTGGCCACGCCGGAAATACAGGAAGATGCCGAGCCGTGCCTGCGCCCAACGTATAACAGTGCGACAACTGTCCGGCAAAGTCTTCTCCAAGGTGAATCTCATGATCCGCCAGAGGGGAGAAACGATTAAGTGCCGGGTGCACCGTCGGCAAGTGGTAGGCCTCAAGGTAGTTTTCGACCGCAAGTTTCCAGTTGGCTGGTACTTCCAGACGAATCGAGGAATGTGACTGGGCAAGCCTCAGAAGCGAGGAACCCTCAGCGCCCCAAAAAGGCTCCCAACGCTGCTCTAGCGGAGCAATAAATTCCTCAAAAGCAGGTGCGTCACCGGAAAGATTCACGAAAACCAGATCATTCCACTCAACGCTGGACACTTCGAAGAGCCCGAAGCCGGCGCGGTCAAAATCTGCAATGTCATTAACACCCACTCCACCGACATTCGGGGTCCGGGCCAGTTTGCCCTCCAGCGTATAGGTCCAGGAGTGATACGGACATCTCAGCGACTGCTTGACCGTGCCTCGCTCGCTGACAAGGACATGGCCTCGGTGTCGACAGACGTTATGAAATACCCGAAGGGTCTGATCATTTCCGCGAACCATCAGTAGCGGCATTTTCATGAATTCCAGAGGTTGCACGTCTCCGGCGTTTGGGGCATCACTCGCAAATCCGATACACGTCCACATGGGTGCAAAAACACGCTCACGTTCCTCGAGAAATTCCTCGCGACCGGTATAAAAGTGATTCGGTAAGGCTTTCATGGTGCAGTCTAGACGGCCACTATAGTAGGTGAATACTACTCTCCTACTTATTGCCTTTTCAGAAGCCAAAAGAAGCGTGTCGCGTGGGAGTATCTTGAATGTCGCCTGCGGCAAGTTCCCACAACGCCGGTTAATGAATATTATCGATCCTGAATCCAGATCGAGTCTTAGATATTGAGGAGCGAGTGATGACATCCCCAGATTCGGAAACGCAGACGACGCGGTACTGGCAGGACGGTTTTCTGAACGGCGTTAAGGTCGTGGACCCTGACGAAGCCAAAGCCCATCGAGAGCAGCTTGAGGAGGCAGAACGCCAGATAGGGTATGGACTGCATTACCACAGCAAGGTACACACGGTTCTTCGATCTCCCTATGAACTCGCCACACACCCGGTGCTGCTCGATCTTGTTGAGGAAATTCTAGGCCCGAACATACTGCTCTATAACGTCACCTACATTATCAAGGAGCCGCAGACCGCCAAATTTGTCAGTTGGCACCAGGACCTGACCTACTGGGGTTTCGACGGTACGGAGGAGGTGTCTGCCTGGCTTGCCCTCTCGCCGGCTACCGCCGAAAGCGGATGCATGCAAATGATTCCCGGCAGCCACCGCCAAGGGTTAAAGGAGCAAGTGACGTCGGACGATCCCGACAACGTGCTGCTTCAGTCACAAACCATAGAGGATATCCGCGAGAAAGATGCCGTGCTCTGCCCTTTAAAGCCTGGAGAGGCTTCCTTGCATCACGGCTGGACCGTTCATGCCTCGCACCCGAACACCAGTGCCGATCGGCGGATCGGCCTGAATATCCAGTACATCACCCCACAGATGCAACAAACCAAAGCCACAAGAGATTCCGCCATGTTGATCCGCGGACAGGACTACTTTGGCCATTATGAAACCGACACCCCGGCGGATGAGTGGCTGCCCGGTGATGCCGGGGAACGATTGCTCGCGGCAACGCGCAAGTATCACGCCATCACAGGATCTCCGAACCCCGCCTGATGGCAGGAAACGCACTTAGCGCGTGTTAGTCACTGCTCTCGCGATGAAAGTCGTCTTCAAGCCGTTGGATATCATCTTCGCCAAGATAGGCGCCAGTCTGTACTTCGATGATTTCAAGAGGTTCCTCGAATACATTCGCGAGACGGTGGACCGTACCTATTGGTATATAGGTCGATTGGTCTTTCTCCAGCACAAAGGTGTCGTTTGCAACGGTCACCTCGGCCCTGCCCCGAACCACTATCCAGTGTTCCGCGCGGTGCTGATGGCGCTGTAACGAAAGTTTCTTGCCCGGATCTACCGTGATCCTTTTGACCTGAAAACCTTCGCCCTGTTCGACCCCGTCGAAACTGCCCCAGGGCCGGTAGACCTTTCGGTGATGCTGGGTTTCTTTGTGTGCACGTGACGATAGGGTTGCCACCAGTGCTTTGAGTTTGTCAGTATGGTCCCGATCAGCCACCAGCAGGGCGTCCGCCGTATCCACAATCGCGAGATTGCGCACACCGAGCGTCGCCACCATCCTGCGCTCTGAGATCACCAAGCTGTCGCTGGTGTCGACATGAAGGACCTCGCCCCG
>JABJIU010000042.1 GCA_018661145.1 Pseudomonadota bacterium | reverse complement strand
CTGCGGCGGGGCATTTGCAGGGCTCGAGAAAGTGATCCAGGAACGCTCGGAAAAGTCTGGCATCGGGTTTGGCGCCGACATTAAGAGCAAAACCGAGGATGATCGGGTCAGCGAGTTCCTCAATGATCTTGAACCCGAAGATCTGATCAAGTTTGGCCTGATCCCTGAGTTTGTAGGCCGGATGCCGGTTATCGCGACGCTGGAAGAGCTTGATGAAGAGGCGCTGGTGACGATTCTGACAGAGCCCAAGAATTCGCTCGTCAAACAGTATCAGAAACTCTTCGAATTGGAAGGGGTAGAACTCGAAATCAGGGAAGATGCCCTGAGGGCGACTGCTAAACGGGCGCTCGCACGAAAGACCGGCGCACGAGGCCTGAGATCTATCCTTGAAAAAGCACTGATGGAGACCATGTTCGAGTTGCCCTCGATGGATAATGTCTCGAGAGTGACCGTTGACGCCAACGTGATTGAATCGGGGGCGCAACCACTCTTCATGTACGAAGAATCGCCGCGAAACGTCTCCGGCCAGTCCTCCTGATCTCGGTATCAGCGACTCTAAAGAGTCGTTTCCTCCTTGCTCCTTGAAATACCGGGGGTGCGCCCTCACACTTACTCGATGCCGGCCGCGTATATTTGCGTCACGTTAGGCCTTGGCCCGTGGCACACTGAATTGATTTGACGGACAGAATTATGAGTGACGATCCCTCCACCGAAGACATCACGCCCAGAACCCGCTATCAGATGTTGCCTCTGCGGGATGTGGTGGTGTTCCCGCACATGGTTCTACCGCTCTTTGTAGGGCGTGAAAAATCCATCAATGCGCTGGAAGAAGCCGTTCAGTCGGGAAAACAGATCTTTCTCGCCGCACAGCACGACGCGGCAGATGACGACCCTGCACCGGAAAACATTTTCGGCATAGGAACCGTTGCCAACATTCTGCAGTTACTGAAACTTCCCGACGGAACCGTCAAGGTACTGGTAGAGGGGGTATCCCGCGCTGGGATTGTCAATTTCGTGGAGACGGAGGACAGTTTCGTCGTTGATGCAGCGCCGATTGCTGAGGGTGAATTTGATGAGCGCGAAGGAGAAGTCCTTATGCGCACCGTGACCTCGGAGTTTGAGCAATACGTCAAATTAAATTCGAAGATCCCCCCCGAGGTTCTGACCTCCCTGAGTGGGATTGAAGATCCTGGCCGACTTGCGGACACGATCGCGGCACATCTGACACTGCGCAATGATGAGAAGCAGAAAATTCTGGAACTGGGCGGTGCTCGGGAACGTCTGGAACATATCCTGGGGATCATGGAGTCAGAAATAGACCTGCTTCAGGTGGAAAAGCGTCTTCGTGGCCGAGTGAAAAAACAGATGGAGAAAAGTCAGCGCGAGTATTACCTGAATGAGCAGATGAAAGCTATTCAGAAAGAACTCGGCGACATGGATGACGTTCCTAACGAAATGGAGGAACTCCAACAGAAGGTAGAAGAAGCGGGCATGCCCAAAGAGGCGCGCGAGAAGGCTGAGTCCGAATTAAAAAAACTACGCATGATGTCGCCGATGTCTGCGGAAGCCACGGTGGTACGCAACTATGTCGAATGGCTGGTGCAGGTACCCTGGAAGAAAAGAAGCCGGGTGCTGAAAGATCTCGCTAAGGCCGAGGCGATTCTCGAAGCAGATCACTACGGCCTCGACAAGGTCAAGGAGCGCATCCTTGAGTACCTCGCAGTCCAGCAGCGCATTAACAAGGTCAAAGGGCCTATCTTATGCTTGGTCGGCCCCCCGGGGGTTGGCAAGACGTCTTTGGGTGAGTCCATCGCGCGTGCGACCAGCCGCAAGTTCGTGCGGATGTCTCTTGGCGGCGTTCGTGATGAAGCCGAAATTCGGGGGCATCGCCGAACCTACATTGGTTCGTTGCCCGGAAAGATCATTCAGAACATGTCCCGGACCGGAACACGCAATCCTTTGTTCATGCTAGACGAAGTCGACAAAATGTCGATGGATTTCCGGGGGGACCCGTCCTCAGCGCTTCTGGAAGTTCTGGACCCCGAGCAGAATCACAAATTCGGTGATCATTATCTGGAAGTTGACTACGATCTTTCCGAAGTCATGTTTGTGGCTACGGCGAATACCCTGAACATCCCCAGTCCTTTGCTGGACCGAATGGAAGTTATCCGGATTTCAGGCTATACCGAGGATGAAAAGATAAATATCGCTACGAGGTATCTTGTCGAAAAGCAAAAGCGCAACAATGGCCTCGAGGATGAGGAAATCAGCATCAATCGTCAGGCGCTGACGGACATTGTTCGTTACTTCACCCGGGAGGCAGGTGTGCGTGGCCTCGACCGCGAGATAGCGAAAATCTGCCGGAAAGTGGCGAAAGAACTCCTGCTTGATACGTCCCGAACCCGTGTACAGGTGTCCTCGCGGAATCTCAGTAAATACCTAGGTGTGCGCCGTCATCGCTATGGGCGGGCCGAGGAAGGAAACCGGATCGGCCAGGTGACGGGACTGGCATGGACGGAAGTTGGCGGCGAACTCCTGACAATCGAGGCAGCAGTCATGCCTGGCAAAGGCAAACACAGTTTCACGGGCAAGCTCGGTGATGTTATGCAGGAGTCGATTCAGGCAGCGATGTCGGTGGTGCGGACCCGATCGGCGCAGTACGGCATTGACGCTGATTTTTTCCAAAACAAGGATATCCATATTCATGTGCCCGAGGGCGCGACACCTAAAGATGGGCCGAGCGCCGGCATCGGCATGTGTACGGCAGTCATTTCGGCGATTACCGGAATCGCAGCCCGGGCGGATGTGGCCATGACCGGTGAAATTACGCTTCGCGGTGAAGTGCTGCCCATCGGCGGTCTCAAGGAAAAGCTGCTGGCAGCTCATCGGGGCGGAATCTCGACTGTGCTGATTCCTAAGGAAAACGAAAAGGATCTAGTTGAGATTCCTGCAAATGTTAAAAGTGGCTTGGAGATCATTTCGGTGCGCTGGATCGATGAAGTCACTACTGTGGCGCTGGAGCATCTTCCTAAGGCAACGGCCGCGGAAGAGGAAGAGGTCACTGTGGCTCCTGAAGCGGAAAAAGGTACATCTAAGAGCCCAGCCAGGGCGCATTAGAGGCTGAACCGCCGCAACACCGCACTGCGTAATTCCCTAAACGCGCGGCCTTGTTAAGGTAGATTTGGGGCGGAGCATGTGTACAGAATCTCCTTGAATTTAACGCAATGGCCTAGGTTATTCGTGTTAATTCTGAACTTTTCAGGGACTGCGCCGGCCTTTCCTTTGCCTGGTAATAATTGACTCTTTTCAGGCAGTTGGTATAACCGTTGTACGTACGGGCTTTGCACTGGGTTTTGGCGCGCGGATAAGATGCGGTTCCGCCCGTCTTCTGTGCAGGGCGGTTGAAAGAAAGCAACACGGCAACGGGAGGAACAGGGGATGAATAAAGCTGACCTCATTGATGCGGTCGCAACCAAAACGGGCCTCGGGAAGAGTCAGGCGGGTTCTGCGGTCGAATCTTTTCTGGATGTTATTAGCGAAGCGCTGACGCGGGGTGAGAGCGTATCCCTGGTAGGCTTTGGCATTTTTTCTGTCAGTGAACGCGCCGGTCGGGTAGGCCGTAATCCGCGTACTGGCGAGAGCATTACTATCGCGCCTTCAAGGGCTCCGAAGTTCAAGGCTGGCAAAGGCCTTAAGGATGCCGTAAACTAGCGCGCCCCTTCGGGGTGCTTAGCTCAGTTGGGAGAGCGTCGCCCTTACAAGGCGAAGGTCGTAGGTTCGAACCCTACAGCACCCACCAAGGCCAGGAGGCCCGTTCGCATCGGCGGACGTGGGACATTTCGGAGCGGTAGTTCAGTTGGTTAGAATACCGGCCTGTCACGCCGGTGGTCGCGGGTTCGAGTCCCGTCCGCTCCGCCACTTCTTATCATCGGTGCCGGGAGCTGCCCGGCTCATGTACTGACCGATGTCGGAAAATATATTTTACTGAACGATTATGTTAACGGCGATTAAGGAACGGGCCTCAGGCTGGATTGCCTACACTTTGGTGGGGTTCATCTCCATTCCCTTTGTGCTTTGGGGGATTAATTCTTACTTTGAAGGTGCGTCCAAGATCACCGTGGCATCTGTCAACGGTGTCGAGGTTGATCAGGCGATTTACCAGCAGGCGCTCTCTGAGCAGCGTCGCTCGCTTGTGCAAATGATGGGGCGAAACGTCGATGCCGAGATTTTCGCCAGCGAGCCATTCAAGCTCCAAGTCCTCGAGTCTTTGATTGACACTCGGCTGCAGGCGGAGTACCTCGCAGACAGAGGCTACCGGATTACCAATG
>JABJIU010000058.1 GCA_018661145.1 Pseudomonadota bacterium | reverse complement strand
CGACTACGGCGGCAAGATCAATGTGCGCCGTGCCCTTATACCCCAGCGCATGAGCCCCCAGAAGCAGAGTCACCGGCCGCAGCCTCTTGCCGCCTGCCCCCACAATGTATTCCCCAATCTGCTCGATAAGGGCAACGTCCGACTTCAGTTCGTTTTGGATATGGTGATCGACAGCTGCCATATCGTCGTTAATGAGTGTATTGACCGAATCCAGGAGTTGCGCCGGTGTCTGACCGCCTGAATGGGTGTCTGAGATCGAAGATATGGTGCCCATACCTTAATGATAGCGTGCCCCGATGCTGTTTCGACACATTCCATTGACCGAAATCCCGGTTTCGCCTAAAATTCGCGCCCTTCGCAGTGTTGGCTCAGCTCGTTCCTCTAATCCTAAAAGGTTGATTCGGGGAAAGAAATTCCGGAACAGAAAAATGTACGCAGTGGTTCAAACAGGTGGCAAACAATACCGACTGAGTGTGGGAGACAGTGTTAGGGTCGAAAAACTTCCCGGCGAGCCCGGCGACGTTGTCGATCTTCTCCAGGTGCTGATGGTCGGAGATGGCGAGCAAGTTGCCGTCGGGAGTCCAACCATCGATGGCGCCTGCGTCAAGGCCGAAATCCTCGCACATGGGCGTGATAAGAAAATCCGTGTCTTCAAGATGAAGCGACGGAAGAAATATCGGCGCACTCAAGGCCACCGTCAGTCCTTCACGCAGTTACGCGTTACGGACATCACTCATTAAGCCCGGCAAGACGCTGGAGGTTAACGGAAATGGCACATAAAAAAGCAGGCGGCAGCTCTCGAAATGGCCGCGATTCAGAGTCCAAACGGCTTGGTGTTAAGCGGTACGCCGGAGAAGTGGTGCGTGCCGGAAATATCCTGGTTCGCCAACGAGGGACTGCTTTTCATCCTGGTGTGAACGTCGGCCTTGGTAAGGATCATACGTTGTTCGCGCTCGCGGAAGGCAAGGTGCAGTTCGATATCAAAGGCCCTAAGAGCCGACGAACCGTCAGCGTGCTCGCAGAGAGTTAACCGCAGGCTCCACGGTTCGCAGCAAGCCCCGCCAACCGAGCGGGGTTTTTTACAGGCAGAGGGTGTCAGATGAAATTCGTCGATGAGGCCGTTATTTCGCTGCAGGCGGGACACGGCGGCCATGGCTGCCTAAGTTTTCGTCGAGAAAAGTTCGTCCCAAAAGGTGGGCCGGACGGTGGTGACGGAGGCCGGGGAGGTAGCGTTATCCTTCGAGCGACTTCGGAACTCAATACCCTGGCGGATTTCCGTTACACCCGGAAGTTTTCGGCAGAAAATGGCTCTGGAGGCGCTGGGCGTAATCGGACGGGAGCCGCCGGCAGTGATTGTGTGATTCGGGTTCCTGCGGGAACGTTGGTTTTTGCCGAGCACACACAGGAACTCCTTGTGGACTTGGAGACGCACGGTCAGGAATTTACCGTTGCCGTGGGAGGTCGTGGTGGGGTAGGCAATTCCCGCTTCAAGTCGTCCGTAAATCAGACACCCAGAAGAACTATCCCTGGTGGCGAGGGGGATCGCCTATCGGTGCGGCTGGAGTTGCAGGTGCTTGCAGATGTTGGGCTTCTGGGTCTGCCCAATGCGGGTAAATCTACGTTGCTTTCAAGAATCTCCGCCGCGAGACCCAAGATTGCAGACTATCCATTCACGACCTTATACCCTCACCTCGGCGTGGTGGATGTTGGTCCGGGCGCGGGATTCGTCGTGGCCGATATCCCTGGATTGATTGAGGGCGCAGCTGCGGGCGCAGGCTTGGGGTTTCAGTTTCTCAGGCACTTAAACCGGACCGGGCTTCTTTTGCATATTGTTGATATCAGTGACGAATTCGGGGAAATGCCTCGCGCGTCGGTGGAGACGGTCTTCAAGGAGCTTGAGGCATTTGATCGACAACTCGCCGAGAAGGATCGATGGCTGGTGTTCAATAAGTCAGACTGCCTGGACCCTGCTGCGGCATCGGCAATCTGCCAGGAAACGCTCTCTGGCCTTAAATGGGACAGCCCCTGGTTTCTGATTTCCGGCGTGAGCGGCGAAGGGTGTGCTGAGCTGTGCCAGAAGATCTGGCATAAACTGGATATCGGTTGTGATGAAAGTTAACGAAAGACCGAAGGTGACCCAGCGTTGGGTCATCAAGCTCGGCAGTGCTTTGTTGGCGCATCCGAAGACGGGTTTAAATCTTCCCTTGATCGCGACACTTTCCGAGGTTTGTGTCGAGTTACGAAAACAGGGAGTGGATTCGGTATTGGTTTCTTCTGGTGCGATCTCGCAGGGTTTGGTTCGTCTCGGATGGAGCGGCCGTCCCCATGAACTGCACCAGTTGCAGGTAGCTGCGGCCGTCGGCCAGATGGGGCTTATCCGCGCTTACCAAGGTGCTTTTGAGGCGCACGGCACACAAACAGCGCAGGTTTTGTTGACGAGTGCCGACCT
>JABJIU010000065.1 GCA_018661145.1 Pseudomonadota bacterium | reverse complement strand
ATTTGAACCCGAAGCGGAAAAAATCACTTTGGCAAATCGGGATCGATTTTGAAAGATACGTTGGGTATTACTATGAGCAGTTAGGATACAAAGTAAGATTCCATGGAGCTCTTCGAGCTCGAGAAGACCTCGGCATTGACTTGATATGCGAGAACTCTCGTGAGATTTTGATTATTCAGTGCAAGCGGTTATCTAACCTAAAAGGTATACCAGTACGAGAGAATACAGTCGCTCAGATCTTTGGGGCTGCTAAGTTCTTTGAATCAAATCCTAAGGCGTTTTTCGATCGGTTGGGCGTAAGCAACGCGCAGCCAAAAAAAACTGTCTCGGTTCGTCCGGTCCTGGTAACTTCCTACGAGCTCTCCGAGACAGCAGAACAATTTTCCAAAGCCCTCGATGTTGAGGTCGTTGATAACTTTGTTGTCGGAAAATATCCCGTAATTAAATGCAACGTCGCGCCCAGAACTGGCGAGAAGATTTACCACCTACCAATGGATCAGCAATATGACACCGTTGTCATTGGAGATCAGGAGGAAGAATGCTACGTCGAGACCGTTGCAGAGGCAGAACAACTCGGGTTTCGGCGCGCATACCGATGGAAAGGTGATGGAGTGGAATAGAGATACCCAAACTCACTCCCCACTATTCCCTACGCCATTGGACCAACCATTTTAAAACTGACGTATGGGCGCTCCTCGATCTGCGTCCGATCTACTAGTAACCCGTGCAGCTTGGCTTTACCCATAATGGCCTGTACCGCGGCCGCTGCGTTACGGGCGTCCATAGCCACCTGGCGGGCCTTTTCCAGTTGATCTGTCAGTTGATCTACCGTCACCTTGTGCCGCTCCCGGTGCTCAGCCTGCAGGTTTGCTACATAGGCCGCCACCGTTTGCCGGTGCAGCACGTCATGCGCCCCACGGCAGGCTGTAGCGTCATTGCCGTTGTGATCGTAGGCCTGACGGTACGCCTCGGTCGCGTTACCGGTTTCTACGTACAAACGGGCAAAGGTGCTTTCCTTCGGTGTTAGGGCTTTCTTTCTTGCGGTCATGTTGGCGTCCATAAAGTATCTCTTGCGTTACTAGTGTTGCAAACAACTTGCAACGATCCTCAGATTGGCCGTTGCAAGCACTGTTGCAAAGCGTTGCAAACTATTTTAAAAACACTGTGGGTATAGGTTTTTCCATGCAACGCTCCGTTGCAACATACGACAGTAAGCGTTGCGTTGCGTTGCACACACCTATAGGTGTGCATCGCTGCAACGCCTTACGTATCCAACACTGACACATGTGGCCCGTTGATAAGTATCAGGTGTTTTCCTATGAGCCTGTCTTTAGCGCTGCGGTACGTATTCGGGTTAATCCCTGCTGCTATGCACGCTTCGCGCCAGTCAGTAGTCAGCACATGCACCCCGGCGGAATCATGGCCGCTCTGGGTGACGGTCTGCCGTTGGCGCTCATAGAGATTATTCAATAGGCTCAGCACTTCGCGCTCCGTCCTGCTTGGGCTACGCGTAGTCTCGGCAGCCGGCTCATAGTTGGCAAAGTACTCAGCCACTACACTACCGTACTCGTCGCCTTCACCGTCTATCCCCAGGATAACGGGCACCAGGCGGAAGTAGATATCCCGGTGCAATGCGGCGTCGCGCTGCTTGGTATTGTGCAGCCGGATCACTTTATCAAAGTCGTCCATCTCGTCCAGGCGAAACTCCCAATCACAGGCGGCTGGTAATTCGCTTGCACCCCGTGCACGGGTTTTATCCGCATGCCCGACGTGATGCAGCAGCATCTTGGTGACCCCGGGGAATACCCGGTAAAGCGCAGCCAGGTAATCATTCATGTCGGCACCGTGCTTCTGGTCCCCTGTCATCGTGGCAGACGCGGTGTCTAGTACCACCAGTACAAGGGGTCCATGTTCGGCCTCGATATCCTCGCGGGCCATTGTCAAATCCCGCTCGATCTCCTCGCCGGGTAAACGTACCGGCGGGATAGTCTGGTAAATGCAGTTTTCCACCGGACACTCGTTGTAGGCCTGCCAGGCAGCAAAGCGCCGCCGGATTCCGTTCTTGCCCTCAGCGGCGACATACAACACGGATCCCGTTTGGGTTCTGCGGCCGGCTACCGGGAGTCCTGCAGCCACCCGACAGGCGATATCGACAGCGAGCACAGATTTGCCAACATTCCAGCCGGCATATATCTGCCCCAGTGTGTCGCGCTCAATGAGCCACTTCACCAGCCAGTCGGGAGCACTGACGTTATCCAGGTGTGCCGCGATCTGCTCGATGATCTGCGGCTCGGTGCTTCGCCTTGCTGCGGCCATGCTTGAAAGGCTCATAACGCAGCCTCGCGTATCGTGTGGCAGGCCGCCCGCAGCTCTCGGAGGTCCTCGCTGGAAAGCGCTTTACCGGCATTGATCTGCTCGGCGGCAACCTCAACCACCGTGCTGCTGTACGATATCTGGTGCAGCGTCGCCCGCAAGTCCCTGCGTGGCCGGGTATCGTAGCGTCTCGCCTTGATCAACTCGTCTGGCGGATAAAGATTACTTAACTGCATACCGAGTGCGGCAAGTAGGTCCGCAGCGCCGCAGCCTGCAAAGCAGTGCAAAAGCGCAGCACCGCTATCGGCCTCGCCTATGGATAGCGTTAGGCCTTCACTCTCGTGCGCCGGACAGCGGGCACGCCATTGGCCGGGGCCGGTCTGCTTTACCCGTTCGAGCTGCGCCAGCAGCGCATCTACCGGTGCGCCGCTCACAGCGTGCACTCCGGTAAAGCATGCAGTGCTTCCTTCCAGCGCAGCAGGTTTGCCCTGTCGGGATTCGCTTCGGCCTGAGCCAGCGCGGCGTAATACGCATGCAGGCGATCTCTAGGGGTAGAGGATTTACAATGCGCTGCAGGTTTTCCAGGCGAGCAGATAACCTCAGCGCCCCGTCCTTGCGGGGCGTTTTTCTTTATCGTCATGGCGTGCCCTTAACCTGCAAGCTCTTTAACCAGAGCCTGAATGTCCTCGGCGCGCCACGCCGTGGTCGCTGGGCCGAGTTTCACTGGTTTGGGGAATTTCCCGCTTGCGACGCCCGCCCACCAGGTGGACTTGCTTACTGGAATAATCGGGGGGGTATTGGTTTTGGGGTTACCGAGGATATGGCTAATCCTCAGGAATCCGGTTTCAGGTAATGTCTGCATGGAATTGATACCGTGTTACAGGGGACAGGGAATTCCGCCGCTAAGACATGGCGTCGCCAGCGACCCAGAGCAGTCCGAGGGCATAAAAAAGCCCGCAATATGCGGGTTTGTTGGTATTGTCGCTGGCGACAATCAATCATGATCAGCGACCTCGCTCGAGGATGTCGTCCCTGTTGCTAGCGGTCAGTCTCGGCGCTTGTTACTCAAAAACTCTGCTGCTGGGTCGTTTGCCAGATCACTCTCGTCAATGGGGTACTCATCTGCCTTGGAGCGGGTTGTCTCTCCCGATGTAGATGCCGGGCCCGTCGTGAGTGAGCCCTGATGGGCCAGATTCGCTTCATCAAAAGAGACTGTCTTACGCTCAGCACTTTCTTTAGCTCTTTTGTCGCCTGCATCGCGCTTATCAAGTAGGTGGAATCGGGGCGTGTATATGCCTCTTACTGCGAGTAACGGATCAGTTGTTATCCCAAAGTACGTTTTCAGCGACCGTCTTAACTTGTAGGCGTGATCTTTTATGCCTTTGATTGTTTGGGCAGAGACTTGACCACCTTGCGCCCAAGCGATTAATAACATAAACCTTTCGTTAGTTTTCTTGGTTCCTCTTCTGCTAATCAGATTTAGTTTTGACAGGGGGACTCTCCGAGTCAAGCCGCCGGCCGATGCCTCAAGATCATCTCCCCGGAGTAAGGTGAGAGTGATGTCCTCCCAGTTGAGATTTATTATTTCCTTGAATGCCTGCGGTTCACTTCGATCTTCAACAAGACCTTTGATCGCACCTGGTACGTCAAGGCCCCGATCT
>JABJIU010000044.1 GCA_018661145.1 Pseudomonadota bacterium | reverse complement strand
TCCGCCAGTCGTGTCGCTTTAGCGCTTTGTGATTCACCCTGATTATCAATCAGGGGGGCAGCAGATTCCGGCACTTGTAGCTGTATCAGCAGTAGAGTTCCTTTAAGGGTCAGGAAAAGTTCGCCTGATCGTTCCTGTGCGGTTGCATTGTGGCTCGCTAGGCCCAACGCTACCAGGAATGCCCCGATTAATACGTAGGTTGTGGGTCGATTCATGAGTGTAGTCCAGTGATTCCCGCGGCTCATCATGTGCTGGGTTGTGAAACGAGGTATGTCATATCGAAGCAGGACGGTCAGTAAGTTGCCGCATAGTGACCTCGCAGGACGGTCTGTGTACTGTCGTTACCACCGGTGCCACGCACTGTAATTCGGAAGATAACAGTCTTTGTAGTTAGGTCAGTTTCGCCATAACCGCTCATATTGATCTCTCCACTCGTCTTTTCACTGATTTTTTTTATCATGTAGCGAGGTGTAAGTGTCACACCCTCAGGCTGAGTCCACGAAGTATCTAGGGAAGAAATCTTCGCAGAGTTTGCGTCAGTCCAGTTCTCTTTGAAAGGGTGGGATTCGGAAGACTCAATTTCCTCAGCGTAATAACCCGCATTAGCTGGATTGAACCAGTGGTCATTTGGTTGTTTCGTTATGAAGTCCTCGATGGCTCGCAGGCCGGACTCAGCCGCTTCAAAAGAAAGGTTGATGTCACGGCTTGCGCCGGCCATCTTTTCTTCAAGCAGGGTGGTGCGCATCAGTGCCATGGCAATGATAGTCAGCATTACCAGTACCATCAGGCCGATTATCAGAACCCAGCCTTGCTGACTGGACTGACCCGATGTTTCGCTTGCCGCCTTCATCAGTTTATCGCTTTGTTGCGCAGCGTCACGGTCGTGCTAAACACCTTGCGCAGGTATTTGTCGGTAGTTCCCGGTGTAACGGTGCTGCCGTTAAAGGTGTAGGGCGAGGGTTCTGTGGTCAGGTTGTTATTGATTGAGCGCACCAGTAACGAGATTCGGACACTCACGATCCGGTTTTTTTGAAGTTCGTCATAGTTGATGGCGACATAACGGTTGGCGGTGCCGTCTGCATCGGTGTCCTCGCCGTAGAAAATCTGCATGTCTTCGATGCCCTCGAGTAGTTCATCACCGTTTTCACATGCTGACGCCGAGCCTTTGCCGTAGGCTCGGCGCAGCGAAGGAATCCAGTTGCCGTCTTTGTCCTTCCCGGCACCGTTAGCGACACAGTACGTTCTCTCTCGGGCTTCATATACCCGGGCTCCTGTGGCATATGGATTTTTAAGGTCGGGTAAGGTGTTAGCGCCAACGCCATGCTTCAATACCGCCCCGTCGTTTCCGGTCACCTGAAAAACATCGCTTTGTTCACAGTCACTGATAAGCGCCGCTTTGCCGACCGCAAGAGGGCTATCGACCGTGATGTTGTCGTCGGTTCCTGACATATTGGCTGTCACCGGTGCACCGCTGCCGGTTGCGCTGCGAAAGGTGATGCTGTCCGCGCTGTTAAGGCCATCGTCAGACGTGCCGGTGATGTGTCCGGCAGCAACGTCGATATAGGCGTCGCTGGTCGCCGAGATACCGTTGTAGGGCTCGGCGTCGCTGTTACAGCCCCAAAAGCCCGCGACCCGGGCATCGCGGCGAATGAATTCAAGTGCAAAGCGGCCGTTTTCCTGCACCCGGGCGAGGCCCTCATTGAAACGGTACAGCCGGCTGGAGTCCACATAAACCTTGAGCATGGCGATTGTGACGAGAAGCCCAATGGCAAGGGCTATCATCAGTTCGACCAGCGTTACACCTTGCTGGCGATGAAGCCCGAGATAGCACTTACGCCGGGCGCTTGGCGCGAATTTGCACATCATGGCCGGAACTCAAATTCAAACTTCTCGGAACCGCCGGCATCCTCTAATCTGTTTTCAGTCCAACTGACAGAAATAACGTAGTAATCGGTACCGTCCTTCTTTTCAACGGTTCCGCTTCCACCGGGTAGTACATCCGAATTTGTCCTGTTCCACTCCCAGGCATCGAACGCGGCCATCGCTTCGGCACTGCAGGAGCAATCTTTATCGCACCGGCAACTTGGGGGCGCTCCTGCAGGAGGATTGACATCCTGATAATAAAAGGGAGGCTCCAGGGTCGGTCGGTTGGCTCGGATCCGGTCCGCCATGTCGTAGGCTTGGCTTGAGGCATAGGACCGGTGCAGTGCGCTGGTGTTGTACTGCAAGCCCTTGGCCATCAGTGCCGCCAGAGCCAACAGGCCGAATGAAAAGACAACCAGTGCGATCATCACTTCCAGAAGCGTAAAGCCGCGATTTTTCATCGGTTTCAGGTTCCGCTGCAGCTGCCGGCAGATCCCGAGGCATTGGCCACAAGCGCCCTAATCCGGCCACTGTCGTTTACCGCTATAGCGTACGCCTTGTCTCCATAACCGCGACTGTCACAGAGTGCAAAAGATCCATCACGCTCGTTGCCATCAATATCAGTTGATCTGCCATCGTGGCGAAAAGAGATGTCGCTTGAGAACGTGGTGGAGCGCAGGGTGTTGCTGCCGTCGAGTGCGGAACCCACTCCGAGGATGGTTTCTCCACTATCGATCACGGCGTCAGTATCGGTATCCACGAACACCACCCAGCCGTTTTCCCAGTTGCTGCCAGAGCAGCCAGCCGCGGTGCCCGGACATACTGTTACACGGGTGGCCGTGCGTATGGCCTCT
>JABJIU010000084.1 GCA_018661145.1 Pseudomonadota bacterium | reverse complement strand
TCAGCCAGGGTGATACCGACACCGAGCGCCTCACTCATGCAGAAAAAGCTGCCTACGAGTAGCGTATAGATTGCAGGACTTACCAGTATCCAGCCCGTAATTCCGAGAAGGTGTTTACGATAATGGAGTATTGCGGCATCAAGATCGCGGATAAAAGTTTCGACCTTGCCAGGCAGCTTTGTGATCAGTTCATCAAAGCGGAGAAGTCGCCGTAGGGTGGGACTGATCAGGAGAAAGCAGAACAGTAGAACGCCTAATCCCGTTAGCCACATCGTGCTTGCAAAGACCGGGAATCGATCCATTGCCAATGTGCTGGCCAGACTGCCTACCAACAATAACGACATAACCCCGAGAATTCGGTCAACCACAATAGACACGACCGCCCGGACCTTGTCCCCCGAGCAGCGCCGGACAATGTAAACCGCTTTCACGACATCCCCGCCGGTGGCTCCAGGCACGACATTGCTGAAGAAAAGACCGATCCACCCGAATTTCTGCGCCTCAAAAAACCCAACCCCAAGACCGTTGGCGCGCAGCAGGAACCACCAGCGCGAGTTGATCAATACGACGAAGACAAAAAATAGCGCCGCGCCCAGTGCAAACAGCGCAATATCAAGGTTGCGAACATAGGTCGGCAGTCCCGGAGAAAACGCAATGGTGGTGCCGTCTACCTGAACGCCTCTGAATAGATCGGTGGCGCGTGTTGTACCCTTCACCAGAAAGTGCACCCGATCCTGGTCCCAGGGACCCACGATCTGTCCTTCGGTTTCAACCAGAACCTCACCCTGTGCATCGAGGCGGCTGTAACTGTCTACCCAACTGATGTTGTAGAAGATGACCGCGAACAAGACTCCTATCAGAGCAATCTTCAGGGCGGCAAAGAGATGTTTCTTATTCAGCATCGATTCGGCACTGACTCTCGGTCAGCCATCTGCTTCGGGCAGATTCATCAGGAAATAATTAGGTTTTCGTAGCGTGACTGAAAATACATTATTACAGTAGGGAATCCTGAAAGAATAGATGGCAAGGCGTCTATCGCTCCTGGGTTGGACGCTGGCCCGGGGGCTACTTTGGCGCAGGGCACGTAATTGTGTAATATTGTCTCTGAAATGAATACAAAATATCGCCAAATATTGGTCGGATAAGCGAACCTCCCCGTCGACAGTTGCGGTCGAAGGTCGTGCAATCCGTGGTTATCAGAATATGCGTAATCTGGAAAAGCCGAATTCTAAAGGAATTATGAATGCATAAAGCACTGGTGATGGAAGTCGATGCATGTACAGGATGCCATCAGTGTGAATTGATGTGCTCCTATGGCAAGGTGGGCGCCTTTAACCCTGCAAAGTCGGTCATGGACATCACCCTCTACGATGGTGGCGCGGTTAACGTTCCGTCGACCTGTACCCAGTGTCAGGAGGCCTGGTGTATGGTGGTCTGCCCGGTTGAGGCGATTACGGTTAACCCGAGCACTGGAGCGAAGGAAGTGTCGGCTGAGGCTTGTGTGGGTTGCAAGGTCTGTACGATTGCATGCCCGTTTGGCGCGATCAACTACGATCCAGACTCGGGGGTTGTCACCAAATGCGATCTTTGCGGTGGTGAACCCATGTGTGTCGAGGCCTGCCCGACCACGGCGTTGGCCTATGTAGCTGAAGATAGCACGGGCTACGACAAAATGCTTCGCAGCGCGACACTGGCCGCGGGTCTGGATGCACCCGGTGCGTAAATCAATCGGCTATCGGGATAGCGAGCGTGTCTGCATTCTTTGGGGATGCACTTTGCGCAAGCCAATTAGCAACATCGGATCAGAGAAGAAACCGAAGTAGCAGTTAGTACTACGAGTAAGAGTATACAAAGAAGCTGTATGCACCGGGCCGAAGCGCCCATGAAGTCAAGTTCAGAGGAGGCTTAAGAAATGAGTTGGACTGGAAATGTATTGAGAGTGAATCTGGCCGCCGGTACCTGTGCCACGGAACCCACCAATATGGAATGGGCGCACGACTACATGGGTCAACGGGGTCTTGCCACGAAGTATCTGGTCGAAGAGACAGATCCAAAGGTCGATCCGTTATCGCCAGAAAACAAAATGATCTTTGCGACAGGCCCGCTTACTAGTACGATTGCCCCCACCTCCGGTCGCTGGTCCGTGATTTGCAAGGGGCCATTGACGGGAGCCATTGCCTGCTCGAATTCGGGCGGTTTTTTTGGTGCGGAGTTGAAAAACGCCGGCTGGGATATGGTGATCTTTGAGGGTAAGTCGGCATCCCCTGTCTATCTAGATATCACCAACGATGTGGCGGAACTCAAGGATGCTTCGGATCTGTGGGGCAAGTCGGTCTGGGAGACCGAGACCACGTTGCGTGACCGTCGCGGGGACTCTAACGTACGTGTGGCCTCGATTGGCCTCGCCGGAGAAAACGGCGTTCTTTATGCCGGCATCGTGAACGATCTCGACCGTGCTGCCGGTCGGTCTGGCGTTGGTGCGGTGATGGGGTCGAAGAATCTCAAAGCGGTGGTCGTACGCGGTACGGTGGGCGTCAAGGTGGCCGATCCGATGGCGCTTATGAAAACCTCCAATGCTGCTAAGGAAATCTTGGCCGAGCATGCGGTGACGGGTACCGGCCTGCCGACACACGGCACACAGGTGCTGATGAACATCATTAACGAGGTTGGCGCCCTGCCAACTCGGAATTGCCAAGATGTTCAGTTTGACGGCGCTCACGATATCAGCGCCGAGGCAATGGCGGAGGTGCGCGAGAGTGATGGCCAGGCGAATCTGGTTTCCAACCACGCCTGTTTCGGTTGTCCGATCTCCTGTGCGCGTCGTTCCAAAATCGATCCAACGCACTTCACCGTAAAAGACAAACCACAGTACCAGCACGTCAGTGGCGGGCTGGAGTATGAGGCGGCCTGGGCACTGGGTGCGGCCAATGGCGTCAATGATCTCGAAGCGTTGACTTACGCCAATTTCCTATGCAATGAGCAAGGGCTCGATCCGATCTCGCTGGGCTCGACCATCGGAGCAGCTATTGACCTGTATGAGTCGGGTGCTATCACCCAGGAAGACACGAGCGGTGTGGCCTTGGAATTTGGCAACACCGAAACGTTTGTCGCCATGGTAGAAGCAACGGCCCGGGGCGAAGGGTTCGGCAAGGAACTCGGACAGGGGTCGAAGCGACTGTGTGAGAAGTACGGTCGTCCGGAACTCTCCATGACAGTGAAGGGTCAGGAGTTTCCGGCTTATGACCCGCGCGCTATTCAGGGGATGGGGCTGACGTATGCGACCTCCAATCGGGGTGCGTGTCATCTGCGCAGCTACACGGTCTCGTCCGAAGTGCTCGGGTTGCCGGAAAAAACAGATCCTCTGGTTACAGACGGCAAAGCCGGGCTGGTTAAGGCATTTCAGGACCTGACAGCCGGTGTGGATTCAAGTGGCACCTGTATTTTCACCACCTTCGCCTTGTCCGGAGATGATATTGCGCCGATGGTGGACGCCTCCTGTGAGGGTGATTGGAGTGTAGAGCGCTTTGTCGAGGTGGGCGAGCGCATCTGGAATATGGAACGTCAGTACAACATTGCCGCCGGATTTACCGGTGCTGATGATACTCTGCCCGAGCGGTTGCTGAAGGATGCAGCGAAGACCGGTCCTGCCAAGGGCCATGTAAACCGGCTGGATGAAATGCTGCCGGAATACTATGAGCTTCGAGGCTGGGATACTTCAGGTGTACCCACTGCCGAGACGCTTAATCGTCTCGGACTCTAGGACGCAGTACCACGGGACCTCAAACTCCCGCTGATCACTCGATCACCGGGAGTGGGGCCTATTAACCAGGGCAAATTACCATGCACTATGTCATTGCGGGCGCAGGGCCCGCTGCGATTGCGGCGGCCGAGCATCTTCGGGAGCTCGATGCGGACAGTGAAGTCACACTGATTGGCGCGCAAACCCAGCCGCCATACTCGCGGATGGCCATCCCTTATTTTCTTACCGGGAAGGTGGGCGAGGAAGGTACCTATCTGCGCCGATCTCAGGATCATTATCAGAACCACGGACTGAAACTCGTCCATGGCGAGGTCACAGCCGTCGATCCCATCGGCCACGCCGTAACGCTTAGTGACGGGCAGCAAATCAGTTACGACAAGTTGTTATTGGCAACGGG
>JABJIU010000138.1 GCA_018661145.1 Pseudomonadota bacterium | reverse complement strand
ATCCACCACGGTCGATGATGTAGTCGTGCTGCTGACCAATCCCATGAACTGATCCAAACGACCGATCGGCACGTATTGGACATGATCGCCAACACAGGGAGCCTATCATGTTCTACTCCATTCGCAGACTTGTCGTGTATTGCTGGGATTTCATATTTAACCATGAGGTAAGCCCGCTTCGTAATATTCCTGATGTCGCCATGCGCCACTATGTTTTGCAGGCCCTAGGTCTGATGTGGGCCGTAGCCTTTGCGGCGGCGGCTGGAAGTTATACGTTCTTAGCTGTTAGTGTGATCGGTCATACCGTTCTAATCGCCGCAGCGGCAATCACGGTAACGACCTGGACAGCTGCTACCGCTAGGCCTGACCTATTTGACCGCGGTTCTAACCGTTAGAAAACTTCCTGTCCTAAAAGTTCGCTTAACAAACAATTATCGCCCCTTCATCGTCCCGCTAGGTCGCGTCGGGGGTGTTTTAAGCAGGGAGAACCCAGAATGTCTGCTAAGTTTGAGAAACTGATGAATGGAGTTGATGGCGGTTTGTCCCTCCTCCAGGTTTTGGTGGAGAACAGCTTCGACTCAGTACTGATCACCGATGCATCTGCGGAAGGTAAGATCACCTATGCCAACAAGTCCTTCACGAAATTAACAGGTCACGACCCGTCCGAAATCATCGGCAAGACGCCGCGGATTCTCCAAGGCCCGGGAACAGATCCCAAGGTGATTGGGAGGCTCACGGAAGCACTGAAGTCGGGAAGAAAATTTGAAGGCAAGGCGATCAACTACAAGAAAGATGGAACACCCTTCATCATGTACTGGCGTGTGCTCCCAATCAAAGTGGGCAAGAAGATAACCGCTTGGGTTGCCATCCAGCGCGAGGGGTCGGTGATCTGAGCGGTCGTCTCGCAGCGAACATAGTTCGAGTGTTCGGGATCGGATCAGCCTGCAACGAGGGCAGAGGCGGGTTTGGAGCTAGCATCTGGCGCGCCTCTATCCGTCGACAGGAGATGGCTGGGACGGCCGAGCCGACCCCCGCAGAGTTAGATACCTGCATCGCCTCCCAAGCGTAGGTGGGTGATACCATTAACTCTGAGATAACAGGTTCATCATGCGTGTATTGATTATCGGCGCCAGCAAGGGCATCGGGTTGGAGACGACCCGTCAGGCTCTCGATGCTGGTCATCATGTGCGCGCCTTGGCTCGATCCGCTATCGCAATTGCGATCTCAAATCCTAGCCTCGAGAAGATGCGGGGCAACGCGTTAAAAACCGAGGATGTAGAGACGGCTCTTGTCGGGGTGGACGTCGTTATCCAGACCCTCGGCGTTGGATTAGGAGACTTGTTCCGGCCTGTGCACCTGTTCTCGGACGCGACTCGAGCGCTGATCCAGGCAATGAGAATCCAAGGTGTCAAACGTTTGATCTGTGTAACCGGTTTTGGAGCTGGCGATAGCCGCGCGAGCATCAGCTGCCTGCAGCGTCTGCCGTTCCAGATCGTGTTCGGTCGCGCTTATGACGATAAAAGTTTGCAAGAGCAACTGATCAAGAAGAGTGAACTTGATTGGACGATCGCGAGGCCTGGAGTTTTGACCGGTGGACCGCAGACCGGTCACTACCAAATTCTTACTGAGCCCACTCAGTGGCGTAACGGAATGATCTCGCGCGCGGGCGTCGCCGAGTTCCTCGTTCGACAGATTGAAGATCAGACGTACATTCGTAAAACTCCAGTGCTGATCAACTGACGTTTGGATTTTTAGGAGATCAGCGTGGAGTCAAAGCTTCCGAAATCGACAGTGTATTTTGATGGCTCCTGTTCCCTATGTCGGGCAGAGATCGGATACTATCGGCGCAAGGATCAAGACCACGCTCTTTGTTTTGTTGACATTTCTGAAACCGGCGCCGTACCCCCGGAAGGAATTACCCAGGAGCGTGCAATGGTGCGCTTCCATGTCCGCGCAAGCGATGGGCGTGTTCTTTCCGGCGCGGCGGCATTCGTAGAGGTTTGGACTCGTTTGCCCAGATGGCGCTGGGCAGCGCGCGCTGTGTCCCTGCCGGGAGCCCTCATTGCCCTAGAGTGGGGCTACAGGCTTTTTCTCCCGGTT
>JABJIU010000250.1 GCA_018661145.1 Pseudomonadota bacterium | reverse complement strand
GGATCGGTCACCGGTTTTTCGTGCGCTCGAAACTCAGCATCACCCATTTCTTTGAGATCCAGTCCTGCGCAGAATGCCCTGCCTGCACCAGTCAGGATGACTACACCTATACTGCTGTCTAAACGGATATCATCGATGGCGTCTCGAAACAATCTGCGCATTTCAAGCGACAGAGCGTTCATTCGTTCGGGACGATTTAATGTGAGGGTGGCGATGCGGTCAGATTTTTCTACCAGCAATACAGATTCCGTCATGGTGTCTCCTCAGACAGCAGCGTTCAGGTACCTCACAGCAGGCAGATCGAAGTGAGGAAATGAATCTGAAAGGGCACCCGCGCCGAAGCACGTAATGGCTTCGGACGAACAGGCGCCCAATCGACTACATCTCGACTTGCAAAAGTTCCAGGAACGCTTTCTTCTGGGACTCGGTCATCTCATCGAAAATCGGCACACGCATTTTCGTAACCGGGAAGTCTGCAAACTCCGGAGAAGCAATCTGCATGGCAGCGGCAATATTGTGCAACCCGTTGCCTTCCTCTTTGCCATCCATCAGCGGCCCTCCAATTTCATCTGGCCAGTAGATTTTCGGCCCTTTGACGCCGGTTGCCAGAGGGTTAGGCCTACCCAGGTAGGCTTCGATTGACTTGTACATCACGGCCTCGTCAGCAGAGCGTTGGCGCTGACCTTCCGTACCATAAAAGGCGCCGGATTGGTTACAAAGCGCCGCCCAGCGAGCGCTGATATGAAAACCATTTACCGCCCGCGCCTCATCCGGACAACCATCACCCCCACTGATCTTTCCATCCTTGACCAGAATATAGTAGCCCGCCTGTTCTCGGCCACCTTCCAGAAGCCTGGCGGGTGGATACAGGTAATGTTCGGTAAACGCCCAGTCGAGGCCCTCCGGCAAGTTGGCAGCCTCCAGTATCTTGACGGAGGCTGCAGCACATGCCTCTCCCCACGCCTTTGAACCAAACTCACCTTCTTTTTTCAATTTTGTCATGTCTATAACGTACATATTCCTCTCTCCATTTTTGGTTAACGATAGCCTTCTGCCGCAAAAGTAGTCCACGGTTCGTTTTTGCCAACGCCAAAACCGCTGACCATGCCTTCTTTGAGCCATGCGCGAAAATCCGGATACTCGTCCAGCGTTTTTACTTCGTCCATTGCTTGCTGCCAGCGACTTTGATCATAAGCAACCTGACAGTGTCGGTACAGGCCATCTTCGAATACACCGTAGCATGCGAGCTGATGACCGCAGCGCGGCTGACCAATGCTGCCCGGATTGATAAACGTCTGACCATCTATGACGCGGGTAAACTGCACATGCGAATGCCCAAACAGGACAAATGGCGCGTCACTTCCCTGCGCCAGTTTTTGTAGATGCTCGTCCGGCGAATTGGGCAAAGCATGCCTTGGCCCGTCAGGCACCAGACCGTGGTGTAGATGCATAAGCAGGCCATCCTCTTCGTAGTCTCCAGCCGGGAGCAAATTCTGCAGGAACGCGTATCCCGCCGGGTCGAAGGTGTCCACAACCCAGTTGTAAAAGGCGAGCCATTGCTCTGGGTAGTTCGCGAAGTGAGCAGGTTCGAGCATTTCCGTATCGTGGTTACCGGCTATCCATGTACCCGGAGCAAGACTTTTGAGCAAGTTCATTACCGCGTTCGCTTGTGGTCCCGGCAGCACCGCGTCGCCAAGAAACACCGTCCTGTCGGCGTCCTGTTCGTTCTCAAGGACCGCCCGCAGGGCATCTGCGTTTCCGTGGATATCGGCGATGACCAGTACTTTCAACGTATGACTCCGTCGCTTTGCATTTGCATAAAAAACTCGTTGATAGCCACAGGCTACTCTTCTTCGAAGGCCAGGGGGCGGACCCAGGTTGCGTCCATCTTCTCCACGTTCAATGGCACGCCGTAGTAGAACGCGCGTTCCTTAGTCAACTGCTCGATGTTACACAGCGGATAGGCGATCGGAATATTGTTGCCCAGCATGTTGCGATGGGTTGGTGAGTTATGGGGGTCATCAGCCTGATATGCACTTTCCCACTGTATGCCGGGATAGCCCACAGCCAGCAACTTTATCTTTTTTTCCAACGCAAGAAACAAGCTGGTTTCGGAAGGCAACCAGGGTTGTTCCATGCCACGGAAAGGGCTGTTTATCAGCAAGATATCGCCTTCCTGTACTCTCTCAAAGTGTTCAGGCAGGAGTGCCTGTCCGCGGATACAAGCCTCACCTTCTTTGGCTGGTACCGAAAATGCGTAGTTGTCAGGCGTGGTCTCAATGGGTGCAAGCTCAGTGAAGTTGAAGACCGCCGCTTCACCAAAGAAAGTATCTACAGGGTACTCCCACAAACCTTTCATATCGCTCGGCAATCCATCCCACAGATCTATGTGGCCCTTGCCGGCCTCGGTATGCGCGCCGTGATGGCCACTGTGCCTACCGATCGGCCAGAATGGGTCGCCGTATTTTGCCCCCAGCAGGGTGTAGAGCGTGCGATCGTATTCCGCAACGCCTTCCTCCAGGATCCAGGGCAATCCGTAAGGATCCTTGGTGCCTTCCTCTGTGGTCCCGTCCAGACGTGTGATTCGAGCCTTCAAACGGGGACTAAGCTCTACAACTCTATGGCCTTTCATGCTGATCATAATTTTCTCCAGGATGCTGTCAGTCAGGGCTAGACAATATCAGGTCACCTTGATTCTCGTCCAAGTTGAACCGGCAGACTTCACCCAGTTTTCTTTTTCAGACCCAGACTGGCCTGGGGGCTGGGCTGTAGTGATTGGGATGACTATCCCGATTGTCGCAAAGCTTTTGGAGTTCACCCATTTTTGCGGTTTCCGAGCCAGCGGAAAAACAGTTCGAACGCACCAAAATAACCTCCCAAACCCTTGTTTTAATTGCTCTTTGGTGCCACTGAGACATTCCTGGGGAACCAGATCAAGACGAGTTTTTTACCTATTGTTTGTCATTGGCCCGAGGAGTATGTTACACCTATCTACGACGAACTGGTTAAAAGGAAAAGGCTATGCAAAAGCTCTCCACCCGGGACCGTGGCTTTGAAAACCGGATTGACACCCTGACTGTGGGTCTGGGTAAAGTCAGGGCAAGATTTGTAAAGGACGCCACAATCGGCATCCGCCGAGCGAGGTCCTTACGCCTCAGCAAAATCGGGGAAGCCCTTGACGAAAAAATTGCCCTGCATGCAACCCATAAACGGCTCAGTCGAAATCTTGCCGACGAACGTATCGGTCAGATCGTGATGGAGAGAATACTTGCACGCGGTGTCGAAACGATAACCGAGGACACACGCATCGTGCTGGATCAGTTTCAGATCGAGAAACGCTTCGCTACCAAGATGGAGTTTATTGAAGATATCGACACTGAGGACTCGCATTGCATGGGCTACCGTATGTGTGAAGCGCTCTCCAGCAATATCGGAAGTGACACCTACCGGCCACTGACGTTTGCACTTTGGTCCCGGAACGCACCGGGATACCAGAGCGACAACCACGAGATCATCTCCCTCATCAAGAATGTTCAGACAGTTGCAGCGAACAAGGGGACTTTTATCCTCAACGCGAGACTCGGTGATGACGATGATGTCCTGGGCTTCCTCTCCACGGAGTCCACCACAAATTTCATCACCCGCCTTCATGATGAACGGCAACTCATGTACCGGCAACATACACAGCCGGCAAGCGAACTGGCACAAGAACGCGATCTGCCATACAGCTGTTCTGTCTTCAAATACGAAGATGATCGGGAAAAACAGTATTGCCTGCAGTATGGTTTCGTGCCCGTGAGGCTGCCTCAGGCGCCAGATCGACCATTATTCATGGTCGTGGTCCGTTGTGACAGCTACGAAGCCGACTCTCGCGGCACAGCCTTCTATTACCTGCTAACCAGCCTTCCCATGCGGCGTAATCAGCGCGTGCTGCGGCGAGTTGTTGAGGCGTATTTGACCCGTCGACAAGTGATTGCAACCAATCGCCTCGTGCATCAGAAAAGCAGCCTGGATGATCTGCGTGTCCTGACCTACAGCAGGGTCAAGAATCTGGCAGCAATGATGCTGGCGACACATGCAAGTCACCTCGATAATGCCCGTGGTTTACCATTGACCCAGCGCGGCCTGACCTTCAATCGACGTTATCATGCGCCGCCGAGCATCAAGAAACCCCTGCAGAAAAAAGCTGTCAACCAATCCGCTCTACATGGCCTGTCGTTTCCAAATGTCGACTCCATACCCAGCGCGGGCTATTGAATCAACAGTGCCAACCGATTGAGCGGTTAAACGAAAACTTCTCGTAGTCCGGCGACAATATCGTTCGCACGTATTGTACCATCGCGTGTTCGAATACGACATCGCCAAAGTCGATTTCGAGCCACATCCTGCCCTCGCCGTAGTCGCCGTCTTGCAGTTTTTTCAAAGCCGACGACACGTTGGTCACGTCAAGTTTGAGGCTTAGATCATCAGCCTTTATCTCAACACCCGTACACGCCTCGCGGCGATGAATTGTCATTCGCTTTGCCTTCGAATCAACTAAAACGTTTATCATCGTGTTTCTCCCTCGCTCCTCAACCTAATCGCATCAAACCTACCCTATCCGGCCGCCGGTGTCTGCAACAAGAGGGTTCCAACACCTGGCGAGATCACCCAAATCGCTACTTCTGGTGAACCCATTCCCAGGCAGTGACAGCGGCATTTTCCCTGATCGCCCCCTGGATGTTCAACTATGCTCCTTCCGGTAAGCCATCGATATAGTCATCGATATAGTCAGCGACGCAGACCACCCGCGCCGCTTCTCAAACACGGTCGTCATCCAAAATGGGGGAAGTTTGACGGACCCGTGCTAGCCACGATTTAGCGCGGTAGGTAACATCCTACGCAACAAAATGTGCAGAGTGCATACAGATGAGCAACCATGTTTACTGGACCTGGGAGGCAGACATCAAGCCAGGAAAGTTTGAGGGTTTTAAGGGGCTGGTCGCCACTTGGTCAGAAATTGCATCCAAGGACCCGCAGACTGTGTTCAGCAACTGGACGATCAGCGAGTGTGGGACCCATGTCCGTGTCGATCAGTACTACGAAAATTCTTCGGCCGCTATGGCCCAGTTTTTCGTCAACCGGTGCTGGTCCGAACTGGATAACTTCCTGGCCCCGACCTCGATGACCGTGTGCGGTGACATCAAGGATGATCTAGAATGGTTGCGCGGCCACGGCGCTGTATTCATGAAGTCGCTCTTATAGACCGGCTTGCTAAGGGTTTTGGGGTGTTCCACCGATAGTGCGGCTCACCTATTCTTCGCTCAGACTATAAATCGAGGACTGATGAACCGTTGTGACCGAAGTTGATGTTCAACCAACGTTCCGCCGCCTCGCTCACCTGATACTGCGCGCCTGGCCTTACTATCGGCCGCAGCTAAAGCACCTCGTCACCTACCTGTTACTCAACGTACTCGCTGGTGCCATCATTCTCGTCGCCGGCCTCATCGGCAATGACCTTTTAAACAACAAGGTGCTGGTCGGTACGCCCTTGCAACCGATGCAAGCCACATTGCTGCTGCTTGACGACAGCTACGTCGTCGGTGCCCGGGAAGACGCTGAGAGCCTCACATCAGAGCAGCGCCAAACCGTCCGCAATCGACTGCTGTCATGGGGACTTGTCGGGTTGCTCTTGCTGCTCGCTTCATTTTCCCTGGGCTGGTATTACATGACCTGGATCTACCAGCGGATCAACCAGGACCTGCGACTGGCCATGCTGGCCAAGGCTGAAAGCCTGTCATTGCGCTTCCACGACCAGGCACGCACCGGTGATGCGATCTACCGTATTTACCAGGACAGCGCCACCATTACCAATGTCCTTCAGCAACTCATCGTCACGCCCCTTCGCGTGCTGATATGGATGCTTTGGGGATTCACTCTACTAACCCTCTTCAGTCCGTGGCTTGGGTTGCTCTGTATCCTGACCGTCGTTCCCGTCACCTTGCTTTTTATCTACTTCACCCCGCAGATTCAAAAATACTCTCGCATCGCACGGCGGACTAACAGTGACCTGACCTCCAGGATCCAGGAATCTTTCGCCAGTATTCGCGTGATCAAGGCGAACCGCGCTGAAGAGGCTGTGATCCAACGATTTGAGCAGGACTCAAAGCGAGCCCTGGACGCGGCCTTCCAGTTTCGATTGCAGGTCACGCTCCTGGCCCTGGGCGTTTCCACTGTCGCTATGGCGGCCGTGTTGGGTGGCGAGTATCTTATGGCCGGCTGGACCATTTCCGGGACCGCAACCTATCTTGGCGGCGTCATCACCCTGGTTGGCTTCGCCACCTGGAATCTGGGTGCCTACCAGTCCGCCGCCGGCACCATCAGCCAGAACTCGCAACAAGGCTTCGAGCTGGCGCAGCTCTGGGGCGGCGCCCAGGATCTGATGATAGGCCTGGAGCGGGCCTACTACCTGCTTGACCAGGAAGCTGAAGTGACTGATGTAGCGCAACCGCTACCGTTTCCCGTGTCGGTTAGGCAAGTCGCCTGGCACGATGTGAGTTTCGCTTACGAGCAGCAAAAGCCAATCCTGTCACGTTTGAATCTAACCGCAACTGCAGGATCGATCACTGCGATCGTCGGTCCAACGGGTACCGGGAAGTCGACGTTGATGGCATTGTTGCTCAGGCTCTACGACCCGGATCAGGGCACTATCACCATCAACGATACGCCCATTGACTATATCCGCATTGATGACCTGCGAAGCCATGTGGCAATCGCACTTCAACAGAATGTACTGTTTACGACAACCATCGCGGACAATATCAGCTATGCGACCTCTGACAAGACCAGAGCTGACATTGACGCGGCGGCAAAAATCAGCTGCGCCCACGAGTTTATTGAGGCATTGCCGCTTGGCTATGACACTGAACTCGGTGAACGTGGCGGCAAGCTGTCAACTGGTCAACGGCAACGGCTAACCATTGCACGGGCGATTCTTCGGGATACGCCAATCCTGGTTCTGGACGAGCCCACGGCTTCACTCGATGCGGTCACCGAACAACGCGTGCTGCGTAACATCGCCGAGTGGGGGAAATCCAGGATCGTGTTTATCATCACGCACCGCCTGTCTACCATTAAGCAAGCAAGCCAGATTGCTTTCATGCATGAAGGTAGCATTGTCGAACTCGGTGACCACGATACATTGATAGGGATACCAGAAGGCTATTACCGGCGGTTCGTACGCGCCGAGCTCAAGGGATACGAGGCGTTGGCATGAGCGAAGCAACCCTGCCGACACCCGGAAAGAAAAAATTTGACGACCGCGTCGACACGAACCCAGCCATCTCGTCCGGCGAGGCACTCGTCCTGCTGGGCCGCGCCCTTCAATTGCTTAACCATGTACGTCAATTATTCGCGGCAAAATCTGCGCTGGCGCTGCTAGCCATTTTTCCACCACTCGTTGTTCCCTGGATCGCCAAGATTATTGTCGATCAAGTGCTGTTGCAAAAACCGTTCGGTACGACCGATGTCCGCTTTCCACCATTTATGGATTGGTTCCTCGGCTTCATCAGTGACAAGAGTCCAATGGAGATTATGGGAACCATCGTTGTAATGTATGTCTTCCTGGTGATCCTGTTCGGCCTGCGCGCAAGCGCGGCAACGTCCGTGTTTCTGGCCCAAGGGCACGATGCTGCGACCCAGTCAGAGCTGGCATTGAATGCCGGTGAAAGCAAGTCAGGTGGAATTTTCGGCATGATCGAGATGATCGTCAGCATTCGCCTGACCCAGAACATTGCCAATACCCTGCGGACCACACTCTTCCGGAAGCTGGCACGGCTGCCCATGACCACGCTCGACGACAATCGCATAGGGGATTCGGTGTACCGTGTCATGTATGACACACCCCAGGTTCCAGAGATATGTTTCAACCTGACGTTAATACCGGTGCTGTCTCTGCTGTCCGCAGCAATCTCGCTGTACCTGATGCAATACAGTTACGGACAAGTGGCCCCAGAGCTCGTCTGGATCGCGGCCTCGCTCATACCTTTGGCTTTTATAGTCACGCTGCCCATGTCGACCTTCGCCAGAAACCTGAACCAGGCGTCACGAGCGTCTGGCGCGGCGACAACCAACGCTATTGAAGAGAGCATGGAGAACATCGCTGCGGTGCAGAGCCTAGGAGGTTCTGCACGGGAGCGTGAGCAATTCGCTAAAAAGAGTGCGGAATCGTTCAAACGCCACCGCTATGCCTTTCTGTTCTCGCAGGGCCTTTATGTGATTGGTGGAATCTGCACCGGCGTTGCGGCCATCTATGTCACGATTCTGATCACCGACCGTATTTTTGCCGGTATCATGACGCCGGGTGATTTTGCAGTACTGTTTGGTCTCTTTTACAGCCTGGGTGGTACTGCCATGGCCATCGGCATGTATTGGATCGGGCTGCAGAGTAATGTCGCTGCCATTCGACGCGTGTTCTTTTTCATCGATTTCCCCACCGAAACCCCGGGCGCACGGGCAACCACACATGAAACCGTGAAGCGATCGGTCACCTTCGATCATGTCAGTTTTATCTACCCAAACGGCGCTCCGGTGTTGACCGATATAAACCTAACCCTCGAAGTTGGCGAGCTTATCGCAATCGTTGGGCCAACCGGGGCAGGCAAGACCACGCTGGCGTATATGCTGCCCGCCTTCCTTCGCTCCTCCGCCGGGCGCGTGATGTTCGATGACATCGACATTTCAAATCTCGATGTTGACACGATACGTGACCAGGTCACCTATGTATTCCAGGAACACACCCTGCTGTCGGAGTCGATACGTAACAACATGCTGCTGGCGAAGCCGGACGCGACCGATGGCGACATCAGGCAAGCCTGCAAGACCGCCGGTGCCCTCACCTTTATCGACGCGCTACCCGACGGCCTGGATACGGTGCTTGGCCGTGCGGGCAACACCTTATCGGTTGGCGAGCAACAAAGACTCAGCATCGCCCGCGGACTGGTCAGGAATACACCAATCCTGGTACTGGATGAGCCCACGGCCGCACTCGATCCAGAAACTGAACACACGCTGGTCAGTGCCCTGCAGGATGCGGCAGCAGGCAAGCTTGTCATTGTTATTGCGCATCGTCTTTCCACCATTCGAAAGGCAGACCGAATCGTGTTTATGGAGGACGGCAGGATCAAGGATATCGGTAATCACGGCACGTTGATGGCTGACCCCAACGGGTCGTACAAAAAATTCGTCAAACTGCAGGCGGGATGACTTGTATGCAGAGGCCGCGATTGAGTTTCCCAAAAAAGGGCCTGACTGCGCATCCTTTTTTGGGGGCACTCCGATTTGGATGAATCGGCCATCGCTGGTATCTTGTGAGGGAGTTGTAGCAACCGATCAGCAGGATGACTTTACCCTGATCTTCTTACCGGCTGCGCTATCTGGATGTCGACGTGTTGCTGGCGATTCACTCGATGATCTGTTTTGTCTGTCCACCATCACACCCAGGGGCCAAAG
>JABJIU010000155.1 GCA_018661145.1 Pseudomonadota bacterium | reverse complement strand
CGCTGGTTTTGTGGCTCAGGCTGTGCTGAGAGACCTCCTCGCCCGTAACCCCTCTGAAGGTAACTCCACCCATGATCGGGGTATCGAGTCGTTGTGCCATCTTCAGGGTGCCCGATTGTTCCAGCTGTTTCTGAAGATCCCCAAACGCGCGGGTGATTCTCTTGGCGAAACGTTTGCGGCTTTTGTCACTGGCCTTGCTGTAGTTATTGAATAATGTTTCAAGTTTCTCCAGGCGTCTTTCGCTCGCGATCAGGGTAAAGGTTTCGGTGCCGATGTTCTCATCAAGCGCCAACCAGCCAACAGCATCGAAGATGGTCTGCTCGTTGGCATCCAGGCCGGTGTTTGAGGCATACAATAATGCATGCTCGTCAGTGCTCGACAGGTAGCAGACGTAAAACCAGCTGCCGGTGGGGTACTCAAAGTTAAGCTTTAACTTGGACCCGGATGCGAGATCTGCACGGTCTTCGATGACATACAGTTGCTGGTCATCGTGCTGGCCTATAAAGCCGTAGTGAAAGGTAAGCTGCTGGGCAGTTGCCGGAGCAGCAAGTCCCACAACGAGACTGGCGATAATACTGATTGCAAGTCTTTTCATCACAAAGACGCTTCCCGTCGGTGGGCGCATTTAACGATCTGCTCCTGGCCGGTGCACCGTAATAATGTATCACCAATTTTCATGGCTTGGGATCACAAGCCTGGCAGAGGTGCTTTTGGGGTGCAGTGACGGTGGTCACCTCAATCTATCAGCGCTATTGCGCCCTCAGCCACTGCCCGAGTTCCGCGCGTTCGGTTATGGTCATCCCGGTGGTGTTGCCAAGGGGCATCGCATGGCTGATCACGGACTGGGCTATCACCTGCTCACTATGGCGCCTTAAGGCATCAAGGTTATCAAGCACGACCCCACCCGGGGGTGCACTGAAGGCGGTATTAATGGGCTGGGGCGCATGACAGCCTGCACAGTGGGTGGTCACGATCTCAAGAGCCCGGTTGTCGCTGACATTTTCTTTCGACAGAGCAGGTCCCCTAGAAGCAATGAAGAAGATGAGACCCAGCGCCAGCAGCACCGCGACTGGCCATTGCCAGGCGAGCACTATCCCGCGCCCGCCCGCGTGATGCGTATTAAAGAAATGACGGATCACGCCGCCCGCCACCACAATAAACGCAATCACCAGCCAACCCCAGTGAACTCCTCCGGAGAAGAGCATGGGATAGTGCGCGCTCACCATCAGCAGCAGCACAGGCAGGGTAAGATAGTTGTTATGCAGGGAGCGCTGCTTGGCCTGTGCGCCAAGCGCTGGGTCTGGCGTGCGCCCGGCGACAAGATCCGCGACGACTTTTTTCTGATTTGGAATGATCACCACGAACACATTGGCCGACATGATCGTTCCGATCAAAGCGCCGACATGAAGAAAAGCAGCTCGGTCGCTGAAGATTTGCGTCAGTAAAAAAGCGCTCGCCAGTATGAGCAGCAATACGGATACCGCAAGCGCTGGCGTCGAGCGGCCGATCGGGCTTCTACAGAGCGCTTCGTATATAAGCCAACTGCCGATGAGAAACCCAAGGCTTGCACCGATGGCCTCAGAAGGCGCGAGGTCGGCGCGGGCGGGATCAATGAGATAACTGGTGGCGCCGAAGTAATAGACCACCACTAGCAGGGCGAAGCCCGAAAGCCAGGTAAAGTAAGCCTCGTACTTGAACCAGTGGAGTTCAGCGGGCATCTCCTCGGGGGCCACGGCATACTTCTGCACGTGGTAGAAGCCCCCGCCGTGCACACTCCACGATTCACCCAGCACTCCCTTTGCCAGGCTACTACGGGAGCGAAGGCTGAGATCCAGCCAGATAAAGTAGAAAGAAGTGCCGATCCAGGCAATCCCGGCTGCAAGATGCAGCCAGCGGATCATCAGGCTGGCCCACTCCACCCAGGGGATGGTAAAGCTCATTTGACTCCAGAAATCATAGTTTTGGCAAGATGCATCGCCGCATTGGCGCATCCTACCCGGATTGTCTTTTCAGAAAAATCGCTACAATCATAAAGGACTATATCGAAAAATTTGAAAATAGATGGAAACGGATGATCTTCTGCTCTTTGTGCGCGTGGCGGAACTACGCAGCCTGACTGCCGCTGGCCGCGATCTTCGGCTCACCCCCGCTGTGGTGAGTTCTCGTCTGATTCGCCTCGAAAAAAAACTCGGCATGCGGCTTTTGAACCGTACCACCCGGCAAGTAGATCTCACCCCCGATGGGCACCACTTCCTTCAGCACAGCCTCAATATTCTCGAGGCGGTGGATCAGGCGCAAAGCGCGATTGCCGTGAGTCGAGACAGTCCGGCGGGAGCGCTGAAGGTGTCGGCACCGGTCAGTTTCGCACGGCTACACCTTGCTCCAATGGCGGCCGAGTTCACCCAACGACATCCACAGGTGCAATTACAGCTGGTCGCAAGCGACCGTTTTGATGATTTTTTTCACGAGCAGATTGATCTTCTGATCCGGGTCGCTGAGCTTAAGGATTCCAACATGGTGGCAAGGCGGCTTGCCACCAGCCGGCGGGTGTTTTGTGCCTCACCCGATTACCTCGCCCGGGCCGGCACGCCTAAGACCCCGGAAGATCTTGCAGGGCATAACTGCCTACTGCTGCGCTTTCCGGGCTCGCAGCAGTGGCGCTGGACGCTGGTGCATCCCTCGGGGCGCTATGAGACCTTGAGCCTTTCGGGGACGATGGATTCCGACAACTCAGAGATTCTGACCCATTGGTGTCTTTCGGGGCGGGGCATCGCAATGAAAGATGTTTGGGAGGTTGCGCCCGATATAAAAGAAGGCAGACTCATCGAGGTGTTGCCGGATTTCCCGCCGGTCTCCTACCCGATCACCGCGCTCTATCCGCACAGCCAGTATCTGCCCCCGCGGGTGCGTCAGTTTGTGGATTTTCTGGTGGATCATCTCGGTGACCCGCCGCCCTGGGAGTGATGAGGTTCAGTTATACGGGAGTCGGTTAGCAAGAACTTCGGCGGTCTAAGCCGGTTGCTATAAAGATCGGTGGAAGGGTAATTGGGTTGTGCCTGTTGCGCGCGATGCAACTTTCATGTTTTGATTGTCTGTACCCAAGTGTGGTTCACAAAGAACAAGAAATAGGAGGGGGCATGTCGGGCAAAGTCATCGCATTTTTTCCGGAAGCGGCTTTTGGGCCGGCTCTTAATTCGGTAGGGATCGCGCAGGCCTGTGAAAAACTGGGCCACAAGGCTGTGTTTCTTACAGACCCTGGCATGCAGGGTGTTTATTCGGGATACGGTTTTGATGAATACACCGTAAATATGTCAGAGCCCATGCCGCCTGAAGAGATGGCGAAGTACTGGACGGACTTCATCAACGGCCATATTCCCAATTTTGATTTGAGCGCGTATGAGCAGATCGACAACTATGTAAAAGAGTGTTGGGAAGCTATCGTCGACACCGCTATCTGGGCGGAAAAGGAACTGCCGGGTGTTCTTGAGACGGTATCACCGGATATTGTTTGTGTGGATAACGTTATCCTGTTTCCGGCGATCAAGCGTTACGCCCGTGAAAATAACAAGCCTTGGATACGGGTGATCTCGTGTTCCGAAAACGAGATACCTGATCCACAGATTCCTCCACATCTTTCAGGCTGTGGCGAGAATGACACAGAGTGCTTCAATGCGTACCAGAATCACTTCAACCAAGTGATTCAGCCCAGTCACGACCGTTTCAATGAATTTCTTACCGAGTGCGGCGAAACTACTTACCCGGTGGGAGAGTTTTTCGAAGCCTCGCCGCACATGAATCTGCTTCTGTATCCGGAGCCCGTCAAGTTCAGTCGCTCAACGCCACTTGATCCTGGACAGTTTCAGTATCTCGAGGGTTGTGTGCGTGATGAAGAGTCATTTGAGGTGCCTGAATTCAAGGCCCATAACGACGCACCGCTGCTCTATGTCAGTTTCGGCAGCCTGGGTTCGGGCGATACCGGGCTTTTAAAGCGCCTGATGGATGTGATCTCCACTATGCCGGTGCGCGCGCTCTTTAACGTAGGCGATTACGAAAGTGAATACGATGCGGTGCCTGACAACGTGCAGATTGCGTCATGGTATCCCCAGCCCTCGGTCATCTCGCAAGCCGATGCGGTGATCCACCACGGGGGCAACAACTCGTTCAATGAATGCCTGTACTTTGGTAAGCCCGCTCTCATCATGCCCTATGTCTGGGATGGCCATGACAACGCCAAGCGCGTTGCGGAAACGGGGCATGGGTGCCACCTGCACCGCAATCACTGGAAATCCAAGGAACTCCGGGCCACTATCGAAAGCATGCTCACCAACGAGGCGATGCATGAGCGTCTCGTTGCGACATCGGCACACATGCGCTCCGAGCATGGCCCCACCAAGGCCGCGGCGATTCTGAATCAGCTTCTGAACTGACTTCCCTCAAGGGCCGGCTGGGCTGGCCTGTTTTTCAGTCACGCCACCCGCTTTGAGCGCGCGGCGCAGGGTCCGCTGTCGCCAATCCTCCTTTCAGGTGACCGCTATCACATCGCTGAAGTGGCCTGCTGATTATCGTGGCTTACAGGTTTTCAAGCGATTTTCTAGCTGTTTTTCCGTTAAGAGATGAGGATGCCATGAGAGTTTTGAGATTCCGTTTAGCCAGTTTTCTCCGAGTGATATGTTTGGTCGGGGTATTGCTTCCTTTCAATGCTTTTGCTGCGAAATATTGTACGGAGATATTCGCTTTTCCCGGTGATTATGGGGAGATGTCTTTTGATCTCGTTACGGATGACAGTGCGGGAACCGCCACCATTCACGTGGTCGCTGGCATGGCCAAGGGCTGGGAGTTTACGGGAGACTGG
>JABJIU010000071.1 GCA_018661145.1 Pseudomonadota bacterium | reverse complement strand
TGCAGTCCGCTTCAGCAAGCACCTCCATTGATGACGCGATCGCAAAGGCGGGGCTGAGCGGTTCTGGCAACCTGCTTTGCCGACTGCTCTCTGCCGGCCAGCGACGCAGAGTCGCCATTGCGCGCCTCTATCTCACCAGTGCGTCGCTGTGGGTGCTGGACGAGCCACTGGGGGCAATTGATGCAGACGGCATACAGGATATCGAAAACGCGCTCGAGGAACACCTCTCCCGCAACGGCATGGTGATCCTAACAACGCACCAGCCGCTTCATCTTAGTCATGGTGCCGTCTGTACTGTGCAATTGGGGGACTGACGGTGCCTGGACTCGCCACTGCACTGCGCGCTCTGATCCGGCGCGACGTTCGTCTTGTGGTACGCCATTCTAGTGACGTGGCGCATCCGGTGATGTTTTTTATTATTGTTGTTGCAGTGTTTCCTTTTGGTGTGGGGTCTGACCCGGCATTATTAAGCAAGATTGGTCCAGGAATCATCTGGGTAGGCGCCCTGCTGGCGACGCTCCTGAGTCTGGACGCATTGTTCCGGTCGGATTTCGAGGACGGCACCCTGGAG
Organism: Pseudomonadota bacterium; assembly: GCA_018661145.1. Classification (GTDB taxonomy): domain Bacteria; phylum Pseudomonadota; class Gammaproteobacteria; order Arenicellales; family UBA868; genus UBA868. The sequence goes on along the minus strand of JABJIU010000071.1, from coordinate 1,458 downwards.
CAGATGGCGCTCAGCGGACATCCTCTGACGGTACTCGTTCTTGGTAAAGTGTTTGTCCACTGGTGCGTCACGGGCCTGCCGCTGCTGATTGCGACGCCGCTGCTGGGACTCTTTCTCGGCATGGAAACCGAGGCCCAACTGACCCTGCTTGCCGCCTTGGCGCTCGGCACACCGACTCTGAGTCTGATCGGCTCAGTAGGTACCGCCCTGACCATAGGGATTCGCCGGAGCGGGTTGCTGCTTACCTTGCTGGTTCTGCCACTCTATGTACCCGTGCTGATTTTTGGCGCCAGTGTGGTTCTCGCTGCTGATGCAGGACTGCCAACCGCCGGGCATTTTTACTTTCTCGGCGCGATGATGGTTCTGGCGCTAGCACTCGCGCCACTCGCTGCGAGTGCCGCTCTCAGAATCAGTCTCAACTAACCCGAGGCACTACTCGTCGGTGACGCAACCCTCACTGGCGGTCTTGACGTTCTTTATATACTTATACAAGGTTCCGCGGTTGGCTTTGTAGGGAGGCATCGTCCAATGATCTCGACGCGCCTGCAACTCCACCTCACTGAGATCGACATCAATGGTGTTGGCATCTGCATCCAAGTGAATAACATCTCCGTCCTGAACCAGCCCAATCGGTCCGCCTTCCTGGGCTTCAGGCACCACGTGCCCAATAATGAATCCGTGAGAACCTCCCGAGAATCGACCGTCAGTAATCAAGGCAACATCTGATCCCAGTCCCGCTCCCATGATGGCAGAGGTCGGTGTCAGCATCTCAGGCATCCCCGGACCGCCTTTGGGGCCTTCAAAGCGGATAATGATCACATCCCCTTTTTGGATCTTGCCTTCCTCAAGGGCCCGGAGCATAGCTTCCTCGCCATCAAATACGCGAGCCGGACCGCTGAACTGGCGGCCTTCCTTACCGGTAATCTTGGCAACTGCACCGCCGGGGGCAAAGTTGCCTTTCAGGATCCTGATATGTCCGGACTCCTTGATGGGTTCAGCGAGGCTATGAAATACCCGCTGTCCATCGGAAAGGTCTTCTAACTGGTCAAGATTTTCCGAAACCGTGTGGCCGGTAACTGTCATGCAGTCGCCATTCAGCATTCCCTCTCCGAGCAGATACCGCATCACTGCGGGCACCCCTCCAACGTTATGCAGATCCTCCATGACATATTGCCCGCTTGGTTTCAGGTCTGCGAGGAAAGGTATCCGATCGCTGACCGCCTGAAAGTCGTCAAGACCCAGTGGCACATCGACCGCTCGAGCCATTGCAATCAGATGCAGTACCGCGTTAGTCGACCCGCCAAGCGCTGACACCATCACCATCGCGTTTTCAAAGGCATCGCGGGTCATGATGTCGCGGGGGCGGAGGTCGCGCTCCAGCAGATTCCTGACAGCGGCACCGACGCTCAAGCACTCATCTTTTTTCTGATCCGTTGTTGCGGGGGCCGAGGAACTGTA
>JABJIU010000034.1 GCA_018661145.1 Pseudomonadota bacterium | reverse complement strand
GCGCCAGGGAAAATCCGCGAAGCAGTGCATCCGCGAGGCGTTCCGCCTCAGCGAAGTAACGCAGCATCGCTCCCTTCAACGAGGCACACCCCTCTGGCCATTGATTCGGCCCATCCAGTGGATACTCGGCGGACGTTGGTCGCTCGTGACCAATCCAGAATCCCTCCTGGTGGCTGGTTCCTGCCCTTTTTTCACCCTCATAACTCCGATAACCCAGCGGGAGATATCCCTGAATCTGCGGACTGATGGCAAGCGCCATCTTCTCATCAGTCGGTGCACAGAAAAATTCATCCGCTGCGGATTTGACGTCACTGATCAGCGAGGCGGGAATCTGATGATTTTGGATATAAAAAAAACCGACTTCGCTGCAGGCCGTGCGCAACGCCTCAATGCACTCTTGCTCGTTTTCTCCGGTAAGCAAAGGTCCGATATCCAGAACCGGTATCTCGGTGAAATCAAGACGTCTTGACGGTGTGATCACAGCGGTTTACCTCGTACGATTCACATCTGGAGGAGTCAATTGTAGACTGTTCACTTTATCAACTTAAACTCAATAAGTTGACTAACGGACCAACTCAACACGCTCCTTCATGACCCCCGACAATCTTTTTGACCCTGAGCTTTACCGGAAGGTGCGAAGCCCATTGACCGAGGCCAGCACGCTTCCGGGCTGGTGCTATTCGGACCCTGCCTTTTATAGGCGCGAAGTGGAAACGATTTTCGATAAATGCTGGCATTTCGTCGGTCGCGAAGACGAGATTCCGGAACACGGTGACTACCTCACCTTCGATGGCGTTCCCGGTTCAGTGATCGTTACACGATCTGGGACGGGGGAAATCAAGGCCTTTCGCAACGCCTGCCGCCATCGAGGCACGCAACTGCTCCGCGGGAGTGGGTCAGCCCGACAGATTGTCTGCCCCTATCACAGTTGGGTCTACACTTGTGACGGGAAACTGCTGCGGGCGCCAGGGATGGACTGCGCGCTCGATTTCGATACCGGGGGTTACGGCCTGACATCGGTCACACTTTCAGCGTGGGCGGGATTCCTCTTTATTCGATACAGCACCTGCGGCCCAACCCTTATGGAATGGCTTGGCAACATGCCCGATTTTTTTACGGACTATGTACCCGCCGATCTGCGATGCGTCAGACGAATCTCGTTTGACGTTCGTGCTAACTGGAAATTCCTGATGGAAAATGCACTGGAGACCTATCACACGGGAACGGTGCACCGAGAAACACTGGGACGCCAGCAGTCCGAACCCGCCGCCACAGAAGGTGAATGGTCATGCTTGCGCGTCTTTGTCGCTGGCAAGCAGACGCTCTCAGTACTCAACGAAGATGATGGCTCTCTGCCGGTCAGTCCCCATATCCCCCCAGATCAGACGACCAGTACCTTCTTTACCAACATTTATCCTTGTACCCAGTTTGTCTTCGCACCAGACAGCATGTGGTGGCTTGCCGTCCGGCCGGAGTCGGCCGACCGCTCCCGCCTCGAGGTGGGTTCGTGCTTTGCTGCCGATGTCATTGCAAGGCCGGATTTTGAGGAAAAGGTTCAGACCTATTTTGAAAGATGGGATATCGCGACCCCCGAAGACAACGCCATCTGTGAGGCGCAACAAACAGGCAGCCGTACTGCCCCTTTGGCGCAGGGACGCTTTGCCAAAGAAGAAGCGCTTGTCCATGCGCTGGCCAACTGGGTACTGGATCAGGTGATGCAGGTATCCCCGCGCTCCGCTAGACCATAAAAATCGTACTCACCTACCGTGTCTGAGACAACTTAAAGGCAACCGAAAAAGAGGAATATCATGAGTGAAACATCATCACGGGTTATCCCGATGAGTTATATGGGGATCCCCTTCTCTCAAGACCCTACAGGCAGTCGCGCCGCGATTCTGGGAATTCCTTTCGATTGCGGTACGCACCCAACCCGAATTGGAGCCCGTCAGGGGCCCGATGCTATCCGCACACAGTCTTCGCTCGTGCGACCCTATTATCCGCCGGACTTTGACTTCAATCCTCTGGAGCTACTGAACCTGGTGGACTGCGGAAACGTGGCTTGCGTGCCGGGTGAAGTCGAAAGCGCTATGGCGACAATTGAATGCGCCGTGTCGGAGATCTGCCACGCGGGAGCTGTGCCCGTGACAATGGGAGGCGACGGGCTGGTCAGCCTGCCGCAGTTGCGGGCCCTAAGCAAGGTCCACACGGATCTTGCGCTCGTTCATATAGATGCCCACACCGATACTTATCCCAGTAATGGAACCCGAACGAATGACCTTTACAACACCGCCACCACCTTCACGCGGGCGGCCGAAGAACGGTTGATTGATACCGGGAGCTCTTTTCATATTGGCGCCCGGGGTACGGTGATGGTTCCCGGCGTTTTTGATCACACGCGCAAACAGGGATACCAACTTATAGACGGAGAGTCGCTAACTTCGCGCGGAATTACCGATGTTCTAGCAGAACTTCATGACCGGCTTGCCGGCAGGCCGGTCTATCTTTGTTTTGACATGGATTTTTTTGATCCCTCGTGTGCGCCTGGGGTCTGCACACCCACCTTCGGAGGCGCTTTGGCCCGCGAAGGGCTTTCTTTACTCAGCGGCCTTCGCGGCCTCGACATCGTTGCTGTGGACGTCAACACCGTGAGCCCGCCTCATGATGTTGGCGGGATGACCGCTTTTCTCGCGGCGACCGTAATGCTCTATGGGCTGGCGCTCATTGCTGATCAGAATGGGAAATCCTGAAAGGACAATCAAAGAACGCGGGTAAGGTAGGCCAAACTGCTAGGGTGATACATATCTAAGACAAGGGCTTCGCAAGAATCTTCATCTGTCGTGAGGTTGACCATTTCATAAAGCGATTAAACTTGGTATAGAACTGATTGACCGTCATACCAAAGTTTTTCTTAAAAGACATCTGCCAGCCGTAATTCATCTTCCCTTTCTTTCGCCAAGTACGTTCAAGCTCAGCAATATCTTTATAGTAATTGGTGAATACACCTTTATTGGTGCCTGTTAGATAACGTAGATAGGCCATAGCCCAGGCGCCACCGTCATATTGGAAATGTG
>JABJIU010000145.1 GCA_018661145.1 Pseudomonadota bacterium | reverse complement strand
CTGGGGTATTACGACTCGCTCCCGTCGAGTCTCGATGGCGGAGTTGGCGGACGCTTCGCGTTCGGGCGAACTTTTGGAAATCTTCGGCGCCGGAACCGCTGCGGTAGTGGCCCCTGTCACGTCGATCAGCCATCTCGACAAGGAGATTTCCGTGGCGCCTCAAATTGAAGAGTCCCTCGCGCAACGTCTCCGTGAGACTTTGCTCGGGATTCAGCACGGTGAAATCGACGACCCATACAACTGGGTCGTACCTGTATCATAGGACTTCAGGAAAATGGTGATCCGGATCTTCGCGGGCGTGTTTACCTGTGCACTGCTCACCTTTACGGGCCACCCGCTATCACACGCTTCGGATTCCGCCGAGCTGGGGTTTCAGCTATCACGACAACTGTGCTCGCGGTGTCATGTGATCGGAGAATTCAACCGCATGGGCGGCATAGGGAACTCTCCATCCTTCACCTGGATGGTTAAAAGCGATGATTGGCGCGAACGCTTCCTGACTTTTTACTCGCGGCGACCACATCCTGTGTTCACGCGTGTTCCCGGATACGCCCTATGGTCAGACGTCGAGCCATATTACCCTCCATTTCAGATCACACTTGATGAGATTGATCTCATTGTTGCCTATGTTGAAACCCTTCGTGACACCCAATAGGCTGTTGGTCTTCCCTGGCGTACATAGCGATCCCAATGATTGAAGGACTTTCGTTAATTATCCTGCTGGGCCTTTCGGCGTTCTTTTCCGGATCCGAGACTGCCTTGATCGCGCTGTCCCGGGCCCGGACCGATGCACTCGCAGAGACGGGCCGTCCCGGCGCCAGGTCATTGCGGCAACTCAAGCAAAATCCATCGCGAATGCTGGTGGCAATTCTGATCGGTAACAATCTCGTTAACATCAGCGCTTCCGCATTGGCAACCGTCCTCGCAACGCGCGCATTCGGCAGTATCGGCCCGGGAATTGCCGTAGGCGGGCTCACCGTCGTGATCCTGATATTTGGCGAAATCACGCCCAAGAGCCTCGCGACCCGATATTCCGAGAGAATTTCCCTGGCGGTTGCACCCATAATCCTCGCGCTCGTGCACATTACGGTACCGGTGAGCCGCGTGTTCGAATACTTCACACGGAACGCCACGAGTCCCGGGGCGGGGGAAGATCCCACTGTTACCGAGTCAGAATTAATCAGCATGGCAGGTTATGGCGAAGAAGAAGGAACCATCGAGGAGAGTGAAAAGCGACTGATCGAAAGGGCCTTCGCGTTCACCGATCTAACGGCGGCAGATGTCATGACACCGCGGCATAAAGTCTTTGGGTTGACATCCAGTCTTACGCTCGCCGCAGCGGTCGAAAAACTCGCCGACGCGCCATTCAGTCGAATCCCTCTGCACGGCAAAGATCCCGACGAAATCGTCGGCGTGGTGCACGTTCGTGAATTGCTCTCAGCCGCTCTCAGTGCAACATCTGAGCGGCACATCCAAGAGTTCTCCCGGGCCCCGTATTTCATCCCTGAAGGACAATCCCTCAACGACACCATTGCTGCGCTGCGCCAGGAGCGCAATCAGCTGGCGATCGTGGTGGATGAACATGGAATCATGGAGGGTGTGGTAACGCTTGAGGATCTGATGGAGGAACTGGTCGGGGAGATCTACGACGAAAGCGACTTAACCCCGAATGAGTTTACGGTCCACAGTCCGGACCGGATAACGATCGAGGGTGCTTCAGAACTCCGTATCCTGGCCGAGCATTTCGACTTAAGTCTTTCCGGCAAGCCAACCGACTCAGTCAGTCGCTGGATTCTGGCGCATGCGCAACGGATACCGGAAAGCGGCGAAGAGTTCGCACTTGACGGGCTAAGGTTGACGGTTGTGCGAGCCACACCCCGCCGAATTCAGGAAGTACTGGTCTGGCGTAACCCGGTTGGGGGCAGTCAGATAGCCCTGGATTACACGGACTAGCCTGATCCATTGTGTGGTGTCGCGCTCTCTGGATCAGACTCTGTAGTGAATTCTCACCGCACTGAGGGGTGTTTCTGTTATCAGTCGCTTCGACAGCGCTTGGCTCTCTTCGTCAAGAACGTCGCGCAATTCCGAGGCGGGGAGGGGAAAGGTAAGTTCACCGGTAATGCTGCCCCCGAAATAATGAAGCACGAGATCGAAGTCGTCTACCCCAGTCTGCACTTCTAGCCCCCGTGCCTTGACCAGACTCTGGCGCACCGCGCGTTCAATCTCAGGGCGGAGCGGGAGATCATCCGGATTCGGCATCATCAGATCGTCCTCGGGGTCAATGTGGACCACAACATCAGTAAGGCTTTTGAATCTTTTCTCCAGAAGACTCATCACACGATCACCAATGCTATGTCCCTCCGAGACGCTGATCAGTGGGCCCACATGAATATGCATGTCGGCGAGGAGTTGGGACCCCATGCGGCGGGTACGCAGTTCATGAACGCCAATGACGCCGGGAACCTCCAGGATAGTGTGGCGCATTAATGCAAGAGTATTTTCGTCAAGCCCTGTATCAATCAATTCATCAACGGCCTCCCGTCCAATCTTGAATGCGGCATACAGAATGATCAGACCTACGCCGACGGCACCAACCGCATCGGCCCACGGAAATCCAAGCATCACGCCCAGAACGCCGACCATCACAATTATTGAGGAAAGCGCATCAGTGCGGCTATGCCAAGCGTTTGCACGTAACAAACTCGAATTGAGGGCTTTGGCCGTTTTATTGGTGTACTGGTATACAGCCTCTTTAGCGATCACGGAGACGGCGGCAATCAGTACCGCCATCCATCCAGGGGAGAGCAGATCTGCATCACCTTTTAAGCGCGTGATCGCATCCCATGCAATGCTCAACGCGATTACAGCCAGCGAAACGGCTAGTATCGCTGTTGCAATAGCCTGAATACGCCCATGGCCGTAGGGATGTTCTGAGTCCGCCTCATGACTGGCATGTCGGGCAGCGACGATTACGAGCAAGTCCGTCACGAGATCAGATATCGAGTGAATTCCATCCGCAATCAGGGCCTGGGATTGGGATGCGAAACCACCAACAAGTTTTCCAACCGCCAGGACCGCATCTACAAGCCCGCCCACCAACGTTACCTTTCTAATGATCCGGTAATCCGCGGTGGTCTTGGAAGGGGTGTCCATCCGAGGGAGTCTATCAGTCGCCCGTTTCACCGGGAGGTTCCCTGTTTATTGAGTTTTCCGGAATACAGGAATGGGCGAACCAAAGACTTTCTGAGATAATCCCGATTCCTCCCGCAGTTACCTCCACTCTGGTGGAAACCTTTGGTATGCGCATTCTGATCAGCAACGATGACGGTTACCTGGCGTCAGGACTTACTGCACTTCATGGGGCCATTGCCACCACCGCAGAGTCGTTCGTTATCGCTCCCGACCGAAACCGAAGTGGGGCGAGCAACTCGCTGACGCTTACCCGACCGCTCAGGGTTCATACTGCCCCCAATGGCTTTCTTTATTCAGACGGAACCCCTACGGACTGCGTTCATGTCGGATTGACGGCCCTCATGGATCCTGAGCCCGATATGGTGATTGCAGGAATCAACCATGGCGCAAACCTGGGGGACGATGTGATCTATTCAGGCACAGTTGCGGCGGCCATGGAGGGCAGATTTCTCGGGTTCCCCGCCGTCGCCGTCTCTTTGGTGGGGTCAAATCCTCAGCATTTTGAGTCCGCGGCTCAGGTCGCTCTTTTGCTGCTCCAGCGCGTCCAACGAACACCGCTTCCACCTGATAGTATTATCAACGTCAACGTCCCGGATCTGCCATTCGACGAAATTAAAGGGTTTCAGGCTACAAGACTCGG
>JABJIU010000212.1 GCA_018661145.1 Pseudomonadota bacterium | reverse complement strand
GATGGGGTTATTTCCCCACTGACGTCACCACCCAGATGCGCAAGGTCCTGAGCCCAAACAATATCTCGGTACCCGCCCAGATGATGGCTGCTGCCGCCATGCGCGACCAGTCACACATGCGTTCTATCGTGCATCGGACAATAGACATACGCGAGCGTTTCTCCGATGAGTGTCGTGCATTGGGCCTTACGGTACCTGAGAGTCACACGAATTTTGTGTTGATCCGTTTCGCCTCTGCTGAAATTTCGGCGGAGGCAGACAGGCAGTTGCGGGCCAATAAACTTGCCTTAAGAGGCATGGGTCCCTACGGCCTTGCTGACTGTCTTAGGGCAACGATCTGCGAACAAAACATCATGGATCGCTGCCTAAAGGTTTTAAAGGAGGTATTGCAATGAGTCCTGAGGACCGCGGGGGGGCTCGGATCGGTGTCCTGGTGCCATTCACCAACACCAATCTGGAGCCCGACATGATGATGATGCGCCCCCCGGGGGCAACACTGCACTTTCATCGACTGGGCAACTATGACGCAGACGAGATTCCGGGAGCCGCACAAATGGCGGGTCTCGGCGCCTCAGATATCAGCGAAGACATTCGACTGATCTGCGGGGTTCGTCCTGATGTCGTACTTTATGGCTGTACTTCTGCCACCCTGACACATGGTTCCGATTTCAATTCGGATCTCGCCGACAGAATCAAGGCGGATTCGAACGCTCTGTCCCTCACAGCTGCGGGCTGCCTGATCGAAGCACTGAATGCACTCGATATCACCCGAGTCGGTTTTGCTTCACCTTATGTCGGCGAAATAAACCGGCTCGCCACCCGCTTTCTCAAAAGCCACCAGATCACGACTGTTGAATGTGCCGACATTGGCCGCGAACTTGGCAACTATGGGCAAGGCGCGCTCAGCCCAGATGAAGTAACCGAACTTGCCTGCCATGCCGACCACGCTGACGCCGAGGCACTGGTCCTGAGTTGCACTGATATGCGCTCGGTAGAAGTCGTCGAGCGGATTGAATCTCTAACGGGAAAACCGGTGATCACCTCGAACCAGGCCATGATGTTCTGCCTGATGCGTGCCCTGAGACTGGAGCCACATGACAACACCCCGGGACAACTGTTTGAAGCCCTGAAAACCCCTTAATCGAATCGGATAACTCAGTAACCCCGAGCAGGGTCAACGATATTTGAAAGCGTTTGGCCCTCACGATATCGCGTGAGATTGTCTGAAAACATCTCTACCGATTTAAGGTCCCAACCGGCATAGACCGCAGAGCAATGCGGTGTCACGATAACATTTTCGTAATCCCAGAGCCTGTGTCCTTTTGCCAACGGCTCGGTACTGAAGACATCCAGACCTGCTCCCCGGATCGCACAGGTATCGAGCGCCGAAATCAACGCTGCTTCATCGATGACGCCGCCTCGAGAAATATCGATAACCACAGCGGAAGACTTCAGCCGCTCAAAGGCTGTTTTGCTCACAAGATCCCGCGTGCTTTCAAGCAGTGGTACACAGACCACGAGAAAATCCGCGCGGTCCCATAAATCGTCAAGAGCATCCAGGCTGTGCACTTCATCGACGTGTGGCGTATCTTTCGGGTTAGCCCTGACGCCGAGTGTTTCGAGCCCCATCAACTTTGAGCGTGCGGCAACGGCCTGACCTGTGTTGCCCAAGCCCAGTATCAGCACCGTCTTCCCGCCGATGGGTTCGACTTCTCCCATCAACCACTCCTGGCGGGCCTGAGCAGCGCGGTATGTTGGAAATCCCAAAGAGAAATGCAGCATTACTCCAAGGACATACTGCGACATCATCTCTGCCGCAACACCGGCGGCATTGGTCACCGTGACGTGACTTCCGTCCCACGGTGCCAGATGATCCGTGCCGGACCCTGCTATCGAAACCCAACGTACACTTTCAGAGTTCACCAGCGCCTCCCGTGGAAACCCCGGTGTGCCCTGAAAACGCACTGAATACACCACTTCTGCTCCAGTTTCACTGATTAATCCTGCAAGACCCTCGTAAGTGCTGCAGGTCCGGATTGGAAGATCCGGATGCTTTTTCTCAAGCACTTCTCTTGATGCGTCCGGATTGTCGGTGTGGAGGATAACGGTTGGGGTTTTCATGGCGGCTTGGCCCTGGAATCAAATTAACTGCAGAGCGCCAAATTATTTTCTGGTCTGAAGAATGATAACTGGAAAAGTCTAAATCCGG
>JABJIU010000122.1 GCA_018661145.1 Pseudomonadota bacterium | reverse complement strand
TCGTTCTCGCCCGGGATGTCAGCCGCGCAGAAAACATCAATGACGCCGGGAGCCGTGCGCACCGATTCAAGATCAATCTTGGTTATCGTGCCGACGGCGGTATCGGCACCGCCTACAGCGAGATGCAGCGTGCCAGCAGGCAGCGGCATGTCGTCAATATAGACCGCTTGGCCAGTGGCATGTTTGAGTGCGCTGTCATGGGCGAGTGCTGCGCCCGGTGCGGTGTTGATGGCTTTAGCCACGCGCAGGCACCTCCAACGCTTCGACGTCAGAAAAGAGTTGGGGTGTGGTCTCGCCGTTGATGCTTCGCAGGCACCGCTCCAGCAATCCTTGTGCAGCACGTATCCGGTAGGACGCGCTTGCCCGCATGTCGGAGATCGGTGCGAAGTCTTTTGAAAGCGCTTCGCTGGCGGAACTCAGCAGATCACGATGAACGGACTGGCCGATCAGTGCCTGCTCACACAGGGTGGCCCGCCGTGGTGTGGCGGCCATCCCACCAAAGGCAATACGTGCGGAAGTGATGGTGTTGTTCTCGATGGTGAGGCCAAAGGCTCCGCAGACCGCGCTAATGTCCTGATCAAACCGTTTGGAAATCTTCCAGCAATGAAAGTCGGTGTGAGCGTTCAACGGGACGCTGATGCTGGCGACAATCTCGCCGGGTGCGATATCTTGTTTGCCGTAATCGATAAAAAATGATTCCAGTGCTACGGTACGCTTGCCGTTGGCGCTCGCGAGGTGTACAGAAGCCGCCAGGGCAATAAGCGCCGGTGCCAGGTCTCCAATGGGAGAGCCGTTAGCAATGTTGCCGCCCACGGTGGCCTGCGCGCGGACCTGTCGGGATCCGAAGCGATGCAACAGCGGCCCAAGGTCTGATGCCAGCGCTGAAAGTGGCGCAATACTTTCGGCTAAGGTAACGCCCGCTCCGATCGTTAGAGCGCAGGTATCCTTTTCGATATGCCGCAGTGCTTGCACTTTTCCAAGGTCAATAACGCCGTTAAAGCGCGCATGGCTTTTGTTGACCCAAAGACCTACGTCGGTCGAGCCTGCGATGAGTTGCGCATCAGGCAGTTCGTGCTGGATCTGCCACAGGCTATTAAGGTCGATGGGCGCCGCAAACCGGCCCTTTGGTCCTTGCATATCAAGATAACTGGCGTCGTCCTGCCAGTCATCGAGTATCTTCTGGGCACTCGTGCGCAGTGAGTCAAAGGCCGCGGGTACAGGTTGGGCACAGGCGCTTTTGGCAGCGGTGATGATGGGGCCGTAGCCTGTGCAGCGGCACAAGTTGCCGGCGAGGACATCGTTAATGGTGTCCTGATCGGCGACTTCCTGGCCTTGGGCGCAGGCATTATGCAGACCCGCAAGACTCATCACGATACCAGGTGTACAGAAGCCGCACTGTGAGCCATGGTCGCGGGCCAAGGCTTGCTGTACCGGATGCGGTTCGGCATCAGCGAGGTGTTCGACGGTGAGAATCTGCGTACTGTCGACCGATCCGATTGGAACAATACAGGCATTTACCGGGTCGTACTGCAGTGCACCGTTTCGCAGACGGCCGAGCAGTACTGTACAGGCGCCGCAGTCACCTTCAGCGCAGCCTTCCTTCGTGCCCGTCAGGCGTGCTTCAAGCCGCAAAAAATCGAGCAGCGTCTCGTGCGGATCGAAAGAAGATCGCCGGATGATCTTGCTGCCCAGGAGGCAGCGGAACTCAGTTCGTGCGCTGGCCATACATTTTTGAAGGCAAGATTAACTGCCCCGGTAGGTGCTGTAGCCGTACGGAGAGACCAGGAGCGGTACGTGGTAGTGCTCGCTCCCATCGTCGATACCGAAGCGGATAACAACGGTGTCCAGAAAAGCGGGAGAGGCGAGCTCTATGGCGTTCTGACGGAAGTAATCCCCCACTTCAAAGTGCAGTTCGTAAGTCCCCGGCCCAAATTCCTCACCGGACAGAATCGGACCGTCGTTGCGGCCGTCATCGTTGGTAACGCCGCTGCAGAGCTTGCGGTGCTCACCTTGGAGCCGGTAGAGCGCCCAGGTGATCCCGCCGCCGGGCCGGCCGGCAGAAGTATCCAGTACGTGTGTGGTCAGTTGTCCCATCGTGCTCTCCTTGCAGGATCCCGTCGTAAAGGCTCCGGTCAGTCCTGATCTGTGGTTTGGCTGACGGGCATACTTCAGTCTCACATAGCCATTCGCTATCGTCAGCCTCGGTACCCACCAAAACACTTTCAAATATAATTTGATAATACTGGGAAATCTTCATTAAAGTCTCGGCTAATATTCAGACCGAGTCCTAACTTAAATATCAGCCAGAGCAGATTTGCCATGAGCGACGATACCGCTTATCCACGAGACCTAATCGGCTATGGCCCGGAGCCGCCGTCTGCACAATGGCCGTCGGGCGGGCGCATCGCATTGCAGTTTGTGGTGAATTACGAAGAAGGCGGCGAGAACTGCATTCTTCATGGTGACGCGGCATCGGAGGCTTTCCTTTCTGAGATTGTGGGAGCTGCCCCATGGCCCGGACAACGCCATCCCAGCATGGAATCAATATATGAATACGGTTCACGGGTGGGGGTGTGGCGCCTGTTTGATCTTTTTGCCCGCTACGAGATCCCGCTTACGGTCTTCGCTGTGGCGATGGCGCTCGAGCGCAACCCAGCAGTCGCGCAGGCAGCCATGGCAGCGGGTTACGAAATCTGTTCTCATGGTTACCGCTGGATCGATTATCGCGATGTACCCGAAGATATTGAGCGCGAGCACCTGGAACGCGCGATCGAAATCATTCGCAGCCTGACCGGTGAGCGCCCGCTCGGCTGGTATACCGGCCGCACCAGTGAACGAACCCGTGCACTCGTTGCCGCAGAAGGCGGCTTTCTCTACGACGCCGATGACTACAACGATGATCTGCCGTTCTGGACCGAGGTTGACGGTAAGCCCCACCTCGTGGTGCCTTACACCCTGGACAATAACGATATGCGCTTTGCCTCGCCGCAGGGCTTTAACAGCGGCGATCAGTTTTACAGTTATCTTCGGGATGCATTTGATGTCCTTTATGCAGAGGGTGAGCACACCCCCAGGATGATGTCTGTAGGCCTGCATTGCCGGTTGGTAGGTAGACCCGGCCGGCTCGCAGCGCTGGCACGCTTTATCGAGCACACCCGCCGGTTCGATCACGTCTGGTACTGTCGGCGCATCGACATTGCCCGGCACTGGCGGGCAGTTCATCCTGTCGTAGCGTCGTGACGGGACCCGTCAGCGCGATGGATCGCGCCACATTTATCGAGCATTTTGGTGGTGTCTATGAGCACTCACCATGGATTGCGACGCAGGTTTTCGATACAGGACTTAGCCCGTTGGTGGATACGCCGACAGGCTTATCCAGTGCGATGACGGAGGTGGTCGAGCAGGGGGGACATGACCCCCAGTTGGCGCTGCTGCGGGCGCATCCCGATCTCGCCGGGCGACTTGCGGTATCGGGGGAACTGACCGAAGCCTCGTCGGCGGAACAGGCGGGCGCGGGTCTGGATCAGTGTAGTCGCGAGGAATTCAGTGAATTCACCCTCCTTAACACCCGTTACGCAGAAAAATTTGGATTTCCTTTTATCGTGGCGGTCCGGGGCCTTGACCGGGAGGGTATTCTTGAACGGTTTCGACAACGTGTAGAGCATGATCCGGATACGGAGTTTAGTCAGGCGCTCAATCAGGTGCACCGTATTGCCCGCCTTCGTATTGATGAGGTGTTCGCTGGAATGAGGACTTAAACGAAGATGAATGAGCAGGACGACGCCCCGGCATTTGCCCGCCACCTTGTGAATCTTGCCGCCTCGCGGCTCGGCGCTAAAACGCTTATGTGCAGTGATGATTTCTTTGCCCCGATGGAACGGATGTTGCAGGACAGCGAGCCTGTTTTCGTCCCTGGTAAGTTTGACGACCACGGCAAGTGGATGGATGGTTGGGAGAGCCGGCGCCGGCGCGGCGGCGGCCATGATCATGTGATCCTGAGGCTGGGTACGCGAGGAATTATCCGCGGGCTGGATATCGATACCCGGCATTTCACGGGCAACTACCCACCACAGGCTTCACTGGAGGCGGCAGATGGACCAGCCAGCGCCGGCCCGGACGAGCTTGAGTGGCGGGAGGTTCTTGGCGTTACCGACCTTGAGCCTGATCGGCATCATTATCTTGAGATCTCAGATGGGACACCGGCAACACACCTTCGTCTCAACATCTTCCCCGACGGTGGTGTGGCTCGTCTTCGGGTTTATGGCGAGCCGTTGCCCGACTGGTCCAGGATGGATGAGAACACCTTGGCGGAACTTTCTGCGATTACCAACGGCGGGCGGATTGCCGGATTTAATAATGCCCATTACGGTAACCCTTGGGTGATCCTGACCGAAGGACGCGGCGTGAACATGGGAGATGGCTGGGAAACCCGCCGCCGGCGCGAGCCCGGTAACGATTGGATATTGGTACGCCTGGGCGCACCCGGGCTCATCGAGAAAATCGAGGTCGATACGGCGCACTTCAAGGGCAACTACCCTGACCGCTGTTCGGTGCAGGCGGCCTTGGTGGAAGGTCTGGATGATGCTGCCTTGAGCGAGCAGGCGGGCGACTGGCCGGAACTGTTATCGCCATCCAAGCTCGAGATGGACCGCCAACATTTTTTTGAAGGAGGGTCGCTCAACGATATCGGCGCCGTCAACTGTCTGCGGCTCAATATTTTTCCCGATGGCGGGGTCAGCCGCTTTCGGGTATTCGGCAAGCCCCGGCTCTGAGATGCAAGCTCTTTCATTAACGCCACAGCCTTTGACTGTAGAAGCCTTTAGGGCGTTTGGTGATGTCATAGAAGCGCGTTCGGACACTACCATCAATATCAACCAGGGCACCTCGCAGCGTTTTCATGATCTTGCCCGTGTTGATGTGTCTTCCGGTGATGGCCACCCCCTGGTCAACATCTTTCGGGCGTCGCCGTACCCTGAGCCGTTGGTTCTTTCCATGATGGAAAAACACCCCCTGGGCTCACAGCTCTTTATGCCACTTCAGGATCATGCCTATCTCGTCGCGGTCGCCCAAGCATCGGATAAGGTCAGCGCAGGCGATATCACCGTATTCAGCGCCAGAGGGAATCAGGGCGTGAACTTCCTTCCAGGGACCTGGCATCATCCATTACTTGTGCTTAAGCAGCAGGATTTTCTGGTCGTTGACCGGGGCGGCAGAGGAGATAATTTGGTTGAGCAGACTCTGGATCAGTCAGTCTCAATATCGCTTGTCTAGGTTGGCGCCTACGGTGCGCTCGCGGATAGACGATAATGAACCGGTTGTTGTGTTATCAAGGACATAACCGATGAAAAGCATATATCGAAGATTTGCAGCCCTCACATTGCTTGTGGCCTCGCTCCCGGTCTTTGCCCTGCTCGCAGGCGAGGCCGAAGACGGTGGACCGCTGCATGATCAGTTTTGCCTAGGTTGCCATGTCAGCTCGTTTGGTGGAGACGGCAGCGCCATCTACCTTCGAAGCGAGCGCCGGGTCAACAGTATCGAGGGCCTGATGGGGCAGGTTGCTTTTTGCAATGAGCAGACCAAAGTCGGGCTTAACGAGCACGAGATAGACGATATCGTCGCGTATCTGAACGAGTCTTACTACGAGTTCGAGACTGACTAGCGCCTTCTTTACAGCTACCTTGCTGTGAAACCGCCGTCGACGAAAATCGTCTGGCCGGTGATGTAGTCCGATGCCGGTGATGCCAAAAAGACGCTGATGCCGGCAAGATCTTTAAGTTCACCGTTGCGGCCTATTGCGGTCTGATCCGCCGCCCACCTGCGACGTTTGTTGTCGTCGAAGACTGGTGCGGTCAACTCAGTAGGAAAGAATCCGGGCGCGATAGCGTTGCAGGTAATTCCGTCAGATGACCACGCCTCGGCCATCGCCCGCGTTAACTGGCAGACGCCGCCTTTGCTGGCCCCGTATGCAATTCCATCTGGAAAGGCCCGCACGGACTGCAGCGAGGCGATGTTGATGATGCGGCCGTAGCCGGCTGCTTTCATTTCCGGTACCAGGGCCTGGGCGAAAAAGAAAGGTGTCGACAGATTCAGTTGGATGGTCTGGTTCCAACTTTGTGGTGTAACGTCCTCAGCCGGCTGTCTCAGATTGACGCCGGCAGCGTTAACCAGAATATGCACAGCGCCGAAGGCTTCCTGGCAGCGCGCGGCGATGTCGGAGATGTTTTCAACCTCACCAAGGTCACCGGTGAGAGCTATCGCCTCCCCGCCGTCGCGCCTGATCGAGTCAACCAGCGCATCCAGACGATCCTCACGCCGGGCGACCAGAACGACGTGGGCTCCCGCCTGGGCCAGAAAGCCGGCGATCGCCTGGCCGATCCCCGAACTGCTTCCGGTGACGACAGCAGTCCGGTCGTTGAGATCAAAGAGTGACGATACCGGTGTGGTCACGGTGCCTGCAGTTCAAATTGTTCATCAGGAAAATACTTGTGCAGACGATCATCTCCAGACAGGGCGTGACCCTCCATGCCTTCTGCCCGGGAGATTCTGGCGCTCACCGCACCTACGTCTCGGTTGGCTTCCCGGTTCATCCTCTGCCAGGTCACCGTCTTGATAAACTTGCCGACGCTCAAGCCTCCGCTGTAACGTGCGGCCCCCTTGGTGGGGAGGATATGGTTAGGCCCGGATGCTTTGTCTCCGTAGGTGACAGTGGTTTCCTCACCCAGGAAGAGAGATCCATAGTTGGTAAGGTTGG
>JABJIU010000074.1 GCA_018661145.1 Pseudomonadota bacterium | reverse complement strand
GCATGGCCGGAGTCGCTATTGATTCCGTCGAGGATATGCGGATCCTGTTCGACGGAATCCCGTTGGACCAGATGTCGGTTTCCATGACCATGAATGGTGCGGTGATTCCCATACTTGCCATGTTTATTGTTGCCGGGGAAGAACAGGGCGTGGATAAGGCGAGTCTTTCCGGTACGCTACAGAACGATGTCCTAAAAGAGTTCATGGTCCGTAATACCTATATTTATCCACCGAAGGAATCGATGCGGATCGTTTCCGATATCATTGCCTACACCGCTGCGCAGATGCCGCGCTTTAACCCGATTTCGATTTCCGGTTACCACATTCAGGAGGCTGGCGCGACGTCGGTTCAGGAACTGGCTTATACCCTGGCCGATGGTATCGAATACGTCCGCACTGCAGTTGACCGCGGCCTTGAGATAGACCGCTTTGCACCCCGGTTGTCTTTCTTTTTCGGTATTGGAATGAACTTCTTCATGGAAGTCGCAAAGCTGAGGGCAGCGCGGCTTCTTTGGGCACAACTGATTAAAGAAAAGTTCAACCCCTCTGATCCGCGCTCGTTAATGCTGAGAACACATTGTCAGACCTCCGGTGTCAGCCTGACTAGTGAGGATCCCTACAACAACATTATCCGGACCACCATCGAGGCACTGGCGGCAGTGTTCGGCGGGACCCAGTCTCTTCATACGAACAGCTTTGATGAAGCGCTGGCTTTACCGACGGATTTTTCGGCCCATATTGCGCGCAACACGCAATTGATTATGCGCGAAGAGGCCGGCATCAACCGTGTGGTCGATCCTCTGGGGGGTTCTTATTATGTGGAGAGTCTCACCGCCAGTCTTGCCGTACACGCACGCTCTCTTATTGATGAAGTCGAAGATATGGGAGGGATGACGCAGGCGATCATCAACGGAATTCCAAAGCTGCGTATTGAAGAATCGGCAGCCCGGCGTCAGGCCCGTATTGATCTTGGTGAGGAAGTGGTTGTCGGTGTAAACCAATACCAAGCGTCCGAAGAAACCGAAGTGGATATTCTTAGTATTGATAATTCCGAGGTACTAAAGACACAGATTGCACGTCTTGAAGCGGTTCGCAGGGGCCGCGACCAGTACCAGTGCCAAAAGACGCTGGATGCACTGAAAACAGCCGCCGGGCGACAGGCAGCCAACCTGCTAGAGTATGCGGTGGAAGCTGCAAGGGCGCGTGCGACGGTGGGCGAAATCTCGCTTGCGCTGGAAGCGCAATTCGGCCGATATCAGGCCCAGGTCAGGACGATTTCAGGCGTGTACGGGGAAGCATATCAGCAGGACGAGACTTTTCAGCGGTTGCGCCAGGATGTTAAGGCCTTTGCCGATCAATTCGGACGACGGCCGCGTATTCTTGTTGCCAAGTTGGGCCAGGATGGTCACGACCGGGGTGCCCGCATCATTGCGACAGGGTTTGCCGATGTGGGCTTTGATGTCGATATTGGGCCCCTTTTCCAGACGCCGGAGGAAGTGGTTCAGCAGGCACTGGATAACGACGTGCACGTGATTGGCGTCTCCTCCCAGGCGGCAGGGCACTCAACGCTAGTGCCAAGGCTGCTCGAGGTACTGGCCGAAAGCGGTGCAAGTAGTATCAAGGTCGTGCTGGGGGGTGTGGTTCCCAAGGCTGATCGCGAGAGCCTTTCGGCGCTGGGGGTTGCCGCCTTCTTTGGTCCGGGGACACCCATTCTGGAAGCTGCTCGAGAAGTTTTTGATCTCATTCCCGGTCCACAGGACGACGACTGATGAGAGAGATTCTCGAAGAACTGGAAAGGCGTCGCGAAGCCGCACGTCAAGGCGGAGGACAGGGACGTATCGATGCCCAGCACGCCAAGGGAAAGCTCACTGCCCGCGAGCGAATTGGCGCGCTGTTAGATGAAGGCAGTTTTGAAGAATGGGACGTGTTTGTCGAGCATCGATGCGTCGATTTTGACATGGCCGAGAAAGCGGTTCCCGGTGACGGCGTGGTGACCGGACACGGTACGATCAATGGTCGTACGGTCTTTGTGTTCAGCCAGGATTTTACCGTGCTTGGTGGATCGCTCTCGGAGGCGCACGCCGGGAAGATCTGTAAGGTTATGGATCACGCCATGCGGGTGGGGGCGCCAGTGATCGGTCTTAATGATTCTGGCGGCGCCCGAATCCAGGAGGGTATTGACTCATTGGCGGGCTATGCCGAAGTATTCCAGCGCAATGTACTCGCATCCGGAGTGATACCGCAGATTTCCATGATCATGGGCCCTTGCGCCGGCGGTGCAGTTTATTCTCCTGCAATTACCGACTTTGTTTTCATGGTCCGGGATACGTCCTATATGTATGTCACGGGCCCAGAGGTTGTGAAGACGGTTACGCACGAAACAGTCACACATGAAGAGCTCGGCGGGGCCACCACTCACTCGAGTCGCTCCGGTGTTGCCGACGGTGCGTTCGATAATGACATTGACGCGCTGCTGAGTCTTCGCCGTTTCATCGATTTCCTACCGGCAAGTAATGTTGATGAAACGCCCCAGCGTGAGCCGATAGATCCCGTGGATCGGTCAGACCCTTCGCTGGATACCCTGGTACCCGATAATCCAAACA
Source organism: Pseudomonadota bacterium (assembly GCA_018661145.1). Lineage (GTDB taxonomy): Bacteria > Pseudomonadota > Gammaproteobacteria > Arenicellales > UBA868 > UBA868. The sequence goes on along the minus strand of JABJIU010000074.1, from coordinate 8,955 downwards.
AGCCTTATGACATGCACGAACTCATCATCAAAGTGGTTGATGACGGAGACTTTTTTGAACTTAAGCCCGACTTTGCCGGCAATATACTGACTGGATTCGGTCGTATGGGAGGGTCGACGGTTGGCCTCGTTGCGAATCAACCGATGGTCCTTGCCGGGTGTCTGGATATTCAGTCATCAGTCAAGGCAGCGCGGTTTGTCAGGTTCTGCGACGCCTTTAGTATTCCGATTGTGACGTTTGTCGATGTGCCAGGCTTTTTGCCGGGCACGGCCCAGGAATATGGCGGCATCATCCGGCACGGTGCAAAGCTTCTCTACGCCTACGCTGAGTGTACGGTGCCTAAGGTGACTGTAATCACTCGCAAAGCTTACGGCGGCGCTTATGATGTGATGGCATCCAAGCATCTGCGTGGCGACGTCAACCTGGCTTGGCCAACTGCCGAAATTGCGGTCATGGGGCCAAAGGGTGCGGTTGAGATCATTTTTCGCAAGGATATCGGGAATGATGAAAAGATTGCTCAAAGAACAGAAGAATACCGACAGAAGTTTGCCAATCCGTTCGTTGCTGGCCATCGGGGCTTTATTGATGATGTCATTTTGCCGAGTGAAACCCGAACCCGTATCTGCCGCTCCCTTTCTATGTTGCGGAACAAGCAACTCGAAAATCCCTGGCGCAAACACGGCAACATCCCGCTGTAGGTCGCGAAAGAAATGCTAACCCAGGGTGAAGTTGCTGTTGTGTGCCTTTCGGCGACCGAAGGCGGCACCATTCGTGAAGTGTCTGAAGTCGTTGCCACGGCCGGCGCCGGTCTTGAAGGCGATCGTTATTGTGCGTTTGGCGCGGCGCCCGAAACCCAATTGACACTGATTCAAGTTGAAGCGATCGATGAGTTCAATGAGATGTTTTCCACGGACCTACCGGTGACGGCCTTTCGCCGCAATGTCATTACCCGAGGGGTCGATCTCAATCCCCTCGTAGACCGAATCTTTACGGTGGGAGAGGTTCAGTTGCGTGGTGTGGAACTCTGTGAGCCGTGTGCCTACCTTCAGAATCTTCTTGAGGTTCCGGGACTGGTCAAACAACTCGCCCACAAAGGGGGACTGCGCTGCGAGATTCTCGGCGGTGGCTTGATCCGGCCGGGCGATCTCGTTAGCTCGATCGGTTAGCCACGCGAAAAAGGACTTTAAGCGCTGAGATGGTGCGACCCATTTTCTACTAGGACACATGACTGTCCCGGTGATGATGATTCACTGAAAACCTAGTCAGTCAGATTCTGGGCCTTTTCTCTGAGGATAAATTTCTGGATCTTGCCGGTCGAGGTCTTGGGCAGTTCGCCGAAGACGATCGTTCGCGGCGCTTTGTAGTGCGCCATGTTATCCCGGCAGAAATCAACGATTTCCTGAGGCTCGACATTTTCTCCTTCGCGCAGGGTAACGAATGCACAGGGAGTTTCCCCCCAGGTATTGTCTGGTCTTGCAACAACGGCAGCCTCCAGAACCTTTGGGTGGCGATACAGTGTTTCCTCGACTTCAAGGCTTGAGATGTTCTCTCCGCCAGAGATGATGATATCTTTGGACCGGTCCTTGATCTCAATGTAACCATCCGGGTGGCGCACCGCGATGTCGCCGCTGTGAAACCAGCCGCCGGCAAAAGCGGCCTGCGTTGCCTCGGCGTTCTTGAGATACCCCTTCATGACGGTGTTCCCGCGGATCATCACTTCCCCAAAGGTTTTCCCGTCCCATGGGGCATCCTCCATGGTATCGGGTTTCTTGACGCTGGCGTTTTCCAGGGTGCCGTAGTGCACCCCTTGCCGGGCTATCCGTGACGAACGCTCCTGCAGAGCCAGCGCCGGCCAGTCTTCCTGGGGGATGCAGACGGTTGCCGGTCCATAGGTCTCGGTGAGGCCGTAAAGGTGGGTGACATGAAATCCGTCAGCCTCCATGGCTTCGATCACTGCCGACGGCGGAGCGGCCCCCCCTGTGGCGATTTCCACTGTCTGGGAAAACGGGGCTTTGGTTTCCTGCGGAGCGTTGGCGAGCATATTCATCACGATCGGTGCGCCACACATGTGGGTGACGCCATTCTCAGCGATCGACGAGAAGACGGCGGCTGGTTCGACTGCACGCAGGCAGACATGGACGCCCATCGCAGCGGTCACTGCCCAGGTAAATGTCCAACCGTCACAGTGAAACATCGGCAGCGTCCACAGGTAAACCGAGTCACGGTTGAGCTCCATTGTCGACATGTTGCCAAGTGCGTTGAGATAAGCACCGCGATGATGGTAGACGCAACCCTTGGGGTTGCCGGTTGTGCCGGAAGTGTAAAGAAGCGAAAGCGCCTGCCACTCATCTACAGGTTGGCCCGCAGGAAAGCTGTCGCCACCTCCTGCGATAAAGGTTTCATAGTCCATCTCGCCGAGGCACTCGCCGCCTTCGCTCTCCGAATCATCGATATCGATGACAAGCAGCTCACGCTCGGTGAGGGTGAGAGCCTCTTTGATGGCCTCCGAAAACGCCCGATCGGTCAGTAGTACCTTGGCTTCGCCATGATCCAGAATGAAGGCAATGGTTTTGGCATCGAGTCTGATATTCAACGAGTTCAGCACCGCGCCCAGCATCGGCACACCGTTATGGGCCTCCAGCATCTCCGGTGTGTTGGCGCCCATGATCGCGACACAGTCCCCGGGGCCGATTCCTTGGGCGGCGAGCGCATTGGCAAGTTTTGAGGAGCGCTCCAGAAACTGTGCGTAAGAATAGCGGCGTTGGCCGTGGATGATGGCAGTACGCGAAGGAGCTACCTGCGCCGCCCGGCGCAAAAAGCTGACTGGCGTCAGGGGCTCAAAGTTGGCGCGGTCTTTTTCTAGCTGCGCTTCAAATATGGACACCGCGATATCTCCTCACCAATGAGACGGCAATCCTAACGGCTTTGCTGGTTTCTGTCAGGTGGGACTCTTCCCCGAACACAGTACGATGCTGTCCTGTCGAAAGTAATCGAGCACCTCCAACTGGTCATATAATTAGCGTTCCGGTCGCGGCACCGAAAGAGTGTGATATGCGGATTCCACAGGGCAGGGCCTACGATGAAGTGAGAGTGGGCGATGAGTTCGATTATGTGCTCACCATTACTGAGGCCCATCTGGTCACGGCAGCGGGCCTGTTTGGGGATTTCAACCCACTGCATGTGGATGAGACCTTTGCCAGCCAGTCCCGCTTCGGTGGACGCATTCTGCACGGGCCCTTCACCAGCGCGTTTGTCGCGGCCCCGGTCGGGATCTATTTTGCGGGAACGGCCATCGCGTATCTTGAGCACTACTGCCGCTTCCTCGCGCCAGTTAAGCCAGGTGACACGCTGCAGGCAATCTGGACAGTGACGGACATGGCCGATAAACCCAAGTTTCAGGGCGGGGTGATCGGTCTTTCCTGCGTTTGCAGCAATCAGCAGGGGGTCGAGGTCGCTACTGCCTCGGGTAAGATTATGGTGGCGGCCCGAGAGGCCACCCAAGGTGCATACGATGAATGACATTTTGCACGGCAACCGCGTCTTAATCTACAGTCACGATTCCTTTGGTTTGGGGCACCTGCGCCGATGTCGAACCATTGCCCATGCGCTGGTGGATCAGTTCGTAGGACTTAAGGTGTTGATCGTGTCGGGCTCGCCGATCATTGGTAGTTTCGACTTCAAAAGCCGCGTGGATTTCGTGAGAATTCCAGGCGTGGTGAAACTGCGTGGCGGCGACTACACCTCTCTGTCAGATCATATTGATCTTTCGCAGACACTGCAGCTGCGAAGTTCCATCATGGAGCAGACTGCGGTTACTTTTGCTCCAGATCTCTTCATCGTCGATAAAGAGCCGTTGGGACTGCGCGGAGAAGTGACAGGGACCCTTAAGACGCTTCGTGCGAGAGGCGTGCCGACCGTGTTGGGACTTCGCGACATCCTCGATGATCCTATTTTGCTCAGCAAAGAATGGGATGACCGTGGCACCCCTAGAAACCTCGAGGACTGGTACGACGAGATCTGGGTATTCGGCTCACAATCAATGGGAAATCCCCTGGCGCAACTCGGTGTAAGTCATGCCGCCATGGAGACAATGATCTATACCGGCTATCTGCGACGCACGATACCGTCGATCGCGAAAGCTCCGGTGAGCCTTCCACATGAACCTTTTTTGCTGGTCACCCCGGGCGGCGGGGGGGGACGGGGAGACCTTGGTCGATTGGGTACTGAACGCGCTGGAGCGAAAACCCAGGCCGGCGAAACCGGTAGTGATCGTGCTCGGACCGTTCATGCCTCAAGCGGTAAGGCAGCAGTTCCAACTTCGCGCTGAGGCGCTCGAGGGCGTACAGACAATAGTCTTCAATTCCAATATGGAACTCCTGATGGAGCGATCGGCCGGGGTAGTTGCAATGGGCGGCTATAACACTTTCTGTGAAATCCTTTCTCTGGATAAGCCGGCCTTGCTGATTCCCCGTTCCAATCCCCGGATGGAACAAACGTTGCGCGCACATCGAGCCTCATCTCTGGGGTTTGTTTCGATGCTGGATGGCGACGGTGATCGGTCTCCTGATGTGATGATAAAAGCCTTGAATGAGCTGGAGCGTCAGCCTCTGCCTTCGACCGCGGGTACGGATCGGGTGCTGTCGGGACTTGAGGTTATCTGCGAGCGCACCCGATCGCTCCTTTCCGCGAAACGCAACTGGCGTCGCGATATCGCCTGACAGCGTGTGGCCGGTTCGGCGCTTTGATCCTTTTCTACGTTCAACATTTGCTGGGTATCGGCCATCTTCGCCGGACGGTTTCGATTGCTCAGGAATGCCGCGCGCAAGGACTGCCTGCCGAGGTGGTCAGTGGTGGAGTACCCATACCTCTGGAACCTGATGGGGACGTCAGAATTCACCAGCTCGAGCCGGTCAAGAGCGCCGATCTTTCATTCTCCCGGGTGGTCGATTCCGGCGGCGAACCGTTAAGTGAGGCCTTGGAAAAAGCACGAACCGAAAAACTTCTTGAGGTTTTTCATGAAGTCCGACCGCATGCGCTGGTGACGGAACTTTTTCCTTTTGGTCGAAGGCGATTCCGCTTTGAATTGCTGCCCTTGCTTGAAGCTGCCCGTATCGCCAAAACGCCGGTGGTCTGCTCGGTGCGCGACAGTGTTCAGAGACGTTCTTTAGAACGCGAGACCGAAACCATTGTGTGGCTCCGCAGATACTATGAAAAGGTCCTCGTCCATGGCGAAGAGCGCTTTTTACCTTTTAATGAATCCTTCGGTCAGGCAGAGTCGATTGCAGATCTTCTAAGTTACACGGGATTTGTCGATACGGCACCGGGTGACCAGGATCAGGTGTCGCCTAAGTCAGAACCTGAAATACTCGTTTCCGCCGGCGGTGGTAATGCCGGTGCGTCGCTCTATCATGCGGCTGCACAAGCCAGCGCACTTTCAAAGCACACGGAGGTCCCGTGGCGAATTCTGGCGGGTTCTTCGCCGGATCCGACCTTTCTCACTCGACTGCGACAGATAGGGGGTAAACATCTGACAGTGGAGGCAAATCGTTCGGATTTTCGCGATTTGCTGAGGCATTGCCGGCTGTCGGTGTCCCAAGCGGGGTACAACAGTGTGGTTGATCTCTTCACGAGCGGTGCGCCCGCTCTGTTGTCGCCGTTTACCGGTGAAGGTGGTGAAACCGAACAGCCGGCCCGCGCTGGACATCTCTCAGCGATTGGCAGAGCGCAGGTTATTCCAGAAGATGATCTTGAAGGGGCGGCCCTTGCGGCAAGAGTCGACGGACTGATTGATTCCGGACCAAAACGCTTTTCTCCCGTATCCTGCGACGGTGCGATGCGTTCAGTCGAAGCCTTGAAGGCGTATCTTCAGACATGAAGTTTTCTCCCGGGTCAGCGGTGGAATTCAGGACATTCCTGCCTTCCGATCACGAGCGCCTTGTTCAGCTTTGGCACGAGTGTGATCTGACCCGGCCGTGGAACGACCCCGCGGATGACATTCGACAGTGCATTGAGAATCCGTCTTCAGAGCTGCTGGTCGCGATTGCTGGAGATATCCTCTGCGGTAGTGTGATGATGGGTTGCGATGGCCACCGTGGGTGGGTGTATTACCTCGCGGTGGATCCGAAGACTCGCCACCAAGGGATTGGGCGAACACTCATGGATTACGCCGAGACCTGGATGCGCGCGAGAAAGGTGCCGAAAATTCAGGCAATGATCCGGCACGACAACCTCGCCGTGCGCGGGTTCTACGGCAGACTGAACTATCGCGACGGCGATGTGCAGTTGGTGCAGAAGTGGCTTACTGACGAGACGTCGTGAGCCGGCTGTGCCGATCCATGACTTCTATCAGCGCATCGGGATCGATTGCGGCACAGCGCTGACCCGTCGGCCGCAGTGTGGTCATGTCGTCAGCAGCGAGGAGGGCGTTGATGACGGCCTCCTCGATAGCCTCGACCGCCGCCTGATAGACGGAGTCGCATAGGTCATCTCCGATCCAGGAGAAATCCGAGTTGATCTGAGACATGCGGTCAATCGGCATGGGGTTGGCAGTGCTTAGCACCAGAAAAATATCCCCCGAGCCATTGCCGCCAGTGGTGCCGCCTCTTGCAATTCCGATGGCGCCGCGCTTTGCAAGCCGCTGGAGCTGGTGAGGCATCATCGGAGCATCGGTTGCGATAACGGCAATGATTGATCCCATTTCATGCTCACTCAAAAGCATGTTGTTGGTCAAATATCGGCCGACCGGTACGCCCAGAATAGTGAGGTCCTTCCGTCTGCCGTGGTTTGCCTGAACCAGAACACCCACGTGGTATTCGCGATCATGCAGGGTGATCCGACGTGAAGACGTTCCCGTACCGCCTTTGAACTCGTAACAGATCATGCCAGTGCCGCCCCCGACATTACCCTCTGAAAGCGGGCCGTCGGTTGCCTGATCCAGAGCCTCCCGGGCATGGGCCTCAGTGACGTGCAGTCCGTTAATGTCGTTCAAGGTGCCGTCATAGGTTTCGGCGACCACGGGCATGGCCCACAGATGTTCTGATCCCCAATGCTCGGGATAGGTATCGATCATCCATTGCACAGCCGCCTGGTGTGCCCGCCCAACGCTATGGGTGTTGGTGATCATGATTGGCCCAAGAAGGTACCCGCCGTCCTGAATCCAGTGGGTGCCGGTCATTTCCCCGTTGCCGTTGAAACTGTGTGTTCCAGCCCAGACCGGTTGTGGAACCGCGTCGCGCCCCCGCGGTAGGATTGCGGTCACCCCTGTGCGTACAGGTCCTTGACCGGTCACGAGCGGCCCCTCTCCGAAATTAAGCGTCGTGTAGCCCGCCATGAGCCCGGGGACATCGGTAAGGGCGTTGTGACGGCCGGTTATACCGGGAAGGTCAAGACCCAGTTCCCGGGCAGGTTTGTACGTCATAAGCAGACCTCAAGAGGGTTTAAGGGTGATGTTGAGTTGTTTGACGTAGAGTTTGCCGGCCCGGACGCCGTAGAGGTGCGCGCAGGGCTCTCGAAGTTTTTCCAGCGGATCATCGATCATGTCCCAGTCGGTCGCTAGGCTGAGCGCTGCCCGCAGCAAGCCTTTGTGGCAAACAGCAACCGCCGGAAGATCGTCGTCGGAGAGGGAGGCGATCCATTGCCTGAGTCGCTCTCTGACATCACGAGGGCTCTCACCGTCGGGGGGTCGAAAATCGAGGCCGCGGTCTTCATTGCGAGTGAAAGCCTCAGGGTCGGTCTCGCGGAGTGTCTTCAGGGTATGACCCTCCCATGCTCCCCACTGCATCTCCTGCAGGTCATCGATGATTTCAGGCACAGGGAGTCGAAGAAGAGCCGCAGTATCGCGGGCGCGAACCAGAGGGCTGGAAAAGCAGCGCCATTGCCGATAGGGCAGGGGCAGTATCCAGGAAGTCACTTCGACACGACCTGCCTCACTCAAAGCGATATCGGTTCTTCCCTGGATTCGACCCGCATCGTTCCAATCGGTAGGGCCATGCCGGATAAAAAGAATTTCACTCATGACAACGTCAGCGAACGTAAAAAAGAATCAAGTGCCCGGGCTGCGTCTTCCAGGGTATGGTCTGAGAGGAATTTTTCCCGCGCGCCGCGTTCCATTGTTTCCCGTAGGTTGTGATCCTCGAGCAGATGCCGCACGGCTTGTGCAAAGGTTTCGATATTCTCAGGTTCGGTCAAAAAACCGGTTACCTGATCTTTGACAATGGTCGCTGTCCCGTCGGTGTATCCCGCGACTACCGGCAGTCCATGACGGTGTGCCTCCAGCATCGCCATTCCGAACGCTTCGTTAACTGCCGGCCATACAAAAACATCAGAAGCGTCGAGATACTGTTGAGTCTCTTCGGGTTCTAGCATTCCTAAAGCGTGCACTCGTTCTTCGCCAATAGGATCAAACGCCCGGTTTACCGAGTCGGCCGCATCGCCACTGCCGATTAAAATTAGTTGCCAATCAAGATCGAGGATCTGCACGAGCGCAGATGCCAGCACCCAAAAGGAGCGTTCCTTATCTCCTTTGCGCATCATTGCGACGGCGATTAGCCAGGGGGGGCGCGAATCGATTCCAAGATGCTGCCCTAATCGCGCTTTTAACCTACCCCGTTCCTCCTGCCGGTTTGGGAGTTGCCGGGTGAAGGGCAGCAAGGAGGATTGAGTTACGTTCGCATTCAAGAAGGGTTGGATGCAATGCCGGTCACGCGGATTCAGCGAGATCACACCGTCCGCGCTGCGAAGCGCCGTTTCTACCTGAGCAAGACCCGCATGCCAGGGACCCGTCTGTTGTTTTGGCGCGTATGCGGCTTCCGCAACCACATAGGGAATCCCTAGCGTTTTAGAGATTTCGGCCCCCAACCAGTCCGGCGCCTTATGAAAGAGATGGTAGGTAAACCAAAGGTCGATGATCACGTGACCGTTACTGCTTATCTCGCCGAGAATGCGCTTTGCTTCTTC
>JABJIU010000117.1 GCA_018661145.1 Pseudomonadota bacterium | reverse complement strand
GGCGATAACGCACCTATGGCTTATGTACAACTACTCGACAGGCCTGAAGAATCAGACGAGTCGGATACTGGGTAAAAATCAGTCACTCCCGATTCGTCCTTGCCGCGATCTTACGCCGCCGTACTCACGGTTTTTCCAAGCCTGACGAGCTTGGGCTCAGGCTAGTCCCCAAATGAATAAGCCCCCGTTCGAGGTTGACCGGGAAACCGGCCTCTTGACCGGCACCGCCTGCCTGTGCTCGCCGCATTGCGATGACCGGCCAGAGGGGGTGGCAATTGATGCCCTGGTGATTCACGCGATCAGCCTTCCGCCGGGCTATTTTGAAACAGAGGCGATAAGCGATTTTTTTCTAGGGTGCCTTGATGCCGATGCGCACCCTTATTTCAAGGAAATAGCGACGCTTAAGGTCTCGGTGCATTTTCTGATAGACCGTGAGGGGGGCATTATCCAATTTGTGCCGGTGATCCGGCGCGCGTGGCATGCCGGCCACTCCTCGCTACAGGGACGGGTCCGGGTCAACGATTTTTCAGTCGGTATAGAGCTGGTCGGCTCTGATGAAACCCGATTCACGGACCGTCAGTACGCAACCCTGACCTCGCTGACTCAAGCCCTGCAGTTTGCATGGCCCACTATCACGGCGGAACGGATTGTGGGCCACTCCGAGATCGCGCCCGGCCGGAAATCGGATCCGGGGCCGCATTTCGATTGGGCGCGATACCGGGAATCAATCGCTTCGGGATAGCGCGAGCCCGGCGATCAAAAATGCGATGATGTAGACGATCAGCCGGTAGGTCACCATCGATCCTGGCGGGATGCAGATAAATGACATCCCCGTAAGCCCCCGTTTACCGATCTCGTGGGCGAGTCGGATGATCTCGTAATCACTCATCCCCATGGGTTCGGCGAGTTCCCCGAGGATATCGCCCGGTGCCGGCCCAGCACCGCCTAGGACGTCCATATCGAAATGGACATAGACATCATCTGTCCCCTGGTAAGCATGGTGGAGTTCTTCGCAAAGTCCAGCAATGCCCAGTTCTGAGCGGACTTTCCACATGGGATAAAAATGAGCACCTTGCTGCATGTAATCCCGAACCACACTGGCTTCCTCTAGCATGCCGCGCTCTCCGATTTCCACGAGATTCGGGATCGAGAAATTGGCAAGACTGCTGAAGGTTTTTGACTTCCAGTTTCCGCTGCCAGCGATGCGCTCGTCCCCGGTGAGGTAATCTATCGGCCGCGAGTCCCAGTGGGTATCGGTACTGATCATACCGACCTTGCCTGCAGAGCGTTCTGCGATGGGTTTGGCGATAGCATAGGAGCTGCAGGGACTGTTCTGACCGACAACGATAGGGATCGCGCCGGCCTCGAGCGCTCGATTGACCAGTTCCTCGACGGCCGCCTGAGCCTTGAGAATGTTTTCCGCGGTTGGGTCAAGATTGCATTCTGGTGCAATGTCGGCGTCCCCCATGTCGACAACTTTGAGTTTCTCAAAAATATCGACATCGAGTTCTTGGATATAGCCGCTCGGATACCGTGCTGACTGTTGCCGGACCCGCATTGGCGCCGCCAACCATTCGGCCTTGTCTACGCCCGCGTACTTGCCTCGGGCGCCCGCTACGTAAGGGGCGCCGATAATGGCAACATCAGCGCCACGGAGTGTATCGGCCGTGCGCGCTAGCGGGACACCCATGAACGTGGGCGTTTGGTCATTGATCATAGGCAGGGTGTCACTATTTATATTGGTATAGCCACCCATGCCTTCCCAAGGGGGTTTGGTCATGTTCCTTATCCTTTAGAGGTTGTCAGGTATGAATGATTTCTCGTGGAATCCGGTTTACGGGTTCACAGGCGCCAAGAGTGACGATTGCGGTCTCGCCAATGCACATGCTGAGGCCCGTCTGATCATCCAGAAGAATCATATGCAGGAAAAACACCATCCCTGCTTCTAGGACCTGTGGATTGTCCTTCCAGACCATGGGCCAATCCATCCAGGAGGGAGGGTAACTGATGCCGACTGAGTATCCACAGGCGCTGAGGGCTGCATGGGAAAACCCGTGTGCGTGCATGGTCTCATCATGGGCAGCGTAAAGGTCGCCTACTGTGTTCCCGACCGTCAGGCGCTGCTGACAGGCGTCGAGCGCGTTGGCGCAGGCTTCGTTCATCGCTTGGTGTCGAGGATCCACCTTACCGGTCAGGATGTTATACATCATGCAGGTGTGATAATGCCGATACGCAGCAGCGGGCTCGAAGACTACCTGGTCCTGCTGCGCAATGACTTCGTCCCCTGTGTGATAGCGGCAGAATACCGCAGCCTCGCCAGCCCCCATGGGCCAGCGGCTGGCCGTGGGGTCGCCACCTTCGCACAGGAGGGTATTCATCATGGCGCCGTAGACCGACTTCACCGTACTGCCAGGCCGGGTATGGCTGATACTGGTCTGAAGAATCGCATCGCAGATTGCGCCCGATTTCCGGACGTATTCAAGTTCAAGATCACTCTTGATAAGGCGGACCAGACGCACCAGATCTGAAGCATCGACAAGCCGGCATAAACCCTCGAGTGCCTCGTTAACCATCAGGGCGCGCTGGCCAGTAAGACCGTAAGCATGGTATTCGATCCCAATCCGCTGGTTCGCGCAGCCATGTGCTTCGAGAATGCGGCGCAACTCCATAGCCGGAGAAGCATCCTCGTGGTCAATCCAAATCTGAATGTCTTCGATAATCGAGGTATTCCGGGATTGGATTCGATCTGCCGTGCGAGTCAACAGCGTCGGTCCTGCTTCAAGGCCAAGGTACATGGCCTGAAACATGGTGTAGCCGCTGGTGTCATATCCGGTCAGGTAGAACATGCTCTCCTGGCGGAAAAGGACTAGTCCATCAAGCTCCGCGTCCGCCATCGCTTGCCGCACTCTGTCGATTCGAAGATCGAATTCGTCCCTCGGAAAATGGAGCATATCTACGCGATGATAGTGGGGAAAAGGGTCAGGAAAGCGCCGGAAGTTTCGTGTTCAGCCTGGGGTTAGGCCGGCTGGTCCTGCTGCCAGAGGATATCGCGTTCACCCGCAGACCGGTTAAGGCTACGGGCCATCACGAACAGAAGATCAGACAGTCGGTTAACGTACTGGCGCGAGGCATCGGAAATCGCATGTCCGTCATCAACGGAAAACAGGGCTCGCTCTACCCGCCTGCAGGTGCTGCGCGCGACGTGACAAAGCGCTGCAGCGCGGGTACCTCCGGGGAGAATAAATTCCTCCAACGGGGCCAGTGTTGCGTTGAGTTTGTCCAGCATATTCTCAACGGCTGTCACCCGCTCTGGCGAAACCAGCGTGTGACCCGGGAGGCTCAACTCACCGCCGAGATCAAACAGCGTGTGCTGCACCGCCGTGAGAAACTGATGGATTTCCGTGGGCAGTTCTTCAGTCATCATCAGGCCAATGAGGCTGTTCAGTTCGTCGACCTGACCCATGACTTCGACCCTGGGCGAAGTCTTGGGGACCCGTGTCCCGTCACTGAGCCCTGTCGAACCTTCGTCCCCGGTTCGGGTGTAAATTTTGCTAAGCCGCTTTCCCATTGACACATTCCTTACTGTAATTGGGTAATAGTAAATCAATCGCGTGACGGAATATAAGCGATGGCACGAAAGTCGTTGACATTCGTGCAGGTCGGTCCGGTGATGATAAGGTCCCCAAGCCGCTCAAAAAACCCCCCTGCGTCATTGCGAGTGAGATGGGCTTGGGGGTCTAACCCCTGAGCTGCTGCCCGGGTTAGGGTGCTCGGAGTGATGAAGGCGCCGGCTGCTTTGCTCGCACCATCAATACCGTCGGTATCTGCGGCAAGGGCAAAAACGTTGGGCCTGCCATCAAGTTCGATCGCGAGTGCAAGGAGATATTCCTGATTGGGGCCCCCCTTGCCGTCACCATGAAGTGCAACCGTTGCCTCTCCGCCAGAGATCAGAACAAAGCCTTTGCCGGTGGAATGGGCCAGGCGTTCAAATTCGAATGCTCTTGCGTGTTCGCCAGCCAGCACCGACGCGATTCCCTCGACCTCGTCACCGAGATTGACAACCCCAAGACCCTGTTCTTCCGCAAATGTGACGGCAACATCAAGAGCTTCAGCCGCGGTGGCGGTAATTACTATTTCACTGGCGGTGAGTTTTAGATCACTGGGAAAGGGGCTTTCTGCCGTGGGTGAAGCAAGCTTGGCCTTAATTGAGGGGGGCGGCTTGATTCCATAAGCACTCAAGATTTCAAGGGCGTCTTTGCGTGAGGTGGCGTCTCCCACCGTGGGGCCCGAAGCAATGGTGGCCGGATCATTTCCGGGTACGTCCGAGAGGGCAAGCGTCACGGTACGGGCAGGAAACGCCGCTGCCGCGAGCCGCCCGCCTTTGATATCCGACAAATGCTTACGAACCGTATTGATATCATGGATGCCCGCACCGCAGGCGAGGAGCTCGCGGGTAAGATCTCTTTTCTCATCCAGTATGATCCCGGTGGAGGGCAGGCTGAGCAGGGCGCTGCCACCCCCGGACAAAAGACAAACGAGGAGATCATCGGCCCCAAGCGAGCTTGCTATACCAAGAATCTTCCGCGCTGCTTTCTCGCCGGCGTTATCGGGTACCGGATGACCCGCTTCAACAATATTGATTAACCGACAAGGACGCTTATGCCCATAAGGTACTACCACTAGACTCTCGGAAACACTAGAAAGCGCATCCTCCACCGCCTCGGCCATGGCGGCACCCGCTTTGCCGGCACCGACGACCACGATACGGCCGTCTGGGGGTGGCGGCAGATAGCGGACCAGTGTTGTAGTGGGATAAGCCTTTGAAAGCGCGCGGTCTAAAAGAGCGCGGAGACTCTTTATTTCCGGCGAATCACTCAGGTGAACTTGCATGTGAAGGTGTTTAGACGGCATCCTTAGGGCTTAGGCCGGCCATCATAAATCAAAAAAGGGGGAGATATGTATCAGTACGAGGCGTATGAGGATCCTATTCAGCGTCCACGTTACACCGGACTACCGACTTTCATGCGGGCACCTTACCGGGAAGATTATGATGGTCTCAATATTGGACTGGTCGGCGTTCCTTTTGACGGAGGTGTGACCAACCGCCCGGGTGCGCGCCATGGCCCCCGGGAGATTCGGAATCAATCGAGTCTCATGCGCCGGCGAAACCAGTCAAGCGGGATCAGTCCTCACGACATCTGTTCGGTTGCAGATGTGGGGGACGCCTGGGTGCAGTCACCCTTCCACCTGGAAAAGAGTCTTGACGAGATTCGAGCATTTTTCTCACGGCTACATGACGCCGGGACGGTGCCGGTTTCCGCCGGGGGGGATCATTCCATAACGCTGCCAATTTTGAGAGCGATAGCGACGGATCACCCCGTGGGACTGGTGCACTTTGATGCCCATTGCGATACGGGAGACGATTATCTGGGCTCGAAGTTCCATCATGGTGCGCCGTTTCGTCGTGCGGTTGAGGAAGGCCTGATCGATCCCAAGCGCACAATCCAAATCGGCATCCGGGGGTCGCTGAATGACCTTGATCAGTGGCAGTTCAGTCATGACACCGGGATGCGGGTCATCTACATGGATGAGTTTTACGAGCTCGGCGTTAAAGCCGTGATCAGCGAGATTCACCGTGTCGTAGGCAAGAATCCCTGCTATCTTACGTTTGACGTGGATGGACTGGACCCGGTCTATGCTTCAGGAACCGGCACCCCTGAGGTGGGAGGTTTCAGCACGGTCGAAGCCCAGTTGATGATCAGGGGCTGTCGGGGTCTGAATCTTATTGGGGGTGATGTCGTCGAGGTGGCGCCGCCTTTTGATCCGAGTGGCAATACTGCTCTGACAGGTGCAACGATGATGTTCGAGATTCTATGCATCGTCGCTGATGCTGTCGCGGGAAGGGGTGGAGCGTAAACCTGTCCGATACGCGGCGAGACTTCAGCCCGGCCGTTTGTCAAAAGCCGGAATGTCGTCCGGAATATGATGAAAGGCCTGCTTGTCGCAGGTAAAAATCGCGACAGCGGGCGTAAACACCGAAGGATCGTCCAGTGTACCGACCTTGACCACAATGGAGCCCGGCCGATTAGGCGTCTCGGAAGCAAGGCCGGTGCCGCAGTGCTCGCAAAAATGTCGGGTGACCGGGCGTTCCAGGTCCGAACGGCGGAACTGTTTCATCTCGCCCTGGGTTAGGCGGAACGTCTCCAACGGAAAAATCATCAGGGCAGCGGGGTTTCCACCGCTGACGTACTGGCACTCCCGACAATGGCAGTGTAGAGAAGCCTGCGCTTCCCCTTCAATCTCGTAATGAACATCACCGCAGTAACAGCGTCCTGTGAGCTTCATTCCTTTCTCCGAAGAAAATTGGTCGGCAAAGTACACATTAGCATGAATAATCTGGGGTAGGTGTGGCATGACTGTTGGAAATCTCACGAAGTGGGCGTGACCCCAATCTTGATCTGACGAGGCGATTCCACAGTATTGTTGGCGCACTTACGCCTGGGATTTTATAATTTCTTAAATATCGGCAGGTTTAGCTGCCGCCGGATTCAAGCACTAACACCCGAGGCCAATTCGATGCCGAATTACACCGCTCCCTTGACTGATTTGCGCTTTGCCCTGGATCTTGCCGGCTTCAAAGAAGTCGCCTCATGGCCGGGTTTCGAAGACGCTAGCGATGATCTGATTGACGCTGTCCTCGATGAGGCAGCGAAGTTCGCCTCCAACGTACTTGCGCCAATCAACCAGGCGGGAGATCAGAGTGGCCCCACCGTTGTTGATGGTGTCGTCACCACGTCGCAGGCCTGGCGGCAGGCATACACCCAGTTCAGCGAAGGTGGCTGGACGGGCCTGGTCCTCGATCCTCAATACGGTGGCCAGGGGTTGCCGCAGACCTTGGCCTGTGCCGTGCAGGAGATGTGGGATGGCGCCAATATGGCGTTTGGACTGTGCCCCATGCTTTCCCAGACCGCTGCCGAGGCTATTTTTCTTAAGGGTAGCGACGCACAGAAAGCCCAGTATCTCCCGGCAATGGTGTCGGGCAGGTGGACCGGCACAATGAATCTCACCGAACCCCAGGCGGGGTCTGATCTTGCCGCAGTCCGCACCCGTGCGGCGCCCTGTGATGAAGGGCATTATCTTCTGAGCGGGCAGAAGATCTACATCACCTACGGAGAGCATGATCTTTCCGAAAATATCATTCACTTGGTGCTGGCCCGTACGCCCGACGCGCCCGAGGGTGTTAAGGGAATCTCGCTTTTCATTGTGCCCAAATACATTTTGGATGCAGAAGGCGAGCCCGGCGAGCGCAATGACGTGCGGTGTGTTTCGCTGGAACACAAGCTCGGCATTCATGGCAGCCCCACGGCAGTTCTGTCTTACGGTGATCAGGGCGGTGCTGTGGGCTATCTCGTCGGCGAGGAAAACCGTGGCCTTGAATATATGTTCATTATGATGAACCGCGCCCGGCACGCGGTCGGGATTGAAAGTTATGCGATTGCCGAACGCGCCTATCAGCGCGCCCTAAACTTTGCCCGTGATCGGGTCCAGGGCCGCGCCGTCGGTGACATCAGCGCCGAGCGCAAGGCGATTGTGCGACATCCCGATGTTCAGCGAATGCTGCTCAGCATGCGAAGCCGCATCGAGGCGATGCGGGCGCTTTCCCTTTTCGCCGCGGCATCCGCGGACCGCGCCAGTCATCATCCGGCCGGTGACGAGCGGGCACTTGGCCAGCGCCGCGTAGAAGTTCTGACACCAGTCGTTAAAGGCTGGAGTTCCGAGGTCAGTAACGAAATCACGGGATTGGGTCTGCAGGTGCACGGCGGTATGGGATTCATTGAAGAGACGGGTGCTGCCCAGCATTACCGTGACGCGCGGATCACCACTATCTATGAAGGCACGACCGGCATTCAGGCGGCCGATCTGGTCGGTCGCAAACTGCTGCGCGATGGGGGCAGCATGGTCAATGAACTAATTGAGTTGATGCGCGCGGATCTTACTGCCGTAGCGGGCAGTCCGGGGGAGGCGCCTCAGGAAGTCGGTGCTGCGGCACTGAGTCTTGTCGAAAGCCTCTCAGATGCCACGGCGACCATTCTGAAAAGCGCCACCCGGGATTCCAGGAGCCCATTTCATAAGTCTTTCGACTATCTCATGTTGTTCGGTGTTGCGGCCGGCGGATGGCAAATGGCCCGTGCTGCAAACGCTGCCCAGCAGATGCTGGATGCTGACGACGGGGACTCCGATTTCTGCCAGGCCAAGGTCCTGAACTGTCTTTACTATGCACGCCAGGTGCTCCCGCAGGGCCGTGCACACGCCGAGGCAATTGAGGCGCAGGATCTACCGGCAGAAGCGCTTGATCAATGGGTGGCCTGAGCTCACGCGAGTTTTAACCCGTTGGCGACGGGTCGCTCCGGCTTCGCCAGGACCACCGACCCGTCTTCTTGTGGAAAGCCCGTGACCAGGCATTGTGAGCGGACGGGTCCAATCTGCTTCGGCGGAAAATTTACAACGCCTATCACTTGAACCCCCACGAGATTCTCCGGTTCGTAAAGATCGGTAATCTGTGCACTGGATTTGCGTATCCCGATCTCAGCGCCGAAATCAACATTCAAGATATAGGCGGGATGGCGCGCCTCCTTGAAGACTTCTGCAGACACGATAGTGCCGACCCGGAGGTCGACCCGCTCAAAATCATTCCAGCTAATGGTTTCCATGGTGTTTCCTTGAAAAGGGGGTATGAGTCAGTCAGTGGCATCGTCGCTAAGATTGAGCGCGCGGCGAATGGATCGATAGTCTGTCGGAACCTCGGGAGGATCGCCTGCAATGCCGTGAGCGCGTAGCCATTCAGCAAGGGGCCAAAGCAGGGGCTCATCAAGATGTGTCTGCAGCAGATGCAGAACGCGGGGAACATGGGCGAGGTAGTTTGATTTGTTGTCCCGAAGAGCAAGCCGACTGAATATGCCGGCAACTTTACAGTGCCGCTGTGCAGCAAGTACCCGGTACCAGAGTTTGAAGTTCTCCATTTCCAGAAGAGGCATCGCCTCGAAATACCGCTGTTGCATCTGTTCGGCAAGCCCGGGGGGAAGATCTCGACGCGCGTCTTCAAGGAGGGACATCAGATCGTAGGCCATCGGCCCGATCAGTGCGTCCTGAAAATCCAGAAGCCCTATTGCCTGAAGCGGCAGGTTTGCCGGAACACGTATCAGGTTATCGACGTGAAAGTCCCGCAGCACAAGAGAGATGGCAGGCGTTGGCAGTGAAGCGAAGACTTTCTCCCAGATTTGGCAGTAACGATACCGGTCTTCAGCGGCAATGGGTTTGCCAAAGATCAGCGGCAGGAACCAGTCGGGCAGAAGAATAGCTTCAGCCATTAGAGCATCAAGGTCATAAGGCTTTAGCGCATCAAGAAAAACATTGGGCTGTCTATGAAGATGCGTCAGAAGATTTGTTGCTTGCGCATAAAGTTCATCAGGCGCCTCGCCTCCATCCAGGAGTCGGGTGAAGGTCTGATCTCCGAAGTCCTCAATGAGTGCGAATCCGTGTGGCACGTCGGAGCGCAGGACGGCCGGTGTCCGTAGTCCAAGGTCAGCGAGATGGCTACGGATATCAAGCCATGCCGTGAGATTTTCAGTGTCGGGTGGAGCATCCATCAGTAGCCAGCCGTGTTCACCGTCATCGAGTCGGAAATATCGACGGAATGAGGCGTCCTGTTGCATCGGGACGAGGTGGCTGTCAGTAAAGTCTGTCTCAGACAAAAAAGCCCGTCGCTGGGCGTCTCGCGCAGGGAACGAATTCATTAGGGATCAGGCTCGAGCGGACAGTAATGAATGGAATCAGAAGATACCATGCAGACACCAGTTACCGCTGTCGAGATCACGGAATACCCACGTCTTTAAAGCGGCGGTCTTGGCGTAGTAGTAATCACGACGGATGGGCTGACTGTCCCACCAGCCGCTGCAGATACGTTCGCGTTGACGCTGCAGGAGGAGTGACTGATCTCCCAGAGCCAGTCGTCCCTGCAATACCCGTACAGAGCGGGGTGTTTCCAGTAGCCAGAGCGGTCGTGGTGCGCCATGCGATAAAGCACCGGTTTCTCCGACTTTGCAGTGGCTCCAGGCTTTTTCAGGCCGGTGATCCGGTTGTATACAAAGACCCTGTACAGCGCGTCGTCCGAGTCGGTTCTGCAGGCGCTCAATCAGTGATGTCCCGTGGTCTGCTGCCTTGGGAAGAATCGAAAAGATATCTTCGCTGGACGAAGGCAACGGCGCAAAACGGTTGGCCTTCAGCACAAGATGGGTAATGACATCTTTCGTCTTAAATTTTTCAAACGCCAGCTGGGAGAGTTTCATAAGGCCAATGGCGTCTCGGTGTGGATGCGTCAGGTATACCGGAATTCGATGTGATAGATCAGACTCATTGACAAGATGCCATTCGAGTTGCTCAGCCAGAATGTGATTCTGGGTCAGGTGGGCCTGCAGTTTTCCCAACAAGACCTCCATAAAAGGCGCAAGCTGCTCGGTATTGGCAATGCCGATATCAAATACGATCCTCTGGCGGAATGTGGGTAGTGGTGTGATTGTGTTCTGCGGATCGGGCTGCCGCCCCAACAGTTTATCCAGCTGTTGCACAAGATCTGGACCCAGCCGCCGGGCTAGCCCGTCTCTGGGCAGGCGCAGCAGATCGCCCAGCGTATTAATACCAAACCGGTTCAGCGCCCGTTGTCTTTTGGCATCGGTGACCAGCGCTTGTGCTGGCAGTTCACGTATGGCGGAGTGGATATGTTCTTTGGCAGTTATGCATAGGGATTTTCCGGTGCGCGCACATAGTATTGCGCTGGCGGGTGTGGGCATTACGCTGACGCAGGGTGATAGCGCCTCGGAAGTAATCCACGACCGGATTTGTTCGAGAAGTTGTGTGACACCGCCAAAAAGACGTGTACTGCCGGCAATATCCAGCAGCAGACTGTCTTCAATAATGCTGACAGCAGGTGTCCAGCTGTTCGTCAGTGCGGCAAGGTGCTGGAGGCGATCGCTCTCGGCTGATATATCCCGGGGTATGGCATGCAGTGCAGGGTTTAGGGTCTGCGCTGCAGCGAGTGTCATCCCTACCTGTATGCCATTCCTTTGGGCCGAGTGGTTTAGCGTAACAATTTTGCGCATCTGACCCTGCCGCGCATAAACAGCCATCGGCTGTTGTTGCCCTGTCTGCCCGAGCGCTTCCAGCGGTAGAAAAGGAAAAGAGATAGCAAGCCAGAGATGACCTCGAACCGTCGACGGTAACGCATCAGGAAGTGTTGCCGGTGGTACTTTCGCCAGATAGGGTTTACTGCGCCCGAACGTCATCAAAGTGGAACGGCTTTTTAGGTTCTGGTGGGCCCGGATTATTGGCATGATCCTTCTTTTGTTTTAAATGTTGCCGTGGGCCGGCAGGAGGGGTGCTGTACCGCCAGATTCTGGAGCACTGGGCCACCGCGGCACTTGATCAGGTCGATACGCAAGCCATCGTCAGTATTTCGACAGTGTAGTTTTAATGCAGCCATGCTGTGGGTATTCAGGGCGCTTTCATCCTGAAAGCAGATGCCCAACCCGCCTCCATATTCAGCAGCAAGTTGCAGTCGTCGTGTGGCGGACTGATGCAGTTTGCCAGGCCAGCACAGTACAGCGCTGCATGCCCGTGAGCGTAATGCCTGCTCTGCCGACCATAGGATGTCTGACCGGTCTGTTGTAGTGATCATCAGAATTTTTGACAGATCTAGGCCGTTCTGACTTAAGCCGGGCGGGTAGGGTATGGCTGGTGGCGCAATCCAGATCTGCCAAGGTCGTGAAGGCATGATTTCGCCAAGGGCCGGCATCAGCAGCCACAGTGGACTGTAGGTGATATTTTCCACCAGGATTTCAGTCAGGGCGTGCTGAGGCCATCCGCCATCAGGCAGATGTCGATCAAGGACAGAGAAACCGGTTGCGACAGCATCCCTTGATCGGGTTGCTTTTTTGCCGCGCCAGATATCCCGCCGTTTCAGACAGGATTCCAGGCTCACGGCAGGGAATCGTTTCGTATCACGCCTACGCCAATCCCCTCAATGGCCAGGGGCTGCTGACGCAGATCAATTCGTACAGGATCAAAGTCGGGATTTTTGGGAATCAGGGTAACGATATTTCCCCGGCGTCGGAATTCTTTGACCGTTACTTCGTCTTCCAACCGGGCTACCACGATCTGCCCATTGGTGGCCTCCCGTGTGCGGTGCACGGCCAGCAGATCACGGTTGAGAATACCAGCATCCCGCATGCTCATGCCACGCACCCTCAGCAGATAGTGGGCCCGGGGACGGAACAGTCTGGGCGGCAGGGGGTAATGATCTTCGATGTGTTCAGTTGCCAGAATCGGGTTTCCAGCGGCTACTTCACCAATAACAGGTACCCCGGAGGGCGCCAGTAACCGTATGCCCCGAGATGTCCCAGATTGAAGTTCGATAGCGCCTTTACGTGCCAGTGCCCGCAGGTGCTCTTCGGCCGCATTGGCTGAACGAAAGCCCAGCTGTCTGGCAATTTCAGCACGGGTTGGGGGCATGCCAGTGGTATCGACAAAGCCCTGGATGCATTCAAGTACCTGTAACTGCCGTGCGGTCAGGGGTCTGTTCATGAGGATTTCTGAAGCCGAAGAGAGTTCGGAAATATTTTCTAATACTGTTTATATATACAGTTATTTCAACTCCCTGTCCAGCCTCGCCGGCTTTGACCTGGTTGCCGGATTGGCCAGCGGATGCTTTAGAAAAACAGCTGCAGGGATAGGACGATGAAATCGCTGTCTTTGAGGTAGGAGAGGGCGTTGCCTGAATCCACGTTGACGAAGGACTGCGCCTCCAGCGTAATCCGGGCGTCGCCCAGGATTCGCCGGCTTGCTTCCACCCGGACACTATCACTGCCGTCGTCGAGATCAGAGAAGATGCCTGCCAGAAACTCCGAACTTTGGGTATCACTGAAGGACACCCTCAGACCGGCAAAAAGGTCATTCTGCATGGGCACGGTGGTGCGATCTTCGCGACTGTCGCCGTGCCATTCCGCCAGCAGTCCGAGATCAAAAAGCGCATCCGCCAGCCCGTAGATCGTGTACTCAGTTCCGCCGATGATTGCCGTGAAGTCGTCGGTGACAGTATCTGACTCAAAGGTCCGATGGATGGCTTCCAGCTTCCAGAGCCAACTATCCAGAGTCAGTTGAAGATCCAGGCCCGCCTGATGAATCAGGGGGTATCGGGGTCGATAGGTGCCAGTTGACTGAAGAACGAATTCCGGATCACGCGAGGTGCCGCTGAACCATGAGAGTCCGTAGTCGGCAATGCCCTGATATCCCGAAAGCCGTAGCGCAAAGTCCATGTGTTGCGCTTCATTGCCGGCACCGTAGAGCGGTTTATCGTCACTTATAGTAAAGGGCAACGCCAGCGGCTGGCCTGGCGGCAGAAACTCACGCTCACGAAATCCGGGCAGTGCATACAGGTCCACAGTGCTCTGGTCAAACAGCCGGCTGATTCTAATCATCGCCTGACCGAGTTTGTCTTCGCCGTCGAAGCCCTCCAGTTGATCCGTCTGGTTGATGATATCGACCAGATGCCCAGATTCAGTAACGCCCCAGAACACACGGCTGATGCCCGCGATCCCTTCCCAGTTATCCTGCGTATACAGCAGGTTCAGTTCCCGAATGTCGACGTGATTCATTTCCCCACCACCGGACGCAATCCGGCCGTAGGGAAGGAAGGTGCCGATCAGATGCTCGGAATCAAAATCACTACTGAACTCAGCCTCGATGCCGGTGAAAAACTGCTCTCGGATATCGGCAGGATCCGACGAGAGACCCGGAAAGAACTGCCCCTGAAGTGAAAGTTCAAACTGCTTGCTGACATCCGCGGGGGCAGGTGAGGCGAAAGCAGAGGCCCACAGCACTACCGCCAGAAGCCGTAGATATCGGAGTCCTCTTTGCACCCAGGTCACAATAGTCGTTTCAGGGCGTTTTTGTTGAAGTCGCCACTCTTCAGGGGGGTTTCAAAATCGTAATTGAACCACAATAAGGTTGTACTTTTTCCGGTCTGATGATTGGTCATTTCCATCCTGTCTGCACGCCAGAATCCGCCGGGATGCTCCTGATAGTCAGAAAAATCCAGCGTCTTAAGCAGTTCATCCTTTCGGTCAAAGTACTCGATCTTGATGGACCGGAATTCGGTCTGATCCAGCCAGACGATCTGGCGGGTGTAGCCTGAGTTTTCGTAGCGGGGGATGCGTTCGATCACGTAGCACTGGTATGGGTCGCAAGCCTCGTCCCGGAGATGGCGGTATTGATATTTGTCGAGCTCCTGGGAACTGAGATCCTCAAATGCGAATTCACTGCCCATAAACGGACCCGAGCGGTTGCGTGAAGAGATTCTCTTCACTCGCTTGATTGCCGGCAGGTAGAGCCATTGATCATCCGGTTCCAGGCCATGTGAGAAGGTCAGCATGGCGGTGCCGCGCACATCTCGGGGCTCTTGGAAGAGGGAGAGCGTCTTATCCCCGTCACCCTCCACCTCAAATTGACGAGTGCTGATTTTGCGTCGACTTTCCTTGCCTGCGCGGTTTCGCAGAATCATTTCCATATCGGAACTTTGAAATTGCCAGCCGCTATCCCGCTCGTCTGCCTGGGTGGCAATCTCAAGGCCGCGGGCTTTGGCGTCGGATGTGTCGGCCTGCAATATGTGCGGCATCAGTAAGGCAATAACAGCGAGCAAAACACCTGCGTGCTTCATAAGGAGGCTCCAGTAGTTTGTGGAAACATGAGATGGGTCAGGAAGTCTGAACGAGGGGATTTTGCTTGGCACTACGGCTCTGCTCGCGCCAAAGCCAGCGGTCAAATCGGATCAGCAGGGCTGGCAACAGTAGGAAGTCGACTACAAGGGCCAGCACAACCACTACCGCCACCAGCAAGCCCATTTCAGCGTTTACCGAGAACGCAGAGGTCGAGATCACGAGAAATCCTGCCGCAAGCGCTAATGTGGTGGTCCATAGTGCTACGCCCACTGTAGCAAAGGAATACCGCACCGCCGCGGTGGCGTCCAGTCCCTGGTCACGTCGGGCACGCAGGTACTTGGTCATGAAGTGGATCGTGTCATCGACCACGATACCTAGCGTCATGGCCGCAACCACAGAGAGACCCAGCCCCACTTCTCCATCTATTAGTGCCCAGAGGCCGAAGGCCATCGCGGCGGGGGCGAGATTAGGGATCAGCGTTAGCAGGCCAAACCGCCAGCTGCGCAAGGCCGCAATCATCAAAAGCGAGATCGCGATTAGCGCAAAGGCAGTCCCCCCTAGCATGCTAACGATGTTACGCATACCGATATGGGAGAACATGATGGGTGGGCTGGCCGCGGTTGTCAGCAGCGCAGGAGTGTTCTCTCGCATCCAGTCGTAACTGCGTTGTTCGAACGCCAGGGTCTGAGCGGTAGATAGTGTTTCCAAGGTGGCGCTTAGGCGGCCGCGCCGTTTCTCGACGTCAATTTGGTTGTTTAGATCCAGCCCGTAAGGCAGTGACATCTCATACAGCAGCAGGTATTGGGCAGCCATGTCCCGCTTTTCCGGCAGGCGATACCAGTTGGGATCATCACCGTGCATGCTGCGGTTCACACGTTTGAAAACATCTGTGAGGGTATTGACATGGATGACCTCAGACTGCTCGGCTAGCCAGTTGGAAAACTGCTCAACCTGGGCAAGGTAGGTCGGGTTCGAGATGCCGCCCGATTCGCCGGAGTCCAGTGCGTAATCGATAAAGTACATCCCGGTCAGATTCTCGACTACGAAGTCGGTGTGCGACCGAAACTCTATTCTTTCATCAAAGTAGCGGACGAACACGTCGTTGAGTTCATTGCGGGGAATTACCAGAACCAGGGCCACGATCACAAGACTCACGGTCGGCATGAGGATCCGGCGCCGCTCAATGACCCAGTCGCCAAGCCGAATCATTATCTGCGTGATCAGGCCGCGTCCCTGGCGGGGTTTTGCGGGTAACAGGGTCACCAACGCCGGCAGCAAGGTCGTGGAGAAAAGCCAGGCGAACATAACGCCGACGGCAGAAATATTTCCAAGATCATGAAAGGGGGGCGAATCACTGAAGTTGAGCGAAAGAAAGCCGATAGCGGTCGTGATCGAGGTCAGCAATACCGGCCCGAAGTTGATCCGGATGCTCTCGGCCATTGCCTCTTGCTTGCCCAAGCCCTCACGAATCTTCTGCAGCCAGTTGGAGAGGATATGTACGCAGTCGGCCACGGCCAGGGTCAGGATAATCGTGGGCGCGGACATCGAAGGTGGCGTCAGGCGAATTCCCGCCCATCCGGCGGCCCCCATGGCTGCAATTACCGACAGGACAATTACGATTAACGTGCCGAGTGTGCCGGTGAGTCCTCGCAACTGCAGGAAGACCATCAGCAGTATGATGGCGAGGGCCGCTGGAATCAGCTGTGTGGTATCGCTCATGGCCGCTTCCTGAAACGCTTGGTTCATCATGACAATGCCTGTCAGATAAACGTCGATGTCAGGGTAGGTGGCCTCGACGTAGTCCCGAAGGTCACGCGCGGCAGCCGCCACTCTCGGATTCTCAGTCGCTTCATCAACTCCCGGCAGCTCCACTGTGATATTGATGGCGGTAATGCGGGCATCTGGCGAAATCAACCGGCTGATAAGCGCCGGCTCTGCGAGGGCCGCAGTTTTGATACGGGCCAGGTCATCGTCAGTAAGGTTTTGGGGGTTTTCGACGAGAGGTGCAACCTCAAGGTCATCGCCCAAAGCCGTGGTGTGCTGAAAGTTGGTGAGGGAATCTACCCTGATTGAAAAAGGGGTGAGCCAAGCGCGTTCCGTGGCATCAGCCACCGCGGCCAAGGTATCGGGGGTGAAGACCTTGCCGTCGCGTGGCGCAAGGACAATCAGCGCATTGTCATTCTTGCTGAAAGTATCCTGTAGTTCCTCAAAGGCTTGCAGGTGTGTGTCTTCGCTACCGAAAAACACACGGTAGTCATTAGTGAAAGTGAGGAACTGACCGCCGGATGCCGCTGCCAGTGCTAGTAAGAGCGATAAGGTAATCGTGGCGACACGATAACGGGTAACCCAGTGGCCCCAGGCTAGAACAAAACGATCCATTGATATGATTCCTGCGTGAAAATCGGCAGGTATTCTAGGGCTAAGTGGAATTATTATGAAGGTATGTAACGAAGCAGACTGATTGCCAATCGGTGGCTAGCCGCGTTTGTACTCCAGTCGGGCATCTCGTTCGATCTCAAAAACGAGATGCACCTGCTATCAAAGTTTGTCTGACTAAGTCATCGGAGACGCTTTGGGAAATAGGCCAGACTTCAGATTCTGAACTACAATCAGACGCTTAGTCTTGTTAGTCTTTATGGCCTATGAAATCTCATCCGCAGATACTGACGGTGGTTCACCAGGAAACCTCAACCCCGGGTTTTCTTGGTAGAAACTTGAGCCGGCGGGGATATACGCTGGATCAGCACTGCCCTTGCCTTGGGGATGATCTGCCGCAAAACCTTTCGGAATATGCAGGTGTGATCGTCTTTGGGGGCCCTCAAAGCGCGACTGATGACGATGTCCCCGGCATTCGGGCTGAGCTCGATTGGCTGGAAACAACGGCGCTGCCATCAAAGATACCGCTGCTTGGGATTTGCCTTGGCGCTCAGCAACTGGCACGTGTGCTTGGCGGAAAGGTCGGGCCACGCGGCGACGGAATTGTTGAAATCGGGTATTGGCCTGTTTCTCCTACGGCACAAGGATCAGCCTTTTTGCCCCAAAGAACGGCTTTCTATCAGTGGCACTCGGAAACCTTTGAAATTCCCTCGGGAGCAATCCATCTGGCCGAGAGTGATTCTTTTTCCGGCCAGGCGTTTTCCTATGCAGATCATGCTTTTGGAATCGAGTTTCATCCCGAGATCACCCGGGACATGGTTAACCACTGGTGCACTTCGGAGCGGGGCAGTCCCAAACTAAAGCTCCGCGGTGCACAACCCCATGACGAGCAACTGGCCAGTCACCCAGAGTGCGCCGGTGATGCCCGCGGTTGGCTGGATCATTTCCTGGATAACTACTTCCTTCCTTTTTCAGCGGCAAAGGCCCAGTAACTCGTGGTCCGCGGGTAGGGATTGCCTTTCCGGCAGTTCAGGGTGTCTTTTCCAGGACAAGAAGGATAATTGCCCCGCTCAGCAGTACGACGCCAAAGACTTCGGTGCGGCTGACTTTTTCCCGAAAGAAGACTATCGACGCCACGAAGGTAAAAATAAGTTCGATTTGTCCCAGCGCACGGACATAGGCCGCGTGAGTCAGCGTGAACGCCATGAACCAAAAAATAGACGCAGCCCAGCCCGCGAAGCCGACCATGGTGCAACTGCGCCATTGTGCGAGCGTCCGTCGGATCTGTCCGGGCTGAAAAAGCCTTAGCCACACCAGCAGTATCACGGTCTGAATTGTCGTGGCGATGGCGAGCGTGAAAGCGGATCGCATCAGTATTCCGCTTTCCTCAATAGACAACGCAGCACCTCGAAAGAGCACCGATGCCAGCCCGAGGGCGAAGCCACAGGCGAGGCCGACCAGGGTAGCTTTCTGCTTGAGTCCCAAAAGCAAAGCGGAAAGTGATAGCCGGTTTCGACCCAGTGTCATCACCATCACGCCAACAAACGCGATCAGGATGGCGATAAGTCCCCGGCCGGAAACGCTCTCGTGGAGCAACAAGGCTTCCAGCAGAATGACCTGCACCACCTCTGTTTTCGAGAGCGCAGTCCCGACAGTGAAATTCGAAAGAGAAAACAGCCACATTAGTAAAAACGTGAAGACGATTTGAGCGATAGCGCCACCGATTACCCAGATTGCAAACGTAGAGTTGATGGAAGGTAGCGACGATTCCGAGAGCGAACTAACGATAGCCAGCCACACCAGAGCAAAGGGGAGCGCATACAGAAAGCGTACCGACGCCGCTCCCAGGTCAGTCAGTTGCGACTTGAGATGGCGCTGTACCGCGGATCGCAAATTCTGAAAAAATGCCGCGGCGATTGTGATTGGGATCCAAAGCATGACAGCGATTATCGGGTATGTAGGGGAATGGGAGGGACCCGGCTTAATTCATGCGTCCCGCCATCTGCCAACCTGCCCTTCAAAATCCTTCAGGGAGCGGGGTCGGTCAGCAGAAAACGGGCCGTTATACTCAGCCTTTGCGCAGGCGGCAAAGTCGAAGTAAAGCCCCGTGGTTGTCGTGCTGGAAAGCGGAGGAACGCCATCGCCTTTCTATGGAGTTGTGAAGTGCAGCATCAGGGGCGAAAGAAACGGGCACAGCCCAACGACCCTGAGAGGTGTAATTATTGAGCGCTCGTCCTGGGATTTTGGCGCATGGTGCGATGCTGCTTTTTTCAGCGGTTGTTGCGGGTTCGTTCAGTTTGGGCCATATCATTGCCAACGATATCGCTCCCGCCGCGTTGACCGCGTTGCGGTTTATGCTCGCTGCGGTGGTGATGGCAATTTGGACCTGGCGTACCTGTGGCGTCTCCCGGCGTGATCTTGAATCCGCGTGGCGCTACCTGCTCCTGGGCGGTCTCATGGGAGCGTACTTTGTTCTCATGTTCGAGGGCCTGAAGACTGCCCCTGCCGTATCCACTTC
This sequence comes from Pseudomonadota bacterium, assembly GCA_018661145.1. GTDB lineage: Bacteria > Pseudomonadota > Gammaproteobacteria > Arenicellales > UBA868 > UBA868. The sequence continues at coordinate 276 of JABJIU010000117.1, read as the reverse complement.
TGCTGTTTTCACCTTGACACCGGCGGTCAGCGCCATTTTTGGATACCTACTGCTTTCCCAGCGGATCAATGGGTGGGTGGCCCTGGCGCTCAGTATCGGTGGGGCAGGGGCCATCTGGGTTATCTTCCAGGCCGACCTTGGCGCTCTCCTGGCCTTTGAGATCGGGCGTGGCGAGGCCATATTCTTCTTCGGCTGTGTGGCGCACGCGGTTTATACCCCGCTGGTACGCAAACTCAACCGGGACCAGTCGCCCGTCGTCTTTACCTTTGGCACTAT
>JABJIU010000049.1 GCA_018661145.1 Pseudomonadota bacterium | reverse complement strand
TGGTCAATGATCTGGGGAGACATTGTCCGTCCGAAGCCTGCCTGGTGACACGCCAGAGGACATTGAGCGCATGATTGCCCAGGCCACTAATGGAGACGCCACGGCAAACGTCCTGCACATCAAGCGGGTGTCTGCTTGACAATGCCCTCACCCGAAGCGGCTACGAGCCATACCTGGCAGCATCAAGCGGATTTGGTCTGACACTGCCCCCGAAGCGTAAGCATGCGCGGAATGGGATGCTGTCACCCATCAAGTTCAAACGGCAGCAGAAAATGAAAACACAGGGTATCTAGAAAATTTGGTATCATTTAATTAGATTAGACTTACAGAACAAAATAGATATTCAATATATGAAAAACAATCAACATACGCTGGATCAATCCATCATGTTCTTTGGTGGGTGCCTACTCTTCCTGGGTGGTTTGATGATCGGAGTAGCCGGCAATGCGAAAGGGGCGCCAATCGTTGGCATGGCTCATACTCTTGGATTGCTTGAAGCGGTATTTATGCTCACATTTGCAGCGTTACGCTCACACGTACGATTTAGTACCTTAAATTCGTGGATTTTTGTAGTACTGACTTTCGTGTCATTTTATAGCAACTTCGCCGGTGTATGCTTGACTGTGATCACTGGGGCGGGCGCGGGCCAATACCTGCCGCCTTGGAATGCTTATGTGACAAACGACCCTACCACAGTTAATCGACTGGTTTGGTTCCTGCTGCAAATGTCGTCTGCTGCAGTTGCCTTGCCAGTAATGCTAGCCATGGGATGGTTTGGCAACACGAGACAAGTCTCGATAACCGTGGTTTCTTTGCTGTCCACTGCTGTTATGTTGTATTTTGCTTTTTCATAGATCATAAATGAAAATTAACAATGAGTGATTTCAATAACTAAAGATTTTTTTGGTTTGCAGACTAAAGGAGGTCGATATGTCTTGGACTGAAATCATTCGACTTGATTATGACCGTCGTGGACTTTGTTATGTAAGCGATGTGACGGATGGCGAATGGGCACTGTCATCTACGGACGCCCCCCTGATTGCAAGTGTTTTTGATGGTTTGAAGCGTGGTGGGTTGCGTTTGAAGCAAGTTTGCCCCATCCGCTTCGTTTGTCCCCGACCGCAACGACGCCCAGCGTTCAGCAATGCCCCCCACCTCATTCACCCCTGCTACACCGCTCACTGCCGGCTCTGCCAGTCCTCCCACCACTCAGCAGCCTGAGTAGAGGACCGTGCCGTCCGGCATAGCAGTATTGCAGAACACGGCACCAGATAGCGTGACATTACCGAGATCAGAGTCGCTGAGATCAACACCGTCGAGGTTGGCACCGCGGAGGTCGGCACCGCTGAGGTAAGCACCGCTGAAGTCGACAAAGCGAAGGTCGGCATTTCCGGGGTCGCACTCAGAGCAGTTTTCAATACGCCACAGCTCAGAATCGAGGAGATGCAAGTCATTCTCGTCATAGGCGATGGCGCTCCCCGCAAGGACAATGTTCAACGCCACGACAATCAACCAACGCATGGTTTACTCCTTCGTCAGTTACCTGAAATACTCCCCATCCGTTGGTCAGGTCAAATTGGCTTCGGACGAGGTGAAGTCACGCAATGGGGCCTCACCAAAGCAGCATTCCATCAATGAATGGGTTTCGGTTCCCCTGCAGGCGCTCAATCACATAATTACGCCAACGCTCGGTCTCGTCGGGTTGGTCCATTCTGTGCCAGTCGATCAGTAACTCGTCGAGACCGTGGAGAGGAAACCCGTATGCATGAGACATGTAGAGGACGGACCGTGCCAAATCACCCTTCACCTCGTCACGGGGCTCAACGACAGCATCGGAACCGCTGCTCCGCTCGTAGTCGGGGCAAAACTCGACGAACCTGTTGCCGTCTGGCTCGATCGTTCCATAGGGCAAATCGCCACGGCTTGAGTTGATTCTGCCCAGCGCCGGCCAAAGGTTGTGAAGATCGGCTTCCGCAAAGCCATATTCCGGGTTCGCGCATGTGTTGCGATTCTCGCAGCCGAAACTCTCCGCCATCCAATCGGCAGGGTAGGCGTGTTCGACCGTGAGCTCTTGGCCATCGATATCCACAGACCTCTGTCGATCGAACTCCACACCGCAATACGCAGTCTCCCCGCCGAACACGTAGAGCATCTGCCAGAAGTAGGAATCTCGCGCTGCGTCATAGCTTGGAATGGTGGTTTGCTGCGCGTTGGTGACTGTCGCAAAGAGCATCACTGCCAGGAACCACGAAGCTCGGAGCGGGGCCTTCAATGCACGGCTCCGGTCGGCTTTGTCTCAAGCAGTTCCTCGATCACCTGACTGATCCGTCGCCACACGCGGCAGCCATCCATTTCCCCCTGATCCAACAGCGCATCGTATTTCTGGGCAGCGTGCAACAGCGGCTCGTCGTAGCCCTTAATGACCTCGTTGGCAGCGATCCATATGTCGCGGTCGGAGATCATCCCAGCAAAGCCCTTTCACCCACCAGTGCGGCCTCTGTCTTCGACCCGGCCCTACCGCTTCCCAACTGTGTCTGACGGGCAGCGTTCCACTGCCATTCGCCCTTCTCTGGGATTTAGTAGACGCGGGCAAACCCATCACCGTCACGGGCGGTGAAGTCTCGTTTGGCGTCAGGATAGGTGCGGGTCCATTTGAGGCGCATCGGGCATTATGGGCTCGCACGCCTCTTTCTGGATAGCCGCCAGGGTGGCCTCTCTCTCATTCGAGCAACGGGCGGTGCCCAGCAGTGCGATCATAATCGCCGGCTCTAGTTTAAACGCGGGCAACAAAAAATCTCAGTTTACGTAGGAATCAAAACTAGGGTGTGTCGTCATTTAAGCCAAGCCAGTGCGCAGAACAAGTGAAGTCCGGCGAGGTAGTTTCGGGCGGTTTTTTCGTAGCGAGTTGCGATACCTCGGAAGTGTTTGATTGTATTGAAGAATCGTTCGACGAGATTGCGCTCGCGGTAGAGCGCGAAATCACAGTCGCGTTTGACCTTGCGGTTGGCCTTGGGCGGGATGACTGGCTTGATGGCGCGCCGTTTCAAGCTGTCGATGAACGTGTCGCTGTCGTAGGCCTTGTCGGCGAGGAGCGCTGCGGGCGTGACTTGAGCGGCCAGCGTTTCGGCCTGCGTGATGTCGTGGGCCTGTCCTGGGGTCAGGCTGAGTGCCAGCGGATTTCCCAGAGCATCGACGATGACATGGATTTTCGTCGTCAGGCCGCCTCTGGAACGGCCTATGGCTTGGTCTTGGCCTTCTTTTTTTGGCTCCCGCGCTATGCTGATGGGCCCGCACGATGGTGGCGTCGATCATCGCATATTCGTTGTCGGGATCATCCGCCAAGGCCTCGAAAAGCCTCTCCCAGACCCCACTTTGCGCCCACCGGCTGAACCGCCTATGGGTGTTCTTCCAATCGCCGAAACGTTCTGGAAGATCGCGCCAAGGCGCACCCGACCGGAACTTCCAGATCACCGCTTACACGAAAACCCGGTTGCCCAGTTGGCTGTCACGGCCCACGCTCCCCGGCCGACCCGGCAGAAAATTCTCGATCCGGCTAAACTGGTCGTCCCGCAAGCCATAGCGCCTCATCGCAAACCTCCTCAATTGAAGGTCCCCTATGAATCACGCTTTACACGCTTTGAGAATCCCTTAAATGACGACACGCCCTAGGACCCGTCCATAGCGTCACGGAGGCTTTTGGGGCGCATGTCGGTCCAGTTTTCTTCGACATAAGCCAGGCACTCGTCCTTGGTGCCGGCATCGCGTACAGAACTCCAACCAGCGGGGCTCTCAGCGCCAGCCGGCCAGATCGAATATTGCTCTTCATCATTCATGAGAACCCGGAAAAGATCACCGTCGATTGTGATGTCATCGACATGGTCCTTGCTCATCGTTTGTTTCTCCTGTGTGACTGCGTCTGATGATCAACGTTGGGCATTTATTATCGTTGTTCACTTATCATAAGGTCATCTGGCCCAGCATCCAGTGCTGTCGATGGAATTGTGCGCCTTACGACGCATCACCAGGAGGTGCGCGCGGTTTGGTGGGGTGGCCAATCTGGAAGTTTCTTGTTTGAATTTATTCTCCAGTTTCTGACCACTGATCGTGTGGTTGATCAGGAGAAAATAAGTTATGCACCAACGATGAATAAGGCCTCCATTCAGATCCAGGGAAAACCCGGTGGCACGCCCCTCTTGCGTGTGCAGCAGGGCGTCTGGTTCGGGCAAGCCCTGGCTGCTGATGATTGCGCATATGTAATCGGTCAGTACACGCAGATCGATGGCGCCCTCGATACAGACCTGTTCATCCGGGCCACCCAACTGGTTGTCTCCGAAACCCAAACGCTTCGCCTCAGGTTTGAGGAGGCTGATGGCAGCCTCGTACAGCATGTCGTGGAGCTGGCAGACTGGGCACCGTTGGTGCTCTATTTCTCCGACCAGCCGGACCCCGAGGCGGCGGCCCAGAGTTGGGTAAGTGGTCGGCTCAGAACACCGTTCGATGTTGCGCGCTCACCGCTTTTTTCCTGGGCCCTGATCAGGCTTGGAGAGGACAGACACCGTTGGGTTCAGATTTACCACCATTTGATCCTTGATGGGCGAGCCGGTGCGGTGCTGCAGCGCCGCGTCGCAGATGTTTACGGCGAACTGGTTGCTGGGCACCGTCCAGGTGCGGTTGATTATGTTCCGGTGGACGAGCTTGCCCGAGAGGAAACTGACTACCGCGATAGCGCTCGATGGCTGAAAGATCGCGACTACTGGCGCGGTCTTCTGTCGGGCCGGCCAGACCCCGTGCGCCTTGCGGAAACGTTGCTCCCGGCCCCGCCTGCTTTCCTTCGCGAGAGCTTCGAGCTTTCTGCGCCTTTGTCGGACGCCTTGCGCGTTCGGGCGCGCGCGGCCGGCGTCAGCGTGCCGAACCTCGTGATGGCTGCGGTTGCCATCTATGTTCATCGGCTCACGGGCAAGCGCGATATCATGATATCGGCGCCGCTGCTGGGTCGCACCGGACGTCGGGTCCGCAACACGCCGGCGATGTTGGCCAACGCCATGCCAATGCGTTTTCAGCTGCATCCGTCTGAGAACGTGGCAGATGTTTTGCAGCAGGCCAAACGACAACAGAATGCTGCGCTCCGCCATCAACAGTTTTCGCAGGATGACCTGCGTGACGCGCTCTCTATGGGGCCACAGGATGATCAGCTCGCCCCGATCAGCGTCAACAGTATGCCATTCGATGTCGCTCAGCGCTTGGGCTCGTGCTCTTCGACGACCCATAATCTTTCCAACGGCCCTGTCCCGGATATTTCCTTCATTTCTTATGAAGATCATCCGGGGATGGGTATCGCCTTTGATGTAGATGCCAACGGCCAGTATTATTCACGAGATGCTCTCTGTCGCCATGCGAAGCGTTTCGAGCGTCTTCTGTCCTCGATGGCTTCATCGCCGAATGCTGCGGTTGGCAGCCTTGACCTTCTGGACGCCGACGAGCGCGACCTTGTGGTCGAGGGGTTCAACGCGACCGATCACGTGCTTGAGGGCCCAGAGACGCTGCCTGGTCTGTTCGAGGCGCAGGTCCTGCGCACGCCCGATGCGACGGCACTGGTGTTCGAAGGCACTGAGCTCAGCTACAGCGAGCTCGAGATCAGGGCCAACCAGCTGGCACGTCACCTGCGTGACCTCGGTGCCGGCCCTGAGACGATCGTTGCACTGGCCCTGGATCGCTCGTTTGAGCTTGTCGTAGCGATCCTTGGTGTTCTCAAGTGTGGTGCAGCCTATCTCCCGCTCGACCCGGAGTATCCGGCCGACCGCCTGGCGTTCATGCTGGGTGACAGCGGCGCGCGCCATGTCGTGGCGACCACTGATATCGCAGAGCGCCTTGAGGCCCCGATCGCCGGGCGTCCTGTTGTGGCGCTTGATGACCCAGCGACCCTGGGGAGCCTTGCCTGCCTGTCAGCGATGGCCATGACCGACGGTGAGCGCACCGC
>JABJIU010000130.1 GCA_018661145.1 Pseudomonadota bacterium | reverse complement strand
GCGCTTGACCGGGGCCTTGGTGAGCGAAGCCGAGATGCCGTCGTGAGCCAGGTCTTTATCTCTGCCGCTCACAAGTCTTCCGGCAAGACGCTGGTCAGTACGGGTCTGTGCGCTGTGTATCGCCGACGCGGTATGCGCGTGGCGGCGTTTAAAAAAGGGCCTGACTACATTGATCCTGCTTGGTTGACTAAAGCCAGCGGCGGCCCGTGTTGGAATCTCGATTTCTTCACGATGAGTCAAGAAGAAATCCTCGCCTGTTTTGAGGTGCATCGCCAGGGCGCCGAGGTCACCGTGGTGGAGGGAAACAAAGGCCTTTTTGACGGACTCGACGTGAAAGGCAGCGACAGCAATGCCGCGCTAGCCGTTGCTCTGGATCTGCCGGTCCTGTTGGTCATTGATGTCACCGGCATCACTCGCGGTATCGCTCCGCTGTTGGCGGGCTATACCGGGTTTGACCCTGACGTGCGTATCGCAGGGGTGATTCTGAACCGAGTCGCAGGTCCCCGGCAGGAAAGTAAGCTGCGCGCCGCGATTGAATGCTATTCAGACCTTCCTGTACTCGGCGCAATTGGTCGTGATCCAAGGCTCGTGATTGAAGAGCGTCATCTTGGACTCGTTCCGGGCAACGAAGATCCCGAAGCCTCTGCTCGTATTGAAAAGATTGCCGACGTAATCGAAGCGACTGTGGATCTCGACGCGGTGCTGGCACTAACAGGCCGACGGCAAAAACCTGAATCGGTTGCAGTATCCGCGCCTGCAAAACGAGCGGCTGACAAACGTGACCCAGTCAGGATCGGTATCGCTCGTGACCGCGCTTTTGGCTTTTATTACCCCGACGATCTGGATGCGTTCGAAAATGCCGGCGCCGAGTTGGTGCCCTTTAATACTCTGGAGGACGAGGGGTTGCCTCAAGTAGAGGGGCTTTTTATCGGTGGCGGTTTTCCCGAATACTTTCTTGAGGAGTTATCTGCAAATGTCAGTCTGCGAGAGGACATCCGGGCGTTTATCGAAAACGGTGGTCCTGGTTACGCTGAATGTGGCGGACTGATGTACCTCAGTCGATCAATTGCTTGGCAGGGCAGCGAGTTCCCTATGGTTGGCGTAATTGCCGGTGATACGAAGGTATCGAATCGGCCCGTGGGCCGGGGGTACATGCGGCTTCGCGCGATGCCCAATCACCCCTGGCCTCAGGTTCAGGCTGCGTCGGGTCGGACCTATAACGTTCACGAATTTCACTATTCATCCCTTGAGATGATCGACTCGCCGCTCACGACGGTCTATTCGGTGGATCGGGGCCACGGCTTGGACGGCACCCGAGACGGTATCCGCGTGCATAATCTGTTGGCGACTTATGCCCATCAGCGTCACGTTGCGGCAAATCCCTGGGTGGATGCGTTTGTCGATTTCGTGCGGGCGCCACAAGGCTGATTTAACAAAGATCGGTTACTGACCGCGCAAACGGTGACAGGATAAATATCATGCTGCTGAGAATTACTGAACAAGCTGCTGACCAGATCAGAGTGTCGATAGAGGTAGGCGGTATGCAGGGAATGGCGCTTCGAGTGGCGGCCCAGCGTTGTGAGGATGGGACCATTAACTATGCATTGGGTTTTGACGAAGCCGGGAGCAATGACACGCGTTCGCAGCAGCACGGAATTGAGATTCTGATTGCGCCGACGAGTACCGAACTGTTGAGTGGAGCCATCCTTGATTTTGACACCCCGGAGGATGAGGAAGAGCCGCAATTTATCTTCCTGAATCCGAACGACCTGGACTTCATTCCACCCGCAGCATCGCCGGACCCGCAGACGTAGTTTGTGAAGGCTCTGGGGTAACCTATACTTTGGTCCATATCGATGCATGAGCCGCGACAAAGCATCTCGGCCCCGTGTTTCGCAAGCCGGTATCGTTCCCTGGCGCCCAGATGCGCGTCAGGGCAAGTTTCCAGCCAGTCATGACAGCGCCGAAATCTCAGTCATCAACAGCCCTCGCCCCTCGGTGGGTACGCTGGCGTTATCTGTTGCCGCAGCGATTTTTTTGGTGGTCAGGACTGGTGCTCATGTTGACGCTTTTGTGCGTCGTCTTGGCCGTGATGCTAGGCCATCCCAACGAGGACCACGGGCTTCTGCAAGGATTGCTGGTGGTCGCGACAGCCATGTTGTTGCTCAGTCTTGCCGCCCTGCTGTTAGGTGTGCAGCGGTGGCTGTTAGGCCCGCTGCTGATGTTGCGCGACTGGGCTTCAAGTATTCGTCAGGGCGATTTCTCCGCACGGTTGCAAAAAACAGATGCCGGTGCGATCAGTAAACTCGCCGACGACATTAACCGCTTGGCCGAATGGCTGGAATCGCTGGCACAGGAGCGTGAGCGCGAACTGCAGGCCCAGCAGCAGAGACTCGAGGAGCGTACGCAACTGGCTAACGAATTACATGATTCGCTGGCACAGACGCTCGCCAGTCTTAAATTCCAGATCCGCGTCTTGGACGATACACTGCGACAGGACAGCGAGTCGACAGTCTGGCAGGAGATGGAACGCATCGAGAGTAGCGTTGATGAGGCCAACGTCGAACTGCGCGAACTGATCGCGCATTTCAGGGCGCCCCTGAGTCGCCATGGACTGATTCCGGGTATCCGTCGGCTGCTATCACGGCTGCGTAAGGAAACGGGTACTGAAACCGTGCTGCAAAATCAGGCGGACGATGCTGAACTGTCTGCAGAAGAAGAGGAACAAGTTTTGCGCATTGCCCAGGAAGCGCTGGCGAACGTCCGCAAACACAGCCGAGCGAATATGGTGCGGGTGCTGCTGAGTTGTGACAGTATTCACCGTTTGCGCCTCATTATCGAGGATGATGGTGTCGGGATGGTGATTCATCCGGATCAGCAGGAAACCGAAGGGCATTTCGGGCTAGCGATCATGCACGAGCGGGCGGGTACCATAGGCGCCGAACTCATGATCGAAAGCGAGCCCGGTGATGGGACCCGTGTCGTGATGAAACTGGGCCCTATGCAAACGCCGCTGGCCGGGGTCACGGCGGGAGACTCCTCACTATGAAAGTGTTGATTGTGGATGATCACGCCCTTTTCCGGGTAGGACTTCAGGGGCTTCTCGAGCGCCGAGGATTGCAGGTGGTGGGTGCAGCAGCCGAGGGCGAAGAGGGCCTTCGTCTGGCACAGACACTGAACCCCGATGTCGTGCTGCTGGATCTGCGTATGCCTGACCTGGGTGGACTGTCGGTTCTGCGCCATATGGCAGAGTATGAGCTGGATATCCCGGTGGTCATGCTCACGACCAGTGCGGATGAAAGTGATTTGTCAGAGTCCCTGCGCAATGGCGCGCGGGGTTATCTGCTGAAAGATATGGAGCCCGATGAATTGGTTCTTGCGCTTCAGGAGATTATCGCCGGGAAAATCGTTGTGGCGCCTGCCTTGACTAGCGTATTAGCGGATCTCGTGCGACACGGGGAGCGTCGTGAGCGAAAAGACGATATGGCGCCTTTCAGCAGTCTGACGCCTCGCGAGCACGAAATCCTCTGTCATCTTTCCGAAGGACAAAGCAATAAGGTGATTGCACGCCACCTTGATATTTCCGATGGCACAGTCAAATTACACGTCAAGGCCATTCTCCGTAAGTTAAGCGTGCATTCCCGGGTTGAAGCCGCCGTGATGGCGGTTGAAAAAGGTGTTTGCAATCGTTCCGGCCGGGAATGAATGGCCGCTGGTTTAGATCTTAAAGATAGTTCTTGCGCTCCTTGCGCCGACGTCCCGCCCGCTGAGTCACCACTCCCCGGATGACTCCGGGACCTGCAATCCGGATTCGAGGATGCCCTGTCTTTAGGGCATTGAGAGACCATTGTCCCTCCTCGATGATTAGTTGGCGCAGGATCACTCCGTCGCCGTGTTCAGCAACGACGAATGCACCGTTCGTCACGGCGGCACCCGGATCGACGATCACCACGGACCCTTCACAGAACTCGGGACCCATACTGTCTCCCAGCACTTGAAGTGCAAAGGGCTCTGCCGACGCGCAGCCACTCATGCGTACTCTTCTACATTAAGTTGGTCGACTAACCCGTGCAGGGTGGTGCTGTCGGTACATGCCAGAATCCGCTCTGCCCATCCGGGAAGTTCCGCGAGACGGCTGTGACGAACCTGTTGGTGTATCTCCAGCAATTGTGAGGGTTCCATGCTGAAGTGGCGCAAACCGAGCCCCAGCAGCAGCCGCGTGAAAACCGGATCTCCCGCCATTTCTCCACACATCGAGACGGGTATATCCGCCTCGCTGCCCGCCTGTATGATGGTGCGCACCAGTCGCAGTACCGACGGATGTAGGGGGTCATACAGATAGTTGACGCTGTCGTCCACACGGTCGATGGCAAGGGTGTACTGGATCAGATCATTGGTTCCGATCGAAAAGAAGTCGAGTTTCTGTGCAAAAAGGTCGGCTGCGATCGCTGCGGCCGGGACCTCAATCATTCCACCGATGGGCACGTTCGGATTGAAAGCGATGCCCTCACGCTCAAGTTCGGCACTGACTTCACGGACCAGCGATAGGCTTTGCTCGAGTTCCTGAAGGCTGGACAGCATGGGGATCATCATCCGGGCGTCGCCATGAACGGCCGCGCGCAGGATGGCCCGAAGTTGTGGCTTGAACAGGGAAGGCTCGCTCAAGCAGAGCCGGATGGCCCGCAGCCCCAGCGCCGGGGTGATGGCGGCTTGGGGCTCATCGCGACCGCCATCCACCTGCTTGTCTGCGCCAAGATCCAGAGTGCGGATGGTCACCGGCCCGCGCACCGATTTCACAACTTGGCAATAGGCCTGGTACTGTTCTTCCTCTTCGGGCGGTTGGGCCCGGTTCATGAACAGAAATTCAGTTCGGTAGAGGCCGATTCCTGCTGCGCCACTGCCGTCCAGTGCATCGAGATCTTCGGGCAGTTCGATGTTGGCGAGCAGGGTGATTTCTTCATCATCAAGAGTGACCGATTTTTCTTTGCCGAGCTTGGCGAGTGCCTGCCTCTGTTTGCGCTGTTGTTCTTGCAGGACCTGAAACTGGGCCAGCAGCCTGTCGTCTGGAGCAACGAGCACGGTGCCGGTGGCAGCATCCACAATCAACTGGTCCCCGTCGCAGATGGTATCAATGACCCCGTGCAGTCCAACGACAGCGGGAAGACCGAGGCTGCGGGCCAAAATGGCGGTGTGGGAAATCGGTCCACCAAAACTTGTCACGAAGGCAGTCATATGGCGGTGACGCAGCATGACCGTATCCGCGGGGCTGAGGTCCCGAGTGACAATGATGCGGTCGGTGAGGGTGTGATCCAGAGTCGAAATGTTGGGACGGCGTTCTTTGTCTTCGGTCAGCACATCCATAATCCGACCGACGACCTGAGCGACATCGTCCTTTTTCGTCCGCAGGTAAGGGTCAGAGATATTGTCAAAAAATGCCACCAGCGTGTCGGCATGATTCTTCAGCGCCCATTCGGCGTTAATCTTTTCATTCTGGATCGACCAGCCCGGCTGGGATGAAATGAGTGGATCATCAAGCATCAAAAGGTGGACATCGATAAATGCCCCGGTCTCGGGGGGTGCTGTCGGGGGCAGGTTTGACTGCAGATGTTTCAGTTCGCGCCGTACCGTCGCAATGGCTTCGTTGAACCGGGAAACTTCTCGATCGACCCTGTCGGCATCGATCTGAAATTGCGGTACCTCGTTTTGCGACTTATCGAGAACCAGTGCACACCCGATGGCAATGCCCCGTCCAATGCCGGTGCCACTCAGCGCGAGCATTATTCTTCTTCTCCAAATCGCTCGTTGATGAGCTGCATGATTTCCGCCGCCGCCGCTTGAGCGTCAGCACCTTCTGCTTTGAGGGTCAGTTGCGATCCCTGCGGTGCCGCCAGCATCATGAGACTCATAATGCTTTTGGCGTCTGCAGACTCGTCACCCTGGAGCAGTTCGACGCGACTCTCGTAGTGAGCCGCCGCCTTGACCAGTTTGGCGCAGGCGCGAGCGTGCAGCCCAAGGCGGTTGATAATCGTGACGTCTATCTCGACCATCATTGGTCAGGACCTCCTGACCTGGTGCAGGTCGCGGTGGCGTATCTGTACAGGGTCGGCGGTCTCGCGCAACTCCCGGGCGAGGCGTTCTACCATGTAGACCGATCGATGCTGACCACCCGTGCAGCCGAGCGCTACCGTGAGATAACTGCGGTCG
>JABJIU010000051.1 GCA_018661145.1 Pseudomonadota bacterium | reverse complement strand
TGCAGAGTTTTGAAGAGGATGTGCACGTCAACGAGTTGTTAGATGCGACCGAGTGTTTTATTACCAGCGCCACCCGGGAGGTCATGCCAGTTGTCTCGATGATCTTGCTCGGCGGTGAGCGGTTGGAGTTTCCTGTTGGCGGCGGTGAAGTGACCCGGAAAACCCGGACGATCTTCTCCAATTTTGTAGAGAAGTACATTTCAGAGCATGTTCATGATGCGCTTGTCTGAGTCTAGGATCCACGCGCGTGAAGCAAGAGGGTCAAGATGAGTAAAACCCGAGTCCTGCTCCTCTTTGGTGGCCAGTCTGCTGAGCATGAAATATCTGTTATCTCGGCGAGATCTGTTTATGCAGCGATCGATACCTCCCGTTACGAGGTGATCCTGGCAGGCATCTCCCGGTTGGGGCAATGGTTTCTGGATGAGGGTGAACGATCATTGTTGGGGCAGGACGAGATCACGAACGGTAGCGGTGTCCCCGTGCAACTAGGCGCCGGTCAACGCAACCTCATGACCTTAGAAGGCGTCCGAGCCGCCAGTGGCACATTCGATGTGGTATTTCCCTTGTTGCACGGACCGCGCGGCGAAGACGGGTGCCTCCAAGGTCTACTGGAGTTGGCCGATACAGCCTATGTGGGGGCAGGGGTCGCAGCGTCTGCCGTCGGCATGGACAAGGAACTCTCGCGGGCCGTTTTCGCCCACGCCGGATTGCGTCAGACAGATTACTTGGTGGTTCGCCGCAGCGCCTGGAATGCCGATCGGGCCGGGGTACGGACCCAGATCGAAGATGCCCTTCGTTATCCGCTGTTCGTCAAGCCGGTTAATCTTGGCTCCAGCATTGGAATTTCCAAGGTCCACGATACTGAGTCGCTTGAAACCGCAATGGACCTCGCAGCCGGATACGATATCAAGATGATGGTCGAGACTTCGGTAGAGGGGGCTCGGGAACTCGAGTGCGCCGTACTGGGAAACGAAGATCCAAAATCGTCCGTGATCGGAGAAATTATTCCCGGCGCCGAATTCTACGACTACACCACCAAGTACATCGATGACCGCTCGCAGTTGATCGTACCTGCCGACTTGCCGGAGGGTACGAAGGTCAACATTCAGGAGATGTCCATCGCCGCATTTCGTGCGATTGATGGCGCAGGACTAGGGCGAGTCGATTTTCTGCTCTCGCCTTCCGGCGAAGTTTTCCTGAATGAGATCAACACCATGCCGGGCTTTACTCCTATCAGTATGTATCCACGACTCTGGCAGGCAAGCGGTATCGAATACCCCGCGCTGATCGATCAGTTGATTGAGCTTGCTCTCGATCGACACCGTGAGACACAGCAAATAAGCCTTAACCGCTAGTCTTGCCGCGCTTTATTTTTGCCCGCTGGCAACCGCGCACAGATTGTTGTCTCTTTGGATTAAACCAACTAAGATGCTTTGGCGTGCGTAATCATTCTGCAAGACTAAGCAGTAATGATGTGGGTAGGATTGTTGAGCCCGCAACGTGTCTAAATCATTAATAGTTTGATAGGAGGAGCAGATGAAAAATATTTTGTTTGGTGTTCGTTCGACTGTGGCGGCTGCGCTGGTATTCGGCCTCAGTCATGCCGCTTTTGGCGCAACTGATCTCACTGTCTATACGGCGGTCGAGGCGGAGGATCTCAAAAAATATGCTGCACGCTTCAACGAGGATCATCCGGATATCAAGATCAATTGGGTGCGCGATTCGACTGGCATCGTGACAGCGAAGTTATTGGCGGAAAAAGAAAACCCAAGAGCGGATGTCATCTGGGGGCTTGCGGCCACCAGCCTGTTATTGATGAAAGGTGAGGGTATGTTGCATGCCTATGCCCCTAGCGGACTGGACGGTCTTGACTCGAAGTTTCGGGATAAGTCCGATCCACCGACATGGACGGGAATGGATGCATGGGTTGCTGCCATCTGCGTAAACACCGTGGAATCGGAAAAGCATAATCTGCCGACTCCTTCTTCCTGGAAAGACCTGACCAAGCCCGTTTACAAAGGTCATGTGGCGATGCCTAACCCGAACTCTTCGGGCACTGGATTCCTCGACGTTTCGAGCTGGTTGCAGATCTTTGGTGAGGACGGTGGATGGGCCTTTATGGATGCGCTTCACGAGAATATTGGCCATTACACGCATTCCGGCTCCAAGCCCTGCAAGCAGGCAGCCCGCGGTGAAGTTGCGATCGGGGTGTCGTTCGCCTTCCGGGGGGCTAAGTCGAAAGCGTCAGGTGCCCCGCTAGAGGTGATTATTCCCAGCGAGGGTATCGGATGGGATATGGAAGCAACCGCGATCGTCAACGGTACGAAAAAACTCGATGCTGCGAAGACTCTCGTTGATTGGTCGATTACGGAGAAAGCCAACAAGATGTATAACGAAGGCTACGCGGTCATCGGCATTCAGCGCTTGGCAAAACCGGTTGAACATTTCCCTGACAACATTCCGCAGGCAATGATCGATAATGATTTCGAATGGGCAGCTAGTAACCGCAAGCGACTTCTAGCGGAATGGCAGAAACGCTACGATTCGAAGTCTGAGCCGAAGAGCTAGATTTTAGATACCTTGTTTGACGGCCGGTCGCTGAGAAGTCAGGGGCTGGCCGTTTTATTTTTGTGCAACAATCAAAAATAGATCCGGCTATAAAGCAGATCGTCTCAGGGAGTCAGGACATGGGGGATGTGTTTCTACGAATTGAGAACCTGACGAAGAAATTCGGAAACTTCACTGCACTTCGCGACATCTCGCTGGAGGTCTTTGAAGGAGAATTTGTCTGCTTTCTCGGTCCGTCGGGTTGCGGTAAAACAACTCTCCTCAGGGCGATCGCTGGCCTTGATATTCAAACTCAGGGTGGGATAACGCAGGCGGGTCGGGACATCTCGGTGCTGCCCCCTTCAGAGAGAGATTTTGGGATTGTTTTTCAATCCTATGCACTGTTTCCGAATCTCACCGTTGAAAAGAACGTTGCCTACGGCCTCGAGAGTCGCCGTGCACGGCGCGACGAAACATCAAGCCGGGTGAATGAGCTTCTCACCTTGGTGGACCTCGTGGATCAGAGGGTGAAATACCCCTCCCAATTGTCTGGCGGCCAGCAACAACGGGTTGCGCTCGCACGGGCCCTCGCGACATCGCCAGGTCTTTTGCTTTTGGATGAGCCTTTGTCGGCGCTTGACGCGAAAGTGCGGACCCATCTGCGACAGGAAATTAAACAATTACAAAAGCGCCTAGCGGTCACCACCATCATGGTGACGCATGATCAGGAAGAGGCCTTGACCATGGCCGATCGGATCGTGGTCATGAATCATGGGGTTATCGAGCAAATTGGCACTCCGGAGGAGATTTATGCGGCCCCCGCCTCGGAGTTTGTTGCTGAATTTATCGGGACCATGAACTTTATCAATGCGGCGGTCAGCGGAGCGAGCGAGTGCGCCCATCAAGGGGGTGCGCTCCAGATCTCAGACAACTCAATAGAGTCAAACCGCGCGGTGCGCCTCGCGATTCGCCCAGAGGACGTTAGGCTTCTCTCTGTTTCTGGATCGGACCAACCGAATCAAACTTCAGGACAGGTAATCTCAGTTGAATATCTCGGCGCGTTTATTCGGGTGACGATTCAGCCTGCTGGCTGGCAAGAACCTCTACTGGTAGACGCTTCTACAGACCTGGCAAACGAGCTCGAAATTTCTGCAGGCGGTACGGTGAACCTAAGCCTGCCGGCTGAAAAGATTCTTATCTATCAAGAGGACTCGTGATGGCTACGACCGCAGTGCAGGTCGGCAAAGGCTCGGGCGTGTTGAAGTCAAAGTCGAGTTCAGACGATCGGGTGATGCGTCTTTTTATCCTTGTCATCGGGGGTTATCTCGTGATCGCTCTGGCACTGCCGCTCTACGCGATGTTCTCCAAGAGCGTGTTCAATTCCGATGGCAGTTTTGTCGGGCTCTCGAACTATTTTTCCTACTTTCAGACACCAGCGTTGGTCTACTCGATAAAGAACAGTTTGTTTGTTGGCATTATTACGACCCTCATTACCGTCACGATCGCCTTCATTTTGGCCTATGGATTCACTCGAAGCCGAATGCGAGGCAAGCCCCTGTTTAAGACAATTGCCATGATCCCAATCCTGGTGCCATCACTACTGCCTGGGATCGCGTTGATTTATCTCTTCGGGCGGCAGGGTGTCATCAACTGGGCGCTTTTCGGCAATGAAATCTATGGTCCGATTGGGATAATTATTTCGGAAGTCTTTTTCACCCTGCCACACGCGCTGATCATCATCATCACCGGGCTTTCGATTGCAGACGCTCGACTTTACGAAGCCGCAACAGCGCTGCGTGCAAGTCGGATACGGATATTTTTCACTGTGACTCTCCCTGGGGTGCGTTACGGCCTAATCAGCGCCGCCTTTGTGGTGTTCACCCTGGCGGTTACTGATTTTGGTGCTCCGAAGGTCATTGGCGGGGATTTCAATGTATTGGCCACCGATATTTACAAACAGGTAATTGGTCAGCAAAACTTTGAGATGGGTGCTGTGGTTTCTGTGGTGCTCTTGATTCCAGCAGCATTAGCCTTCTTTGTGGATCGGCTTGTGCAGAAAAAGCAGGTCGCATTGTTGTCAGCACGAGCAGTCGCTTTGGAACCCAAGCCCGATAGACGTTTCGACAACATCATGCTGACCTACGCGATCATCGTGAGTATCTTTATCCTGGGTATTCTTGGGATGTGTCAGTTCGCTGCCTTGTTTAAGTTCTTCCCGTATAACCTGTCATTGGGCCTCACAAATTATCAGTTTGATCTTATGGACGGCGGGGGTTGGAACAGTTATTTCAATTCAATCGAAATGGCTTCGTACACAGCGATCTTCGGCACGATCATTGTTTTCTACGGCGCATATCTCGTTGAGAAAGGGAAAGGTTTTGGCGTGATTCGGGGTGCTGTTCAGTTCTTGGCGATGTTGCCCATGGCGGTGCCCGGAATGGTTCTAGGTCTCGCCTATATCTTCTTCTTTAACGCGCCGTCGAATCCTCTGAATGTTCTTTATCACACGATGGCGATACTGGTGATCAGTACCATCACCCACTTTTATACGGTAAGTCATCTGACGGCAACGACCGCGCTCAAGCAGATGGATGCGCAGTTTGAATCCGTTGCCGCTTCACTGAAGCAGCCTTTTTATCGTACCTTTCTCAGGGTCACGGTACCTGTTTGCACGCCTGCGATTCTCGACATCAGCATTTATCTTTTCGTGAATGCGATGACAACGGTGTCCGCGGTAGTATTTTTGTATTCGCCGCATACGACTCTGGCTTCTGTTGCGGTACTCAACATGGATGATGCAGGCGATATCGCCCCGGCGGCAGCAATGGGGATGATGATCTTCTACACTGCTGCCGGCGTTAAAGTGCTGCACTATCTTCTGAGCCGGGGCATTGAGTCTCGTACGCAGGCGTGGCGGATTTCTGTCGCAAACTAGAGAAAAACTTATGAAATATCTTCACACCATGGTGCGGGTCAGCGATCTTGAGAGATCCCTGGATTTTTATTGCACAAAACTCGGTCTCGTTGAACTGCGCCGTTATGATGAACCCAAGGGACGTTTCACCAATGTTTTTCTAGCCGCTTCCGGCGACGACTCAGCCCAGGTCGAGTTGACGTACAACTGGGATCCTGAGGAATACGGCGCAGGCCGAAACTTTGGGCATCTCGCGTATCAGGTGGAAAATATTTATGCACTGTGTCAGCGCCTGATGGAGGAAGGCGTGACGATAAATCGCCCGCCTCGGGACGGGCGAATGGCCTTTGTTCGATCACCTGACGGTATTTCCATTGAGCTACTACAAAAGGGAGCAGCCCTTGCACCTGCCGAACCTTGGCTGTCCATGCCGAACACGGGGTCCTGGTAAAAAGGGACGCTCATGCAAACTCCGGGTGCCCCGCTCGAAATCAACACGGTCACGATTGGAGATCACGGTGGCGCCGTCGGCATGTGCTGCTGCCCGGGAAGAATCGAACAGCACAGTGATGGCGCATATCGGAAGAGAGATCTCGATGAAGACCTCGCCATGGTCAGCAGTTGGCAGCCGAATCTGGTGATCTCCCTCCTCGAGCTGCATGAGCTTGAATTCCTGGGTGTTGTGGAGCTGCCTGAGGAACTCAAAAAAAGATTTCAATGGCTGCATTACCCCGTCAGAGATCTCGCAGCCCCGTCGGGTGTAACCCGACAGGATTCGCCTCTGCCCGAGTGGCTCTCATCGGTGAGCCGGGGGGAGCGTATTCTGCTGCACTGTGCTGCAGGTCTGGGGCGGACAGGGACGGTGGCCGCGCGTTTGCTGATGATGGCGGGTCAGAGCTCTGACAGCGCGATTAAGCAGGTTCGCGCTGCCCGTCCGGGTACGGTGGAATCGGCCTCGCAGGAGCGATTTTTGCGCACCCCCTGATGAAGTATCTGCGCTCAACGCAACCCGGCAGGGCGTATTTCTCCTATATCGTTAATAAGAACATCGGCGTGGGATGCCAATTCCTCGGCGCTGCCTGCACCTCCAGTGATACCAACGCATAGTGCCGTGCCTGCCTTTCTCGCCATGGCGAGATCGCTGACTGTGTCGCCGACCATAATGAGGTCACCCACTTCCAACTGAAGCGAATCCGCGATCCCATTCAGGACAGCAACATCAGGTTTTACTGGGCCTTCGTCGTCGCCGCACCTGACATCAGCAAAGAAGGGCTCCACTTCCAAAGCGTTAAGCATGATCTTCGTAGCGTGCCGGTTATCTGTTGTGGCGATCACGGCCAGGATGTCCGCCTCCACCAGTCGCGCTAAAGACTCAGCAACCGCACCCCGGGGGATAACCTCTTGGGTGGTGGGAGTTGCCGTCATTGAGGCCCCCATGTGTTCATTGCTCAGCTCAAGGGCCTTGTCCCAGATAATCCCGTGCTGAAAAAGGATGCTGGCAATTATCACGATGAATTGATGTAAAGGCGCCGTGGCAAGAGGTCCTTGACCTGAAGTTCTGCCATTGCCGGCGTCATAGCCTGCGGCCTGATAGAGGTGCGCCAGAAAGCTATCCCCAAGGTCTGCTGCGACCGCAAGTTCCGTTGCGCCCCGAACGAGTCTCGGACCCCAGACGGCATGAAAATCAATCAAAGTTCCGTCTTTGTCGAAGACCACGCATCTGGCGGGCACTTCAATATCGGCAATCCGGATATAGGTGTAATCCATAAACAGGGAATGTAGCGCAATCGTCGAGTTTGATGTGAGCGTTATAAGAAGTAGTCGAAGAAGGGGCAGGCGAAATTCGGGTTTCATCAAAACGTGAAATAATTGGGTCGTATGCGTGATTGCGATTACCTGATTGTCGGTGCCGGCTCAGCCGGATGCGTTTTGGCAGCTCGTCTCAGCGAAGATCCCAGTGTGAATGTGGTGCTGCTCGAGGCGGGAGGCAGCGACCGCAGCATCATGGTCCAGATGCCGTCAGCACTCTCCATGCCTATGAATACCCGCCGGTTCAATTGGGGGTTTCAGAGTGAAGCAGAGCCCGGTCTTGACGGTCGGGTGCTGGACACCCCACGGGGGCTGGGGCTCGGCGGCTCATCGTCTATCAACGGCATGGTGTATGTCCGGGGTCACGCCGAGGATATCAATCAGTGGGAATCGAGCGGCGCGAGGGGGTGGAATTACGCATCATGCCTTCCTTATTTCCAGCGGGCTGAGACCTGGTATCGCGGCGCGGACCAGTACCGCGGCGGCAGTGGGCCGCTCAGCGTTTGCGCCGGCAATGACATGAAACTCAATCCGTTGTACCGGGCGTTTATTGATGCCGGCATTGAGGCTGGCTATCCGGCCACTGAGGACTACAACGGCTACCAGCAGGAAGGATTTGGCCAGATGCATATGACGGTTGATAATGGACGTCGCGCGTCAACCAGTCACGCCTATTTAAAGCCCGTACGCAGTCGAAAGAATCTCAGAGTGATCAGTGGGACCCTGGTGACGAAGGTACTGCTCGAGGGTAATCGGGCTATTGGGGTTGCCTACGAAAAAGATGGCAATGTTTTTGAGCTCCTCGCACGGGCAGAGGTGATTCTTTCCGCAGGGTCCATTGGTTCTCCGGCCTTGCTTCAACGGTCGGGGATCGGTTCTCCGGCGAGCCTCGAGGCCGCGGGAATCTCTGTCTCGCACCCGCTGGAAGGTGTGGGACAGAACCTGCAGGATCATCTTGAGGTCTACTTCCAGTATCGGTGCCTGGAGCCGATTTCCCTGAACTCCCGACTTGGACTGTTCAGCAAAGGGATGATCGGACTGCAGTGGCTGTTGTTCAAAACCGGACTCGGTGCAACCAATCATTTTGAATCCTGCGCTTTTATCCGGTCGTCTGCGGGGGTCAAGTCACCAGACATTCAGTACCACTTCTTGCCCGGCGCCATGCGGTACGATGGGCGGGCGGCATTCGATGGGCACGGGTTTCAGGTTCACGTCGGCCCCAACAAACCAGCGAGCCGGGGATCGGTATCTGTTTCGTCTGACGATCCCCGCCAGCACCCAAAGGTCTTGTTTAACTATCTCACGGCTGAAAAAGATATTGCCGATTGGCGCGCCTGTATCGAATTGACCCGGGAGATTCTGGGCCAGTCTGCGATGGACCGGTTTCGCGGCCAGGAGATCGCCCCCGGAGAAAGGGTGCGGGCGGTCGACGACATTGATGCCTGGGTCAGGCAAAACGTCGAAAGTGCTTATCATCCTTCATGCACCTGTAAGATGGGTGGTGACGATGACCCCGATGCAGTATTGGACTCGAGTTGCCGGGTGCGTGGCATGGATCACCTACGGGTGGTGGATTCTTCAATTTTTCCAACGATCACCAACGGAAATCTCAATGCGCCGACCATCATGGTAGCTGAGCGTGCCGCGGACCTGATTACCGGAAAACCGCTATTGGCGCCGATGGAAGCCCCAGTGTGGATCGATCCGTCCTGGCAGCAGGCCCAGCGCGCGGGGCAGCCGCAACGTGAACTCTCCTGCGAATCGGGGGCCGCGCCTTGAGTCGCCCGGTTGAGGATGCCGAAATCTTGTCCGTGGTGGATCCGACGGACTCGGTAATCGGAGAGAAGAGGCGGGACGAAATCCATCTTCAGGGTCTGCGCCACCGTGCTGTTCATGTGCTGGTGTTCAACCCGAAGGGGGCGCTATTCCTGCAAAAGCGCGGGAAGCATAAAGTAGAGAATCCCGGCATGTGGGATTCGTCGGTAGCGGGGCACGTGGATGCCGGCGAGAGTTACGACGAATGCTGCGTTCGCGAAGTTGAAGAAGAGGTTGGGCTGATTCTCGATCAGGTGCCACCCCGTCTTTTTAAGCTCGATGCATCTGTAGATACTGGTATGGAGTTTGCCTGGGTCTATCGGGTCGAAACTGACAAGACCCTAGTCCCTAACCTTGAAGAGATGTCCGGAGGTGACTGGTTTGATCCCGCTGAACTCGATCGCTGGGTCAGCTCTGGAGCAGAATCGCTTTCCCCTGTTTTTCAATTCATCTGGAAGACCTACAGGGCACTTAAGGAGTCAGACTGAGTTTTCCGAATCAGTCTGTTTTGGAGGTGCTCTCGTTGTAGGCCCGGGCAACTTCTTCACCGATGATCGCGATGCCTGCCTGAACAGACTCGGCATCCTGGGCATAGGAAATCCGGATACACTCGTGACGGTGCGTCCACGGGTCCTCCATCCCTGGAAAGAAGTATTCTCCGGCAATTACCAGTACGCCTCTTTGCTTCGAGCGTTGATACAGGCTCTCGCTGGTGATCGGCAGGCCCTCGAACCATAGCCAGAGGAAAATAGCACCTTCAGGCGTGTGGATCCGACAGGGCAGGTCTTTCATTGCCGCGGTCACCCAGGTGACCGCTTGTTTTACCTTTTCCTGATAGTAGGGCCTTATCACTTGGTCCGACAGGTTCAGAATACTGCCGTCTTCGACCATGGCACAAACCAGTCCCGGCCCGATGCTGCCTGGCGCGAGCGACACAATGGCATTAGCTGCGGTAACTGCACGGATTATTTTTTCGTGTGCCACAATGATTCCGGTGCGCAGGCCCGGTAGCCCGAGTTTCGAGAGGCTGAGACACAGGATAGTGTTGTTATCCCAGAGGTTTTCTGTCTCAGGAAAAACAATGTTTGGGAATGGCCCGCCGTAAGCGGAATCGAGAATAAACGGAACTTCATGCCGGATCGCTAGTTCTCGGAGCTGGGCGACTTCGGCGTCGGTCAATACGTTGCCAGTAGGGTTAGTGGGGCGAGAAACGGCAATCGCGCCGATCTCATCCGAAACGTCCAAGTGCGCGAAGTCCACGTGGTACTTGAACTCACGATCCCCCCTCAACTCGATGGTGGGCCGGTAGGTATGAAAAAGATCTGCACCCATCCCCACGTCTGCATAACCGATGTATTCTGGCGCGAGGGGTAGAAGAATCTTTCGTTTCTTGCCCTGGTTGAATTCGCCGGCAAACAGATGAAATAGCACGTAAAACGAACTTTGACTGCCGTTGGTGATGGCAATATTCTGGGGTCCGACATCCCATCCGCATCGCGACTGTAGCAGCGTCGCAAGTCCGTCAATGAAACGAGCGTTGCCTCTGGCCCCATCGTATTTTCCGGCCAGGCGTTCAAACTCCTCGCCATCGGCAAGCAGCTTGTTCATAGCGTCACGAAAGACCCTCTGCATTTCGGGAATGCGCGCGGGATTGCCTCCTCCGAGAGGCCGCATTTCAGCAGAACTGTTGAGGGCGCTGTCTATATCCTCCATGAGCGTGAGAATTCCCGAACCGGAGGTCAGGAAATTTCCAAATGAGGAAAACTTCATTGAGCTTTAACGCTTCGGAGCGCTACTACTGGTCAGTGGAGGGGGTGTCGGAATGTGCATCGTTGAGAGGTGAAATCCCGGGTTCTATCCTTTGCACGACGAGACGACCTTCGAAGGTGTCGAGACTCATGCCGGCGAGAATGCGGGCCGACTCTAGCAGGACCGCGTCTCTGGGCAAAACCTCGGCTGGCTGTTCCGTAGGGTCATCATATCCGTAGGCCTGCTTGAGTGATTCAAACATGCGCTTCTGTTCACCCTCCCTGTGATCACGGTCTTCTTTTCGCTGACTTTCCAGCAGAGAAACTTCGGTGACCTGTGCCAGTGGTAGATCGATTTCCCGAAGGTCGGCGAGATACGTAAAATCCGGATCGCTCAGGACGCGAGCGTTGTGTATCTTGCGAAGCTGGTCAAGGTCATACGCGGGATGATCACTGGAGAACCGTGAAAAGGTCGTTGCGTCAATCTCAGCGAAAGGCAATGCGTTCTCCAGCGCCTTCTCGCCATACGGTAGGTCCGGACCCCGGCTGGGAAGCACAATGTCCGGCACGACGCCCCGATGTTGTGTACTGACTCCGGTGATTCGGAAGAACTGGGCGATGGTCAGTTTTAACTGGCCAAGCTGTTGCTCGGGATCCTCGGAGTATCGGTCAAGGTCGATCAGGTTCTGGACGGTTCCTTTTCCGTAGGTGGGCTCGCCGACGATGATGCCGCGATGATAGTCCTGAATCGCCCCGGAAAATATTTCGGAAGCTGAGGCACTGTCGCGATCAACAATGACCGCAAGGGGTCCGGCGTAGGCGAGATCATCACTAGGATCACGGTTAACCCGAGTCCGTCCGCGAGCATCGCGTACTTGCACGACTGGCCCTGAATCTATGAACAGCCCGGTCAGAGCCGTCGCTTCTGCAAGGGCGCCGCCGCCATTGCCGCGAAGATCAATGATCAGTCCATCTATGCCCTCGTCCTCAAGCTCCCTGATCAGGCGGCGTACATCTCGGGTAGTGCTGCGGTAGTCCGCATCGCCGCGCGACCGGGCGTCGAAGTCGACATAGAAAGTCGGAATGTCGATTACTCCGATCCGGCGGATCTGTTCGGTGTCTCGTACTTCCAACAGACTGCTCTGAGATGCCTGCTCCTCGAGTTTTATCTCGTCTCGGGTCAATGTCAGAACTCTTGACCCACTGTTGCCGGTCTTGGGATCAGATCGAATCTGTAGCCGAACAATCGATCCCTTGGGTCCTCGGATCAGATCGACCACGTCATCCAGGCGCCAACCGATGACATCGACCACCGACTCTGTATCCCCTTGGCCTACACCTATAATCCGGTCACCGGCGCGAAGGCTGCCCTCAAGTTCTGCGGGGCCGCCGGGGACCACACGTTGAACCACCGTGTATTCATTTTGTGCCTGCAAAACAGCGCCGATGCCTTCTAGGGAGAGGCTCATCCGGATCTTGAAGTTTTCGGTCGCCCGAGGCGAGAAATAACCCGTATGCGGTTCGATGGCCGACATATACGCGTTGACCACGATCTGAAACACATCCTGACTGGATATTTGAAGAATGCGCCGTTTCTGCTGCTGATACCGATCCTTAAGCGTCTTGGAAATTTCCGAATGCGCCTTGTCCTCCAATTTCAAAATGAGATAGTCATTCTTTACCCGGCGCCGCCATAAGTCGTCGAGGTCGGCGGTATCGATGGCCCAGGGCGCCTCGGTGCGGTCGAAGGGATAGACCTCGTCAACTGAGAAGTCAAACGGCTTCTCCAGCAGATCCAGCGCGTAATCGATTCTGTTAAGGACGCGGGAGCGGTAGATATTGAAAATAGAAAATAGCGGCTCGCTGTCCCGAGCGCTGAGATAGTCGTCAAGCTCATAGCGATATGACTCGAAGAATTCAATATCATTGGCCAGAAAGTAGCTGCGATTGACATCAAGCGCATCCAGATAACGGTCCAGGATCTGTGACGACAACGGGTCGTCGAGCTTCGTCTTTCGGTAGTGATACCGCTCAACAAAGTAGTTGATGAGTTTAAGCGTGCGGTCATGATGGGGTTCGGCGGTGAGCGCTGAAACCGACGGTATTGCTGCACTGATCCCTATGCTGGAAAGGGCGACCAAAAGTCCGAGCAGGACTCCCGCAACCAGGCGCTTACGAGCAGTGTGCCGCACAAAAAGTCCAGGATTCAAAGGATGCAAATCAGTGCTGGTCGGAAAGGGGCACGAGATAGTTTATACCGTTCGAGTCTCAGCTTCCTGCGGAAAGAGAGCAACAAGGCCTTTCTCGGACGCCTCTGCGGTACCCCGCTCGGTAATGATGCCGTCAACAAATTTCCGGGGTGTGACATCAAAGGCCGGATTGGCAGCCGAACTGGCCTCGGGGATGATGCGAACCCGGGCTAACTTACCTGTCTCGTTATCTAGCCCGCTAATGTGACTGACTTCTTCTGCTGATCGTTCCTCGATCGGGATATCGCGGATGCCTTCCCGGATCGTCCAGTCGATGGTGGAGGAGGGCAGTGCAGCATAAAAAGGGATGCCGTTGTCATGCGCTGCGAGCGCCTTCAGGTATGTGCCGATCTTGTTGCAGACGTCCCCGGTGCGTGTCGTTCGATCTGAACCGACAATACAAAGGTCGATTTTCCCCTGTTGCATCAGGTGGCCACCGGCGTTATCGGCAATCACCGTATGCGAGACGCCGTGCGCCCCTAGTTCCCACGCGGTTAAAGAGGCTCCCTGGTTGCGGGGTCGGGTTTCGTCGACCCATACGTGGACTGGAATCCCCGCATCGTGTGCTTTGAAAATCGGTGCTAACGCTGTACCCCAGTCGACGGTTGCCAACCAGCCGGCATTACAGTGGGTCAGGATATTCACCGCGCGATCCCGGGAGGAGTTTGCTGCTTCAGATATCAGGCTCAGGCCATGGTCCCCGATTCCGCTGTTGGTGGCGACGTCTTCGTCGCAGATCTGCTGCGCGAGTGTCCGGGCGAGCTCTGCTCGGGTGGACTTGGGTTCGGCAAGCAGCGGGGGCAGCATCCGATCCAGCGCCCAACGCAGGTTTACCGCGGTCGGTCGGGAGGACAGCAGGTCCTGATAAGCGTCTCGCAGATTCGCCTCCGCCGAGTCAGTTGCTGCGGCAAGATAAAGCCCGCAGGCGGCCGTGGCGCCAATCAGCGGCGCACCGCGGACCACCATGTTACGGATAGCGAGTGCCGTCTCGCTGACGGTACTCAGGGTCCGGACCTCAAAAGCGAAGGGCAGCAGGGTCTGGTCGATCACGAGAACTTCTGGCTTAGCGTCAGCTAGCCATATGGATCGAAAGTGACTGCCGTCGACCTGCACGTCGGTGACCTAGCGGTTCTTGAAGTCAGCAGGGCGCTTTTCAGCGAACGCTGCCATGCCTTCTTTCTGGTCCTCTGTCGCGAACAGCGACTGGAACATGATCCGTTCGGCCGCAACCCCTTCAGCAAGGGTCGTTTCGTAGGCTTTGTTGACAGCCGTTTTCGCCATGAATACCGATGGCCGTGACATGGACGCAATCGAGGTAGCGGTTTTCAGAGCCTCATCCAGAAGTTCGGTTAGGGGAACCACCCGACTAACCAGTCCGCTGCGTTCGGCTTCATCGGCGTCCATCATGCGGCCGGTCAGACACATCTCCATCGCCTTGGACTTGCCCACAAAGCGCGTCAGGCGTTGTGTCCCGCCTGCGCCGGGGATGATACCGAGCTTGATCTCAGGTTGGCCGAAGCGGGCGTTATCAGCCGCAAGGATGAAGTCACACATCATTGCGAGCTCGCATCCACCACCCAGCGCGTAGCCGGCGACTGCCGCGATCACCGGTTTACGGCACCGCGTGACCTGTTCCCAATTGCGTCCAATAAAGTTACCGAGGTAAACGTCCATGTAGGAGCGTTCCTTCATGCCTTTGATATCGGCGCCTGCGGCGAAGGCTTTTTCATCGCCGGTGATGATTATTGCTCCGATGGCATCATCCTGTTCAAACCCCCTGAGTGCCTGACCTATCTCATCCATCAGGTCGTCGGAGAGCGCGTTCAACGCGTCAGGTCGGTTCAGTGTAATTAGCCCGACACTGTCGCGGGCCTCTGCAAGAATAAATTGGTAACTCATGGAGACTCCTTTTTGGGGAAACAAATACAAACCGTTACAATTACGGCCGAGTTCGATAAGGCGTCGGCGTGGGAATGCGGTTCGGATTTGATACGACGTTAACAGAAGGAGTTTATCAGACAGGCGGGGGGTCCCGCGCCTGTTAGAGGTTCTTGATAGCGGGCGTTTTTGGCCTGCAACCCGGGGTCGGCAACCAGATTCAGGAAATGACTATGAGTACAAAATCGGGAACTTCTTATTCGACGGTGTTTGAGGCATCGCTTGAAGATGCCGAACATTTCTGGTCTGAGGCGGCCAAAGACGTTCACTGGACTCGTCCGTGGGACAAGGTGCTGGATGATTCGGATGCTCCGTATTATCGATGGTTCACCGGTGGCGAGTTGAATACTTGCTATAACGCTGTTGATTTGCATGTGGACGAGGGCAACGGCGACCGTACTGCCCTTATTTATGACTCAGCGGTGACGCGGTCGCGTCAGGTGTTTTCTTTTAGTGAGTTGCGTGATGCAGTCGCGTGTTTTTCAGGAGCGCTGGCCGCACGTGGCGTCGGCAAAGGAGACCGGGTGATTGTGTATATGCCCATGGTTCCCGAAGCGGTGATCGCTATGCTCGCGTGCGCTCGACTGGGCGCCGTGCATTCCGTCGTGTTCGGTGGTTTTGCTGCGAATGAGCTTGCGGTGCGACTTGACGACGCGACCCCCAAAGCGATTGT
>JABJIU010000056.1 GCA_018661145.1 Pseudomonadota bacterium | reverse complement strand
AGTGCACGAGCGGATTGATCCCCTGCTCGGCAACATCGGGACACTGTGTCAGGTAGTAAGCGGTGTCGAATAAGGGGTGCGGATCAGCTCGAGTTTCGACATCGGTAGTAAGGAAGTGCACGAGCGGGTCCTGCCCGCTGGACAAAGGCTTTGTTAATTGAGTTTGATAGCATGTCGGATCAAAAAGTCCAGAGTTGTTAGTGATACGGTAGGCGCGGATGATCGTGAGAGGATTACAGGGTAAAGAGCAAACAATCGTTTGCACTAGGCCAAGTATCGGGCGCAGGCGATCAGCGCTGAACGGCAATCCGCCTTTCATCCTAGCCACTCGCTGGCGTCAGCTCCCGGGAAAGCTGATAAGCGTTCGGACGGGTACATCCATCGCCGCCAGTTTTTCGCGGCCGCCCAAATCAGGAAGGTCGATCACGAAACTTGCTCCCACAACTTGTGCACCCGCCTGGCGCACCAACTGAACTGCAGCGCAGGCGGTACCGCCGGTCGCAATCAGGTCGTCAATAATCAGGACTTTCTGGCCCGCTTCGAAACTGTCGGTATGAATCTCGACTTCATCACTGCCGTATTCCAGTTGATACTCGACCGATATGGTGTCCCAGGGGAGTTTGCCCTTTTTCCTGATCGCGACGAAGCCGACCGATAACTGGTGTGCTACCGCACCGCCGAGGATAAAGCCCCGCGCCTCGATCCCGGCGACGCAATTGATGCCGCTGCCCGCAAAAGGCTGAACCAGTTCATCTACGGACTGGCGAAATCCGGAAGGGCTCTGCAAAAGGGTCGTAATATCCCGAAAGATGATCCCCTTCTTGGGGTAATCCGGCAGTGAGCGGATCAGGTCTTCGATCTGGTTGGCCATTTAGTTTTCTCCTTTCAGCACTCGACCTGCGACTGCATCGAGTTTTTTCAGCAGCACAGGGTCCCGGGCATCAGCATGGGTAATGAGGGCAGCGTTAAGTGCGCGATCATCACCGGAAGGGCAGACCACAGGGCGTTTGGACATCGTGGCTGCAACGGTCCGGACCAACTGACGCGCTTTATCCGCGTTATTCAGCAGCACTTGAATGATCGCGTCGACCTCAACGTTGTCGTGATCTGGATGCCAGCAGTCATAGTCTGTCACCATGGCTACCGTGCAGTAGGGAATCTCAGCCTCACGGGCAAGTTTGGCTTCCGGCATGTTGGTCATGCCGATCACATCACAGCCCCACTGCCGGTAAAGGTTGGACTCGGCCAGGGTCGAGAACTGTGGCCCTTCCATTACGAGATAGGTACCGCCGCGCTGCATTGGGATATCTGCAGATGTGCAGGCTGCCTCACAGCAGTCACCCAGTCTCGCGTTGACAGGATGCGCCATGGACACGTGGGCCACCATGCCGGTACCGAAAAAGCTTTTCTCCCGCGCAAAGGTTCGATCGATAAACTGATCGACGATCACGAATGTGCCCGGCGCAAGATGTTCGTGGAAAGAACCCACGGCGGAGAGTGAAATGATGTCGGTGACGCCAGCCCGTTTTAAGGCATCAATGTTGGCGCGATAGTTGATCGTGCTCGGGCTAAAGCGGTGACCCCGGCCATGTCGGGGCAGGAATACCATTTGAATGCCATCCAGTGAACCGAAAAGCAGTTCATCGGAGGGCTCACCCCAGGGTGAGGGAACTTTTTCCCAGTGCACTTCCTCAAGCCCATCAATGTCATAAAGACCACTGCCACCAATGATTCCAAGAACCGGGTTTTGGTGAAATTCAGTCATGATTTTTCATTTTTCGGCAAGGCGCCAATCGGTATTCAATTAACAGGGCCAGTAGTTTAGAGCCCTAAGCAACGTTTGCGGACTCTTTCAGAACAAAGAGCCCCCCAACTCCTTGATGGCGGCTAGCATCTCGGGCTCATCGGTCAGGGATTCAGCGATCGCACACCGGCAAGCCGTATTAGGGTCGATGCCGCTAGCCATGAGCTTGGCGGCATGCACCAGCAGTCGAGTGCTGGCGCCTTCTTCCAGACCGTTTCCTTTAAGATTACGTGTCATCCCCGCGAAACGCACGAGCCGTGTTGCAACTTCACGGTCGATACCAGATTCACGAACCACGATATCCCGCTCGAGATTCTCATCAGGGTAATCAAAGTCAATCGCGACAAAACGTTGGCGTGTGCTCTGCTTTAGGTCCTTCAGTACGCTTTGGTAACCCGGGTTATAGGAGATGGCGAGACAGAACTCAGGCGATGCGTTCAGCAGTTCCCCAGTTTTCTCGATAGGGAGTTGGCGACGGTCATCGGCTAATGGGTGGATGATGACCGTCGTATCCTTGCGTGCTTCGACAATCTCGTCAAGGTAGCACAGCGCACCTGCGCGGACCGCGTGACTCAGCGGTCCGTCTATCCATCGGGTTTCGCCGCCAACAATCAGATAACGCCCGACGAGGTCGGCTGCTGTCAGGTCGTCGTGACACGACACGGTAATGAGCGGGCGTGCAAGACGCCACGCTATGTATTCCATGAACCGGGTTTTGCCGCAGCCAGTCGGCCCCTTGAGCAATACCGGCAACTGGTTGCGCCAGGCCGCTTCAAAAAGTGCGACCTCATCGCCCTGCGCGGCGTAGAACGGTTCTGTATCGAATGTTTGGGTAGCGGGTTCTGTAGCGGTCATTGCTCTTTAGTTCTTGCGCGCGTCGGGTCGGTAGTATCTGCCGGTGTGGACCTAAACCTCGAAAGATTCCGAGAGTTTTTTCTTGACCGGCGCGTTCTTGAGTCGAACATACCTCGGCAGCCCGTTCTTGTGGTACGGCGGATAGTCCTCACCGCGGATGAGCGGCTCCAGATAGCGCCTGCAGCGCGCAGTGATGCTAAAGCCGTCGGCGCTGATGAAGCTACGGGGCATCATTTTTTCTCTGTTCGCCACCCGTTTAAGGCTCGCTTCACCCACCTTCCAGCGGTACGGTTTATCCGATAAGCGGACGATGGCCGGCATCACTGCATTTTTCCCAGCGAGAGCCATTTTTACGGCAGCAGCGCCGACCGCATAAGCATGGGCAACATCAGATTCCGAAGCGATATGCCGCGCTGAGCGCTGGAGGTAATCCGCTACCGCCCAGTGATACTT
>JABJIU010000110.1 GCA_018661145.1 Pseudomonadota bacterium | reverse complement strand
GCAGAAACTCCCGAACACGATACGCTCCAAGCCGCTCCGCTGGCGCCGGGGGCTACGCTCGGCCCAAATATCATTTCAAAGTTGCTGGGAGCTTCCGACAGCGGATACACCTACCTTGCCAACGACGGGGCTACCGTTGTTCAGGAGTACTTCCCACTTCAGTTTGCTGTCCGCGATACCGACGGCGTCTCCCTGCTGCTTTGTGATGCACAGTTCAACTCAGACTTTGAGCAAGGGCTGACTGAATTTCTGCTTCTGGCAAGAGTACTCAGCCAACTCGACCACCCAGGGCGGATTGCACACTACGAGGAAAACGACGGGGCTGCTTGGTATTCCATCGATCTTCCGGTCCGGGCTTCGTTGGCTGACCTGCTGCACACGGGACAGCGCCTTCCAGAGGAGACTCTTAAGACCATCCTGTATTCTGCGATCACCTACCTCGATGCCGCACATGATACTGGCGGCTTGCACCTGGAACTGAAACCGGCACGCATTCTGCTTGCCGATGAAGATCAATCAGTGATCTGTGGATTCAGTACGGATAAGTCTCACTACCCTCCATCCGATGCGGAATCGGTGCCCGATTTTCGCGCGCCGGAACTCGCGAGTTTCCGCGGTCAGTTGGGCCGGTGGACAGACTACTATGCACTGGGTGCAATTCTCTATCAGGGTGTCTGTCGCGTCGCACCCGTGGATGCGCTCGTGCGGCTTGAGGCTACCGATAAGGGTCTGAGCGATCCCCTCCCCATGGCTGTGGATGCGGGCCAGGAATTTTTCTCACACTCGATTCTGTCGCTAATCGACCGACTGTTGCGCCTCGATCCAACTTTAAGACCTCAAAATGCAGCGGAGTTGATTGCTGCCCTTGATCCTGAGACCGCACCCCACTCAGACGATACCGAGCCTCCCGATTTAAGCATTGAGATAGATCAGGCGGTGCGCCAAGCGAGCGGCGGAGCCAACGATCCGAGAGATGCATCCAGCGACAGGCCTCTCGACGCGATGGTGAACCGCGTACGAGGCGCTTCCACAATCGTGCTGAGTGCGCTCGATAAAACACAAAATTTAGTCAAAACGCCAAAACCCGTAGCACCCAATCTCGAAAATACCAGGCTATCTCGTCAAGGAATTAACAAGGCGAGTACGCAGAATAGTCGGCGGGAACCTCTGATTGCCGGCGGACTGCACGATCCCGAGAACCACGGCGTGAGTCGCGATCAGGTCTCCGATGATCAGACTCCATTACAAATCGCTGATGATCTGGAAACTGCAGGCCACGTATTGACCAACCCCGAATTCGACGATTTCTCGTTGCCACCCCAGCGTCGCAGGTCAGCAGCAGCGCCCGCCAAGACACCGGCGGGCTTTGACGGGAAAAAGCTACTCCAGAAGCTTCCCGCTCCGCTGCGCGCTTATTCAGTCCGATTCACTCTGGGCGTTCTTCTGATTCTGATTGGGGTCTACTTGCTTTACCTTCTGGTCACGCCCCCGGGGGCACATGAGAACGGCCCGTCAAACACAACGATTGAGATTATTGGCGCAACCGATCTTACGCCTTCGAATATCTCAGACATTGAAATTGCCCAGGCCCAGTTTACCGACGTTGCCGAGAAATCGAACGCTGCTGAATTTGCCCGAGAGGATGATCTCGCTCGCGCCAATGCCTATCGCGATGCAGAAAAACTTTCGCGATTGAGCAAACCCCATCTTGCCCGGGCGCGAACCTATCTGGATGAAGGGCATTTGATCAGCCCGCCTGATGCGAACGCCTACAGCGAGTTTCGGACCGTTCTCAAGATGAATCCGGACAGCACCCACGCCCAAAAGGGCCTTGTGCGGGTGACCGATGGAATCATTGCCGAGATCGACCAACTCACTCAACGCAACGATTTTTCTGGCGCCCGAGGACTCCTTGATGACGCCGTCAAGGCCATTGGCGATCAGACGCGCCTGGCAGCCACTCGCTCAAACATAGGTAAAGTTGAAAAATCCTGGAAACAGGAGCAGGCATTAGCAAAACTCGAGGCGAAGGAAGCACAGCGAGCTCGTGAGGAAAAACAGAGGGTTGAAAACCTATTGGCTAAAGCGTCAGCTGCTTTTGACGCCGACCGGCTCCGCGCGCCTTCGGAAGACAATGCTCTCGCCCTTTATCGCACGGTCCTCACGCTAGATCCTGCAAATGCCAGGGCCCGCAATGGAATCGAAAGAATCACACAAGTTTATCTTGGTGAAGCACGCGACGCCTTAGCCCAAAACCAGCTTGGGCGGGCCGCGCGCGGGCTTGAAGCGGCGGCTGCTGTCGATCCGACAAACCCGAATGTAGCCATCCTGAGCACTCAGTTACAGCAAAGACAATATCTCGAGGCGGAACAAAAACGTCTACAGGCCGAGGCTGACGAACGGATCGCAAGAGCACAGGCAATCGCAGAAGAACAGGCCTCCTTGAACCTCTCGAGCGGCGTCAAGGCATACTACAACGGAGACTATAAGCGCGCGTTCCAGTTTCTGACTCCACTGGCTAAGGGGGGTGAACCGCAGGCTCAGGTGCGCGTTGCGCGCATGCTTCTAGAAGCCCGGGGCACAAACCGTGATAAACCCAGAGCCATTGGCATGTTCAGCGCCGCTCTAGGCCCAGTGCAACTCGCTGCGCAGGAAGGAAGCGCCTGGGCGCAATCGG
This sequence comes from Pseudomonadota bacterium, assembly GCA_018661145.1. Taxonomy (GTDB): domain Bacteria; phylum Pseudomonadota; class Gammaproteobacteria; order Arenicellales; family UBA868; genus UBA868. The sequence continues at coordinate 5,000 of JABJIU010000110.1, read as the reverse complement.
ACCTCGCCGACTATTACGTAGACGGCTTTGTGATAGACAAGGATCTTGCGAGCGCAGCATTCTGGTATCGAAAGGCTGCCGAACAAGGCTACGCACCAGCGCAGACCAACCTAGGCTGGCTTTACTTCAACGGGTACGAAGGTGCCGCGCCGAACCGCGCGGTAGCGGTTCACTGGTTCAATAAAGCTGCGGCCCAGGGCAACTGGGCGGCTGTTAAAAACCTCCGAGCACTCGGAGAAGAAATTCCGGGACAAGGGGGCAGTTAGCCACTCCCTTCAATACGACTGGCTCAGCCTAAGGGCTCTTGCTTCTTCTGACGTAGGTGCGCTTGGCGGGGATCACGCCGCGAACGCCTCCTTGCGGGTTATCAATATCCCCTTTACGGCGCGGCATCAAATGCATGTGTACGTGGAAGACAGACTGACCAGCATCGCGGCCAACATTGACCCCGACATTAAAACCGCTGACCGTCTTATCCATTGATTCGATCCGAGCCTTCATTTGCACCACCATGCGATGCATGTCGATAACTTCATCCTCGTCAAGATCGAAATAGGAAGCGACGTGCCTTTTTGGGATGACCAGCGAATGATGTTCGCTCACGGGGTAGCCGTCGCGGCGCGCATAACAGTACTGCCCTTCCTCAATCAGCTCGTCATTATCGAAATCACAAAACAGGCAATCTTCCATTTTTCCTCACAGGGGGTCCGCAGCGGGCCTTGAAGTTGAGCCCCGACAGGCAGGCTTGTTACAGGTAGATGGCGGAGAGGGTGGGATTCGAACCCACGGTACCTTTCGGTACAACGGTTTTCGAGACCGTCACAATAAACCTAGCTCTGCCACCTCTCCGCAGGCCTCAAACGCAACACCAGGGACCTCATCGGGGGCACCCGAACGGGCAAGAATGCGTTTTAAGGCAAAATATTTTATCATGCCTGACGACGTGCTCTTCGTTGGTGACTTGGGGTAGTACCAGACCTAATCATTGGAGACCTCATCGGGGAACCGTATGACGCGAAAGACAGAAACTGACCGCCGGCGATTTATAAAGGTTTGTGCTACCGCTGCAGCGACTGTAGCGTCTTATCCGGAAACCCTGGTCGCTTCGGTGAGCCAAGGACAGTTTTTCAACCGGGTGCAACTACTCAATGAAGATGACACGCCGCTGAGAGCAGGTAATCTTATTACCGACGAGAGTTATCTTTTTTTCTATCCATATATCTCGACACCGTGCTTTCTCATTCGTCTGGAACAGTCAGTTAATCAAGCCACAACCCTCAAGACTCAGCAGGGAGGCCAATATGACTGGCCCGGCGGCGTCGGCCCACAAAATCAGATTGTTTCGTTTTCCGCCATCTGTGCGCACAAAATGAGTCATCCCTCAGTTCAGGTAAGTTTTATTAACTACCGGCCTGAAGAGGTGCAATATGCGGGACACGACAACCTATTTCACCGCCGGCCCAACGTGATCTACTGCTGTTCGGAAGGCAGTGTCTATGATCCTGCCGAAGGGGGCCGGGTGCTGGGCGGACCAGCACCTAACCCGCTTGCGGCGATCTTGTTAGAACACGATCCACAAACAGACTATCTTTTTGCTGTCGGCGTTGCCGGCCAGTCGATGTTCGTTTCTTATTTCGAAACCTTTGGACACCGTCTGGAACTCGAGTTTAAAAGCGAAGCGGTCGATCAGCCCGTCGAAGGAACGACTAAAGCGGTGACCCTAGACAGTTACTGCGCCAGACAGGTACTCTGTTAAAGCGCGTTTTTAGCCGCCGAGGTCTTTCAGAATCTGGATCTGTTGCGCTTCGCGGGCGTAATCGACGGCGGTTCGCCCAGTCTGATCAGGCAAGTCAATTCTTGCGCCTGACTTGACTAGCATCCCACTGATTTCACGAAAGCCCTGTGCGACGGCACGATGCAGCGCAGTCACGCCGTCAAGATTTTGCAGATTCACCCGAATATCCGACTGCCCAAGAAATAGTGCGACGGTCTCACGCCGCTCCTGCTCGACCGCGTGCATCAATGGTGTCCAGCCGAAGATATCGGCAAGATTTGGATCTGCTGTTGCGCGAAGTAGGCTACCCACTATAGCAACGTGGCCCTTTGCGGCGGCAAGCGCCAGGGCAGTCCATCCGTTAACAGCAGCAGTATCTGTCTGGGCCTGCACTGACAGAAGTAGGCTGACGATTTCGGGATTACCCCCTACTGCCGCGTGCATCAGCGGCGTCCCCCCGTTTTCGTTCTGCACATTGATCCTTGCCCCCGCCGCGACAAGGTCCAAGCACAGTGGGAGATCTCCAGCCTGGGCTGCAACCATGAGAGCCGTCTTGTCTTTCTTGTTGCTGAGATTTATGTCGACGAACCCGTTCTCCAGCAGGAGACTGAGGCGCCCAACATCGCGCATCTGGATCGCCGTCACCCAGGCTTCCGGCGACGTCGAATTCGTGGCGCCCGCCAATCCTTGCGAAATCACCAACACCACGGCAACAACCAGCCTTTGGCGCTTCATCCTCAACAAAACCGGCTACACCTATCGGATAAGGATCATGGACTATTCCCCGTGGCAAAAAAGCGAGGGTCGCAATTCGCGACCCTCGTACCCTCTTTTCGTTCAGAGCGTGGTCTGAACGCCTACGCCGAACTAAGACTCCTTGTCGCTGTGCACCTCTATCTCGTCATACCACCGATCATGATGCTCCTTGGCCCAATTTGCATCAACTTTGCCGGTTGTCATGCCGGAGAGTGTTCCCGGCACCAGCATGGTGGCTAAAAAGATATGGCCAAAGATTAGTGCAATGAACACGATAGCGATGATGGTATGGAGCACGTGGGAGAATTCCATCAAATGCCGATACTGGCTAACGTCAGGGGACACACTGACGACCCAGGCCGCGATAGCGGGAAAATCTAGAACGTATCCGGTCACCGAGATCCCGATGCCGAGGAATATAGTCAACCAGAAAAGGATTTTCTCGCCGGGATTAAACTTTCCGGCGCTAACATGGCCTGTCCCGAAGAAACCTCCCCCTTTTAGAATCCATTTAATATCGCCGCGCTCATAAAGATTGCCACGGACCAGGTTGAAGAATACGAGGGCAATCGCCACCGGAAATAACGGGCCGACAAAGTTGTGCGTTTCCTTACAGAGGCTCGCTACCACGCCAAAGGCCTCCTTTCCGATCAAAGGAATCAACGCCACCCGTCCAAACAAGAGAATTAGACCGGTAATACCCAACACAATGAAGATGACCGCCATAAACCAGTGGATGAACCGGGCGGTGACGTTATGGCGCTGCACCTCGACTCCGGACTCGCCCTGCTGAAGCTTCGCCGGGCCGGCAACCATGTACAGGAGCCCAAGCAACAGGATAACGAAGATTAGCCACTCCCGCGACTTCGGGACCAACTCATTCACACGGATTGAAGTCCAGCGGCTGCCCTGCTCGTTAACGAGCACGGCAGTGTCAAAGCCTGTTACCTGGGTCACCGCCGGCGATTCCAGGTGGCCCCTCACCGCCCGCCATAGGTCCGCCCCCGGATTGGGGTTATTGATCACAGCCGGGGCTTCCCCGGACTCAGCCAGCGTGAGGCTGCTCGGCGCCAACCCAGCGGCAACCAAGGCTAGGAACCATAGGACGAGAATCCACGATCGAGAGTTAGTCACGTTCAACTCCTTAACTGCGCCGACGGAAACGACGGTGTCCGTTCGCTCCGCATCAGTATCACTACCGAGATTCCGGCATCATTGTGGGGGTAAACCGAAGCGAGCTGCCCCGAAACAAGTGAGCCGACGGCGGCAGCGAAACTGCCGCCGCCGTCCAGAACCACTTTCAAAGCCCAGCAGGAAACTGCCTAACCCTTCACACCCTGCTTGTCGTAGGCAACACCCCATCCCCACTGAAGTGCCCCCGCACCACGATACATGACGCGTTCACGGAAGATATCCGAGACCTTGTCACCATCACCGGCGAGAAGCGCTTTTGTTGAACACATTTCAGCACACAGAGGCAGTTTGCCTTCTGCCAGACGGTTGCGACCGTACTTACGGTATTCCTCGCTGGAATTCGCCTGTTCCGGGCCACCTGCACAGAAAGTGCATTTGTCCATCTTGCCGCGTGAGCCGAAAGCGCCTGTCTCGGGAAACTGCGGGGCGCCAAATGGGCATGCATAGAAGCAATAACCGCAACCGATACAGATGTCCTTGTCGTGCAGCACTACCCCATCGTTAGTGGTGTAGAAGCAGTCGACAGGACAAACCGTAGCGCACGGCGCCTCCGAGCAGTGCATGCAAGCCACTGAGATAGAGCGCTCGCCAGGTTCACCATCATTAATGGTCACGACCCGCCGTCGGTTCACACCCCAGGGGATCTCGTGCTCGTTTTTGCAAGCTGTGACGCAAGCGTTGCATTCGATGCAACGCTCAGCATCGCAAAGGAACTTCATTCTTGCCATGAGTAATATCCTCCTTTAAGCAATGCTTATGCTGCACAGGGAACACTTGGTTTCCTGCATCTGGGTAACTGAATCATAGCCGTAGGTCATCGCCGTATTGGCCGACTCGCCAAGCACGTAGGGATCGGCTCCTTGCGGATACTTACTGCGAAGATCAACACCTTCGAGATGGCCACCGAAGTGGAACGGCATGAAGACAACGCCGGGGGCGACTCTCCGTGTCACCATCGCCTGAACCTTCACCTTAGCCCCCTCTGCTCCTTCCACCCAAACCATCTGGCCATCGCGAATGCCGTTGTTGTTGGCATCCACAGGATGGATCTCAGCAAACATATCCTGCTGCAGTTCCGCCAGCCAGGGGTTCGCCCGACTCTCGTCACCGCCGCCCTCATACTCTACGAGACGTCCACTGGTAAGAATCAACGGATAGTCCTTTGAGTAGTCGGTTTTCTGGATAGAAGCATACCGCGTTGGTAGCCGGTAATGGCTCTTGCGGTCCTCGTAAGTCGGATACTTCTCGACCAGATCGCGCCGGTTGGTGTACAGCG
>JABJIU010000172.1 GCA_018661145.1 Pseudomonadota bacterium | reverse complement strand
GCTGCCCAAGATGTCCCTGCCCGGCGCTTTCATCGTTGGATGTGACGCCGGTACGCTGAACTTTTCCAAGATCAAAGGGACTCACACCGCGATGAAATCCGGCATGCTCGCCGCCGATACCATCATGCAGGTACTGCTGGATGGGGACTCCGGGGGCAAGGATCACACCCACTACGAATCCCATATGCGCTGCTCGTGGCTCTACCCCGAACTTAAAGCCTCGCGTAATTTTGGCCCGGCATTGCACAAGTTCGGTCCGTACCTTGGTGGGGCTTTCAATTACGTTGACCAGAACTGGGTGCGCGGCAAGATGCCCTTCACCCTGAAGAACCATTCCTGGGATCATGCATCACTCAGAGAAAGCGACAACGTCACGCGGATTACATACCCAAAGCCCGATGGCGTCCTAACCTTCGACAAAAACAGCTCGGTGTTTCTAAGCAACACCAATCACGAGGAAGACCAGCCAGTCCACCTTCAACTTGCGGACAGTGAAATCCCGCTGAGGACCAATTTGCCGAAGTGGGCGGAACCGGCGCAGCGCTACTGCCCTGCCGGGGTATACGAGATCGTCGGGGAAGGTTCAGATCAGCGCTTTCAGATCAACGCGCAGAACTGCATTCACTGCAAGACCTGTGATATCAAGGACCCGAGCGAGAACATTACCTGGGTCACGCCCGAGGGCGGCGGCGGGCCCTCGTACAGCGCGATGTGATCGTCGATTCCGAGGACGTAAAGCGCGTCAACTGACAAACGCCCTCGCGTTCTGAAACATCCTGAGCCAGGGGCCATGCTCACCCCAGTCCCCAGGGTGCCAGGAGTTGGTCACCGTACGGAAATTGCGCTCGGGGTGCGGCATCATGATCGTCACCCGGCCATCAGCCGCGCAAAGCCCTGTCAGCCCGTCTGCTGATCCATTGGGGTTAAAAGGATAACGGTCGGTTACCCTGCCGTAGTTATCGACAAACCGAAGGCTTAATTGATTCTTAGCGCGGAGCGCGTTCAAAGCGCCCTGCGGGAACTGCGCGCGGCCTTCACCGTGCGCCACCACGACTGGAATCCGGGTACCAACCATATCCTGAAAGAGCACCGAATCACTCTGTAGCACTTCAACCATGATGACCCTTGATTCAAACTGGCCCGACTCATTGGCCACAAAGTGTGGCCAATGCTGGGCACCCGGGATCAATTCCTTAAGCGCCGCCATCATCTGACAACCATTGCAGATCCCCAACGCAAAAATCTCCTCACGAGCGAAGAACTGTTCAAACCGCTCGCGCATTTGGGGTTCAAAGAGAATCGACTTGGCCCAACCCTGCCCTGCTCCCAGCACATCCCCAAAGGAAAAACCACCGCAGGCTGCAAGACCTTGAAAATCCTTGAGGTGATGCCGCCCTTCTTTAAGATCAGACATCGTCACGTCGACCGCAGCAAATCCCGCCCGGTCAAAAGCCGCGGCCATCTCCATATGGCCATTGACGCCCTGCTCACGCAGGATGGCGACCCGGGGCCGGGTTCCGCCGAGGATTGCGCGGATCGCAGGATTCTGGACAGGATCAAATGTAAGGGTCGCACTGAGGCCTGGATCAGAAAGGTCTCTAAGACGGTCGTACTCCTGAACCGTGCATTCAGGGTTGTCACGAAGTCCCTGCATCCGGGACGTCAGGTCCGACCAGACCCGATGAAGACCGGTCCGGCTCATCTCCAGCAGGACGGTCTCATTGCCGACAATACGAATCAAATCTCCACCGTTCACGGCCGACCCGATCGGGCGTATGCAGGCGCCGATGTGCTCGGTTTCGAATATAGCTTGAACGCGGTCCATCTCGCTCTTACGCACCTGAATCACTGCACCCGGTTCCTCAGAGAAAAGAAACGCGAGTGGGTCATCTACATTACCGAGATCGACATCCAGAGAGCAACGGCTGGCAAAAGCCATTTCCGCAAGGGTGACGACAAGCCCGCCATCGGAGCGATCGTGGTAGGCAAGCACGAGATCTTGCGCCAGCCCCTCCCGGGTCGCCGCAAAAAATCCGCAAAGATCTTCTGGTTGATCGAGATCAGGAACCTCGTTACCAACCTGTCCGAACACCTGGGCGAGCGCCGAACCACCAAGCCGGTTCTTGCCTCGCGCGAGATCGATCAGCAAAAGCACGGACTCCTGCGCGGTCTCCAGCACCGGCGTTACTGACCGGCGAACGTCTGCTACGGGCGCAAATGCGGTGACGATCAGAGACATCGGAGACGAAACGCTGAAATGCTCCCCGTTTTGGGTCCAGCGGCTGGACATCGACATGGAATCCTTGCCTACCGGAATCGAGATACCGAGTTCCGGGCACAGATCAAGCGTAACGGCCTGCACGGTTTGAAAAAGATCAGCGTCCTGCCCTGCCTCTCCTGCTGCGGCCATCCAGTTCGCGCACAGATGAACATCTGAAAGTTCGCTGATTCCTGCACAGGCGATATTAGTGATCGCCTCGACCACCGCCATACGCCCGCTGGCTCGGGCATTGACCAGTGCCAACGGAGTGCGCTCACCCATCGAGATTGCCTCACCTGTCTGACTGTCAAAACCTGCCGTCGTGATACCGGCATCTGCAACAGGGACTTGCCATGGGCCAACCATCTGATCCCGAACGACCTGACCTCCAACGCTTCGATCAGCGATGGTGATAAGAAAGGTCTTGTCTGCAACCGCCGGTAACCGCAGCACGCGTTCTAGAGCATCACGGATTACGATGCCATCGAGATCGAGATCGGGATAGACGCGGGCTCTGCTGACGGCGTTGCGGTGCATCCTCGGGGCATTACCAAAGAGTAATGACATCGGGAGCTCCACCGGGGATTGAGCGGATACTGGCAAACCCCCTTGCGCTTCGGCCCCTGTCGCGCCGACCAGTCGCAGCACCTGTTCAGCGTCCGCCTCCCCCACAACACTGAAAAGGCAACGCTCGCGCGCACAAAGTGACTTAAAGGACTCAAGTTTCTCCGGCGCGACCGCGAGAACGTAGCGCTCCTGAGCCTCGTTGCACCACAACTGCATCGGCGACAACCCCGGCTCATCGGAGGGTATCGCACTGGCATAAAAACGGGCGCCGAGCCCGGCATCGTGGACCAGTTCAGGGAGCGCGTTGGACAGCCCCCCAGCCCCGACATCATGGATGGAAATGATCGGGTTTTGGGTGCCCAAGGCGATACAGCGGTCGATTACCTCCTGACAACGCCGTTGCATTTCGGCGTTGCCCCGCTGTACCGAGGCGAAATCGAGCGCCTCGTCGGTTTTACCAGAATCAACACTGGAAGCGGCTCCGCCGCCGAGTCCAATCAACATCGCCGGTCCGCCCAGAACGACCAGTTGCGCGCCGGGGGGAATAACTTCTTTTTGAACATGGCACTCGCGGATATTGCCAAGGCCGCCGGCGATCATGATCGGCTTGTGGTATCCATGGCGCCGGGCGGGATCCTCTCCGTCCGTGGCAACCTCGAGCGTCCGAAAGTATCCCGAAACATTCGGCCGGCCGAACTCATTATTGAATGAGGCGGCTCCGATGGGCCCCTCGAGCATGATCTGCAGCGGGGAAGCGATCCGCGTCGGACTCTGGTGGGGCAACTCCCAGGGCATGGGCGCGCCCGGCAAGCGCAAATCGGATACCGAAAATCCGGTGACCCCGACTTTAGGTTTACCGCCCCGGCCGGTCGCCCCCTCGTCCCGGATTTCGCCTCCTGAGCCGGTCGCCGCGCCCGGAAAAGGAGAAATCGCCGTAGGATGATTATGGGTCTCTACCTTAGCCACGATGTGCAACGACTCTGCAATCTGACCGTATTCGCCGCCAGTCGCCAGCGGCAAGAACCACGAAGCCGGGTAACCGCGGAGCACTGCGGCATTATCGCTGTAGGCGCTCAGGGTCTTTTCGCCATTTCGGGCGTGGGTGGTACGTACCATCTGAAAGAGCGAAGCATCCCGACCAACATCGTCAAGGGTCCACTGTGCGTTAAAGATTTTGTGCCGGCAGTGCTCTGAATTCACCTGCGCGAACATCATCAGCTCGGCATCTGTAGGATTACGGTTCATCTCGACGAATGCGTCAGTCAGGTACTCACATTCTTGTTGACTCAGCGCAAACCCTTCGCGCTCATTCGCCGTTTCGAGCGCCCCAAGACCTCCGTTGATCACATCAACATACTCGAGCGGCGCTGACGCTTGGGGTGCGAATACCTGTTCCAGCCGGCTGGGATCGCCAACAACCGATTCGGTCATCGGATCATGGAGAAATGCCACGAGGTCATCGCGGGTTGCTTCTGTGTTTGCCGAACCATCGATGCGCCACACAACACCGCGCTCAATTCTTTTCATCGACTTAAGCCCGCAGTGGCGGGCAATATCAGTCGCCTTGGTTGACCAGGGAGAGCGAGTCCCGAGCCGGGGAATCACCCGTATCGGATTGCCTTCAAGAATGCATTCCTGAGCGTTTTTTTGAGATGCCTCCAGAAGGTTTTCGAGAATATCGGTTTCGGCGTCACTTAGAGCCGCAACGCTGTCGGCCAGATAAAAATAATTCGCGGAACAGGCACCTAGCTCAAGACCCCGCTCGGCCGCACGGGCCGAGAGCTTTTCAATATTAAAAGGTGTGAGGGCGGGTCCGCCGCCCAGCATCAGCACGACGCGGTCCCGGCCGACTGATTAGACGGCAATCGGCGCCTCAAGGTCGACACCAAGCCGCAGGGCGACCTCCTCGTAGGCCTCGACCACTCCACCGAGGCCCTGGCGAAATCGATCCTTGTCGAGCTTTTCACGGGTATCGGTGTCCCAGAGCCGGCAACCGTCCGGGGTAAATTCGTCGCCCAGTAGCAGCTGGTCACTGAAACGGCCAAATTCAAGTTTGAAATCAACCAGAATCATGCCACCGTCAGCGAAGAGTTTGCTTAAGATCTCGTTGACGCGGAAAGTCTGGACTTTCATCGACTCTACTTCGGCAGGCGTTGCCCAGCCGAACGACGCAATGTGATACTCATTAATCATCGGATCATGTAGTTCGTCGTTCTTCAGGAAGAATTCAAAGGTCGGCGGCTCGAGATCCAGCCCGTCCTCCACGCCCAAGCGCCGACATAAAGAGCCAGTCGCGATATTGCGTACCACGCACTCGACTGGAATCATGTCGAGATGCTTCACTTGTGACTCATTGTCGCTCAGCAGCGCATCAAAGTGGGTCGCGACTCCCTGCTCCTCGAGATACCCCATGATGAAGGCGTTAAAGCGGTTGTTGACCATACCTTTACGGTCGAGTTGGTCAATTTTCTCGCCGTCAAAGGCCGAGGTATCGTCGCGAAACTCCATAATGAGTCGCGCAGTTTCATCAGTCAAAAAAACAGACTTCGCTTTACCCGAGTAGAGCTCTTCACCCTTTTTCATTTCTCATCGATCCCTTTTTAAACGGTCTATTACAGAACCCCTGCGCTGCTCAGGGCCTCGCGGACTTGGTCATGGTGCTGGGTCGACAGAGGCATCAACGGCAAGCGTATTCCCCCGCCGATGAATCCCTGTTGCGCAACTGCCCACTTGGCGGGGATGGGGTTGGACTCCACAAACATTGCCTTATGCAACTCTGCGAGTTGGCCGTTAAGTGTGCGCGCTGTGTCAGCGTCACCTGAGATAGCCGCTTTGCACATACGATGCATCAGATTGGGCGCAGCGTTGGCAGTCACCGAAATAGTGCCCTTGCCGCCCAACAGCATCAACTCACAGGCGGTGCCATCCTCTCCAGAATAGATCAGAAAATCTTCTGGCGCCCGATCAATAAGATCTCTGCCGCGATCGAGGTCGTTGGTCGCGTCCTTGATAGCAACAATATTCTCAATTTCTGCAAGGCGCAACGTGACGTCGTTATGCATATCGGCCGCGGTACGGCCCGGGACGTTATAAAGAATCTGCGGCACTGTAACAGCCTCCGCAATGGCCTTGAAGTGCTGATAGAGGCCCTCCTGGGGAGGCTTGTTGTAGTACGGCACCACCAGAAGACAGGCATCGACACCCGCATCGGCTGCGCTTCGTGTCAACGATATCGCTTCAGAGGTCGAGTTAGCGCCGGTACCGCCAATAACAGGAATCCGTCCCGCCACCGCCTTTACCGTGCGAGCGATAACCTCTCCATGTTCGTCATGGTCGAGGGTCGCTGACTCACCGGTAGTGCCCACCGAAACGATCGCATCGGTACCTTCTGAAATATGATGTTCTACCAACCGCTCGAGCGCAGTCCAGTCGACGCCGCCATCATCGTGCATTGGGGTGACCATGGCCACCATGCTGCCTGTGAACATCTGGGAACTCCTTGCTTTGGGCTTTTATGAAGTCAAAGCGTCACTGCTAAGAATCACACTCGGATGGTACTTTGCGCTCATCCACAGCACAAGACGCCGTGCCACCGTTGCCTCAGCTCTCAAGGCGCCAAGCCAGTCTATTACCTTCGATCTTCGCTTTTGCGCCAAGGGCAATCGGTCGATTGGGTGTTACATGCCCAAAGTCGCAGGACGAAAACACTGGGCAGGGCGTTCGGGCCGCGAGTTCACTCAGCACCCAAGCCTCGGCATCCACGGCTGATCCCATATGGGTAAAGCGCCCAAAAACGACCGCCATGACGCCCTTCAGCAGGCCGCTATCCAGCCACTGACGCCAGTAGCGCAACAGCCGGGGAGCGCTCTCGCCAGTGTCCTCAAAAAAGAGGACATGGCCGGATAAATCTGACGGAAGATTAGGCGTTCCCACGAGATTACTTAAAACGCTCAAGCACCCTCCGAAAAGCACCCCTTGATACTCAATGTCGGCCGGCTCTCCTAGCGGCGCCACTTCGAACTCCCCTCTCCAGGGTCGTTTGGCGCTAAGTAGGTCCATCAGCTCAACGACATCCGCACCTCCCTGCCATAACGGTGATCCCGGCATCGGCGCATGCAGCGACGGCCACCCCAGGCGAGTGAAAAACGCACTCTGAAGCGCGCTAACATCCGAGAAACCGATCAGGACTTTGGCCGGATTTTGCGCAAGTGCCTGCCAGTCGAGTTGGCTCATGAGTTCGCTCACACCGTAACCCCCGCGGGCGCTCAGCAAATACCGGTGAGTACACTTGAGCGCTGACTGAACCTCTTCCAGACGCGTCCGGACCCCGTCACGTTCCAGACGTCCCCGCGCGTCTGTCTGCAAGGGGGTGTAATCTACTTCGAATCCTGCGGTGCGAAGCGCCTGAAGATTACGTTCGAGAACATCTTCTTCCGGCGGGCCGGAGGGTTCGAAGACATGAATCGAATGCTTCTCCATCTCTTTATTCATCCGGCCACGGGTTGAGGCCCTGCCAGATCAAGTCGCCAGCAACGCCTTCAGCGGTCCGTCACGCGACATCAGCTCTTGTGTGCTGCCCTGCTCGAGAATCTTGCCCGACTCCATGACAATGACATCTTCAAAATACTCTACGGAACTTGCGCTTTCCAGCGCCCAGAAGATCCCCCGGCCGCGCATATGTTCGCGGATACTCTGGATGAGGTCCCCACGAACGTTGAAATCAAACGGCGCGAGCGCTTCGTCGACCACCAGGAGATCCGGGTTTTTCATCAGCGCTCTTGCAAATCCGAGCTTCTGCCGCTGAATACTACTGAGTTTCCCCCCGGATGTGCCCACATCGGCATCTAATCCGATTTCAATCACAAAGGCGCGTAACTCGACGGCATCAATTACCTCATCGATGCTCTTTCGAATCTTACTGCGCAGCGCCGGCTTGCCGAACGGTAAAGCACCGAACAATACGTTGGACTCGATATCGAGACCAGGATTCAACGCCGCCGGATTCAGAAAGTCGACCGAAGTGTTTTCCAGCCCTAACTTTTCGCGCAACAGCTTTCTTACTTCAAGCAATTGTGTCTGGAGGGTATCATCGACAACCCCCAGACGATGCTGCGCAGGGACCAGGCGGTAGATAAAGGAGCGCAGGACCTCCTGATCAGACTCCGGCAACGCTTTGGGGGACTGATCCTCATTTGCGGACAGTCGTCGAAGGATATCCTCAAGGATTGGGAGATCGTCTCCACTGATCAGACTGAAGCGCTCAAAAAGATCGCTGTCGGGACTAACGCCCTCAAACACCTCGGTCATTGCCTGCGCGACCTTGACCCCAAGCGCCAGGAACTCGTCAAACAGCCCCACTTGCCGCAGAAGGTCCGTCACCAGTGAATTGGAGGGCAGCTGCTCAGGCGCGAAGTCGGGGCTTAAGGGGTAACCAAACAGGATATTCTGGGCCACCGAGATATTGACGTTATATGTCTCGGGATCGAAGGTGGTGACATCAAGGCCCTTGTCCTGAAACCGCCGCCGCGCGTCCAGAATCTTGTCCTTTGTTTCGGCATCGAATCGGGTGTCGGCAACGCGGGTTGACAGACCCATTTGATAGACATCTTCTCCGAGGCCGGCGACCTCGAGGACCTGCCGCGACCTGGCGCGAAGATCTGCGCTGTCACGAAAACCCCCTGCCGAGATGTCCAGCCAGTCCGCACCGGAATCATCCGAACTGTTTCCCGAGGCAGCGGCCTCCCTGACCCTCCGCGCAGCCGCGGAGTTATGCTCGCTGTCATCCTCCTTGGGAAGATTGAAAAGACCATAATAGAGATTGTGGGAAATGGTTCCACTGAATATGTAGGGCGTAGAACCCACCCAACCGACGCGTCTGCCGGTGATTCCTTCCGACGCATCCAACCAGTCAAGTTTTCCCATCTGGATTTTCCCGGACGTCGGGCGAATCAGTCCCGCAGCAATACCGGAAACGTCGCTCTTGCCTGATCCTGCCTCGCCAACGACGGCGATATGGGAGTCCAACGCCACCGAGAAGGTAACGCGACTGACCGTGGTGACATCGTCTTCTCCATAACTCACGTTCTGCATTCTCAGCTCGCCCGACAACGGCTCGACGACGTCGGGCGCCGTAAGGAGGGATTTCCGTATCATATTCTCGGGTTCGAAATGTTCGGCGACCTGCAGATACTTGACCCGGGTGTCCTCAAACACCTGATAGAACTTCAGCAACTCCTTCCAGGGCGGACCAATGTCCTTGTACGCCGCCAGTACCGCAACCAGGGCGCCTAAAGACACTTCCCCTTGGATGACCTGATAGCCCCCAATGGAGAAGAAGAAAAACGGCGTCACCTGAGCCAAGAAGTTATTCAGAAACTTGATAAAAAATTTCCTTCGATAGATCTCCTCACGGATGTCAAAGATCTGACCCAAGTGTCCCGAAGTTCTTGCCTGCTCGAAGCGTCCGCTGTCATTGGCATGGATATCAGACGCACCTTGCACGGTTTCTGCGATATGGGTCGCGAGAGCCCTCGCCGTCTTGACCCGGCGCTTTGAAAGCGCATTCACCTTCGCTTGCAACTTTGGAATCAAATACATCTGGGGCGGATAAAGCGCGATGGAGGCAAGGCCCAACCAGACATCCTGCTGGAAAATAAATGAAAGATAAGTAAGCAGTAAGGCCCCCTGAAAGGCCGGCGCCGCAATTGCGTCACCAATCAAACCGCCGAGCGGTTCGGTCTCTGCGGTAATCATTGGGATGATCTCAGCCGGCGGGGTTCTGCGGATCTTGGACGACGGGAAACGCAGAATCCGGGAATAGAGATCAAAACGGAATCGGCGCAACATCCGCTCACCAAGGACCCCTTTATAGACGTTGAGGTAAAACTTTAGGCCCCCCGATACGACCACCACTAGAAGGAATACCACAGAGAGCAGCATCAGAAAACTGACTTGAGTGACTTCAAATCCCAGTATGGCCTGCGGCAGATTCTGACCTTCAAGCGCCTGATTGATGATTCTCTTGGGTATATCGAGCGAAATGTAGACGAGCGGCATCGTCAGCACCGTCAACAACAGCAGAAACAGTTGACCACGGAAGGTGTGCCGCAGGACGTAGCGATAGATCGACTTGTCTATCTGGGGATAATCTTCGCTGTCATCCCCGCTTGGGGACAGTGATTCGCTTTTTTTCGGGTCGGTCATAGTTTGGTTTGCGCTGACATTCCGCCTCTTATAGCATACCCTTGCTTCTTGTCGAACCTGTTCACGGGTTCAAAGTGACCCGGACCCCAACCTATGCCTGTTGCAGTTGTTCTGAAAGGTTATCCACGACTGTCGGAAACCTTTATTGCACAGGAGATTCATAGTCTCGAGCAGGCCGGTGTGGACCTTCAGCTGGTTTCTCTGCGTCAGCCTACTGACCCCACGACACATCCGATTCACCGAGAGATAAACGCGCCGGTGCTGTATCTGCCCGAATACCTTTACCGCGAGCCATTGCGGGTTATTAAAGGCTGGCTCTCGAGTAGAAAGCGGCCGGGCTACCGAATGGCCCGCACCCTGTGGATTCGAGATTTGAAACGGGATCTTACCGTCAATCGGGTGAGGCGCTTCGGTCAGGCTCTGGTCCTGGCGGCTGAAGCTGCGCCATCGACGTCGCTTCTGTATGCCCATTTTATGCACACGCCGGCGTCCGTCGCCCGCTATGCTGCCCTGTTGAGCGATGTTCCATGGTCATTTTCCGCCCATGCCAAAGATATCTGGACCACCCCAGAATGGGAGAAACGCGAGAAACTCGCGGACTGTGCCTGGGCAGTCACCTGTACCGACGTGGGCTTTTTGCATCTAAAAGAACTTGCCCCTTCTGGAACTCATCTGACCCGGCTCTACCACGGACTGGATACCGGACGTTTTGCAGACTCCGGCGGGAAGAAGCGCATCTCCGACGGCAGCACCCAGGAACAATGCATCAGTCTTCTCAGTGTCGGCCGGACAGTAGCGAAAAAGGGTTTCGATATCCTGCTCAAGGCGCTCGCCGCGCTACCCGATGATTTTCACTGGCGTTGGCAGCATGTAGGAGGCGGTACCGGGCTATCGTCACTCCAAAATGCCGCTGCTGACCTCGGCCTGAATGAAAAAATCTCATGGCTCGGGCCACTGCCTCAAGAAACGGTCCTTTCTCTTTATCGCAAGAGTGATCTCTTTATACTGCCCAGCCGCATCGCGCCGGGCGGCGATCGTGACGGTCTGCCCAATGTGCTGATGGAGGCGGCCAGTCAGCGACTTGCAATCGTGACAACAGAGCTGCCCGGTATTGCCGAGTTCATCACAACAGATGTCCATGGACTTCTGGTTCCCTCTGAAGATGTCAAAGCACTTTGTGATGCAATTCATCGGGCAGGAGTCAATCCTGACTTAAGGGAGACGTGGGGGGATGCAGCACGACAGCGGGTGATACAGAAATTTGATCATGCCGATAACATTGGGCCGCTGATTTCTCTGCTCAGACAACGCTGGGGTTCACTCTGATGCGTGTTGGATTCTACGCTCCGATGAAACCAGCGAATCATCCCTCTCCCTCGGGGGATCGAGCCCTCGGGCAGCTG
>JABJIU010000052.1 GCA_018661145.1 Pseudomonadota bacterium | reverse complement strand
TCACTTACGAGGATTTTATCGCGATGGGTGATCCGGATTTTGCGATTACCCTGCCCCACAACGAATGGGATGCGATTTCCCTGAACTACACCTCCGGCACCACCGGCAATCCCAAGGGCGTGGTCTACCACCATCGCGGCGCTTATCTTAACGCGATGAGTAACATTATTGGATGGGATATGGCGCACCACCCGGTGTATCTCTGGACCTTGCCCATGTTTCACTGCAACGGCTGGTGTTTCCCCTGGTCACTCGCGGCCGTCGCCGGAACCAGCGTATGCTTACGCTCTGTGAGCGCCAGCACAATTTTCGATGCGATTGCCGATCACGAAGTCACGCATTTCTGTGGCGCACCCATTGTGCTCAACCTCCTGATCAATGTATCAGACGACGCCAAGCGCGGCTTCAGCCATACCGTAAAAGTTATGACCGCTGCCGCGCCGCCGCCTCCGAGCGTACTCGCTGCGATGGAGAAAAGCGGCTTTGCCATGACCCATGTCTATGGTCTCACGGAAACCTACGGTCCCGCGGTCATCTGCTCCTGGAAGCCGCAGTGGAACGACTTGCCTGCAGAGGAGCAGGCAACGACCAAGGCGCGCCAGGGCGTGCCGTACCATGCGCTTGAAGATCTCCAGATTCTAGACCCCGACAACATGGAGCCGGTTGCCCATGATGGCGCTGAGATGGGTGAGGCCATGTTCCGGGGCAACATCGTTATGAAAGGCTACCTCAAGAACCCGAAAGCCACAGAAGAAGCCTTTGCCGGGGGCTGGTTTCATTCGGGAGATCTTGGCGTGATGCACCCGGATGAATACATTCAACTTAAGGACCGCTCCAAAGACATCATCATCTCAGGCGGGGAGAACATCTCCTCGATCGAGGTTGAGGACGTGCTGTATCGCCACCCCGAAATACTGGAAGCCGCCGTAGTGGCAAAATCCGACGAGCACTGGGGCGAGACCCCATGTGCGTTTGTGCACTTGAAGGAAGACTCAGCTGCATCGGCACAGGACATCATTGATCACTGCCGTGAGCATCTTGCAAACTTCAAGGCGCCAAAAACCGTGATCTTTGGCGAACTGCCCAAGACCTCCACCGGCAAGATCCAGAAATTCAAACTCCGCGAACAGGCAGAGGTGTCTTAACAACGCTGGCCCCTGCAGGGTACACTCGACAAGCCCCTTTAATTTGGATTCCCATGGCAAAAGTCCTCGCCACCAACCACACGAGTTTCACGGTCTCAGACCTTGACCGGAGCATCGCCTTTTTCCGGGACGTGCTCGGCTTTGAAGTGACCTCCAAAGCGCCCCGGGCACCCAAGGTCATCGAACGCGTCACAGGGATAAATGGTGCCAAGGTCATGATCGCCTATGTGCGGGGCCCTGGTCACAGTATCGAACTTATCGAATACAGCGGACCGGATGACCGCACCCACGTGCGGCCCCGGGCCTGCGACACGGGCTTTTGTCACGTCGCCTATGATGTAACGGGTCTCGATGAACTAATAGAGGCCGCCGCGCCTCACGGCGTTACTGCTGAAGGCGAGATCATCACCGTGGATCAGGGCCCCAATGCCGGCGCAAGGATCGTTTACCTGCGGGACAGCGACGGCATCACTTTTGAACTAATCGAAAAACCTGCCTGAGAATCGGGGCGGGTTTTATCTCCCCTTACGGGATTCCAGTAACCCTCTAGGCAAACGGCTGGTCGATCGACGGCGAAGGTTCTGTAAACCAACGCGGTCCGTCTTCGGTGATATATACATGATCTTCAAGGCGCACACCGAACTCGCCGTAGATACAGATCATCGGTTCATTTGAAAAACACATCCCCGGCAAAAGCGCCGTGGTATTGCCCGGCACGATGTAGGTTTCCTCATGAATATCAAGACCGATGCCATGCCCAGTGCGATGGGCAAGCCCTGGCACTTGGTATCCCGGGCCAAAACCTGCTGCCTCAATGACATCCCGCGCAGCCCGATCGACAGATTCGGCGGGCACGCCGACCTTAGCTGCAGCAAAAGCGGCCGCCTGGGCCGCTTTTTCAAGATCCCAAACCTCGCGCTGTCGTTTGCTGGGCTCTCCAAAAACATAGGTGCGGGTGATGTCAGAAAAGTATCCGTCGACCGTCGCTCCCGTATCGATCAGTACCATATCGCCTTCTTTTAATTCCTGCGGATAAGGCACCCCGTGCGGGTAAGCAGTGGGTTCTCCAAACAGCACGATCCGAAACGGCGGCGGACCATCAGTACCGAGCTTAAGGTGAGCCGCGGTCAAGAACGCCTGCACATCCACCGTGCTCATTCCCGCCTCAAGAATCCGGGCAGCGCTTTGATGCACCTTTAGAGTAAGGTTCATCGCAAACTGGATCAGCGCAATTTCGCCGGCGGACTTTTGCATCCGGCATCCGGCGGTGATACATGTGCCGTTAAGAAACTCGGCCTGGGGCATGGCACGGCGCAGGCCGTCAAAGACGAAAAACGGCGTGGCCGGGTCAACCGCTACACGAGGCTGCGCGTCAGTCGCGCCAGCAATACATTGCGCAACCAACACGGTGGGGTCTTCGTGTTCTTCCCAGGTGCGAATTTGATCTCCAAAAAGCAGCATGGCTCGGGTCTTTTCTTCTT
>JABJIU010000060.1 GCA_018661145.1 Pseudomonadota bacterium | reverse complement strand
GCCGTATTCAGGTTCCGGAATTGACGGCGGATCTCAAGACAGGTCTGGTGGTTTGGATAACAGAGCGTGCAGTTATTTTATGTATCTGGAATGCGGGTGCTCTGGTGGATTGGCAGGTGATCCCCCGCCTCAATGGCTTGGTCTCTGTGGAGCAGATGCTGCAGTACGGACTGCCTGCGGACCTCAACCAGATTGTCCTTAGAGCGACACCGGATGAAGAGCAGGCTTTCGTGCAGGCTGTCCACGACAGTTGTCAGCGGGTGTTTCCCAAGGCCGCCGTCAAGGTCCAAAGTGATCCCGTTACGGGTCGCGGCCAGGGCGGTCGTGTGCTATGCAACTTTGATGCTTTTGTCAGCGAGCAGTCCAACCGGCCGGCGAGCGGCGCCCGTCGGCGAGGTGCGGTAGTGGCAACGCTTTTGTTGCTCGTCTCTGTGAGCTGGTTTGGTTATCTGCAGTTACGTGATCTGGAAACCCAGGCAGCCCGTGCTGAACACAGTGCGAGCTTGCTCAAGATGCAGGCAGCCCGTTCTGCCCGTATTGCCGAAAGAGTGGGTCGACTTACGCGGGAAGTTCGCGAGCTCCAGGCGCTCGATGACAACAGCGTCGTTGCGTTGCTCGATGACCTTACCGAACTGATGCCCGCCAACATCCGCCTTGTCGGGCAACTGCAGTTGGACCGGCGGGGTGTGCTGTCATTGGACGGTCTTGCTGCGGCAGAGCGTGACATCTCGGGGTTTGTGTCTGAGTTGCGAAGGCATCCCCAGGTCGACCAGGTCCGACTGCAGTCGGTCACCGTCAGTCGAGGCGATGATAAAAAGGATCAGGGTGCACGGTTTCGTCTGCAGGTACGGCTGAACTCACCGCTTTGGCAACTGCTTGGTGAGGATCGCGCATGAGTCGCCCTGAATCCGGAGGTGCTTTGAGCAGGATGAGTGCGCGTGATCGACGGGCACTTGGCATCGTGGCACTCTTTCTTTTTGTGATTGCAGGATACACCCAGTTGATCGAGCCATTGGTATTCAGGTTTGATCAAGCGCTGGAACAGCGGGATCGGGCGGAACAGTTGTCGACCGGTTATATCCAGAAGATTCGCATGCTGCCCCGACGTGAGCAGCGGCTGGTGGAGCTCGAGCGGGAGATGAACGCACTTGAGGCATATTTTGCACAGGACCTTATTGCCCAGGCGGCGCCGATTGAGTCCCTGATTGATGAATTGACAGCGTATGCCAGTATCAGCGGTAGTCAGTTACGCCAACTGATGCCAGACGTTGAAACCACGCTCGATCTTGAAGGGCGGATACATGATCTTGAGCTGATCGGCGATTACCCGGCGTTGCGAAGGTACCTGTATTTGCTGGAAACTTCCCCGCGACGGCTTAACCTGATGGAACTGGAGATGAATCCCCCCAAGGAGGGGCAGTCACAGGCGCGGCTGCGCTTTATGGACCCCACGCCAACGCCTTCGAGGGAGGCAACAGCCGATAACGCTGAGCCCTTGATTATCGGGGTCCATGGCGGGGCTGCAGATTTGCCTGTCTATGTAGCCCACACAGGTGGGGCCTTTGCAGCAGCCCAGGTTGCCGTTGGCCTGGTACCGGCTGGATCACCACAGTTGAGCGCAGATCGACTTTTGTCAGGAGAGTTCGACGGGGTGGTGGGTAGTCTTTACGACCTTATTCGCTACCGTCTCGCGGGAGCCCCTGTGCGGGTGCTTATGCCACTGGGCCAGTTGCCGCTGTCGGTATCACTGGTAAGCAGAACCGACAGCCTTATTGATGGACTCGACAGCCTGGCCGGCAAAACGCTCGGAGTCGAGAGTCTCGGTATGGCGGAGGTCAGTCTTTTGCAGATGTTGTATGACACAGGTATGAGTCGTTCCGACATTGACATGGTTTATCTTGACCGGCGCGCCATGGTCCGCCACCTTAGGAGCGGCCTTATTGATGCGGCCCTCGTAAGTGACCTGGACGGCGCCAGACTCGATTACCTTGGCCTGCGCGAACTCGAGGGTTTTGCTGACAATAGCAGTGAGTGGCACTCTTACCTTATCGTAAGCACTGACTCGCTCAGCCGTTTCCCACAGCGCTGGCGAGCGGTTAGCCAGGCGTTGCTCGATGCCGCGCGCGGGCTGGAATCGCAGGATCCGGAAGCGACGGGTTTGGCCCATGCCTGGCTCAGGCGCCGGAATCCGGATGCAACAGCCGCAGCATTGTCGAAGACGAGATACGTTGACCCCGCGCAGTTCACAGAACAACTGACTTCAGATGCAGCCTTTGGTCTAGATTTTCTGCAGGAAGTGTTGCTCGAGTTGGGTGAGCCTGTTCCTGATACCAGCCGTAGTGAACTGGTTGACGCAACATGGTTGCGGTCGATGCAGGAGGTGTTAGATGAAGGCTGACTGGAAGACCCGGCTAACGTCGAGGCGAACTCTGGGCCGGTTGATCCGCTTCGAGTTGCTGGTCGCGATGATATTTGTCATAGCGGGGGTCGCGATGCAGTTTGTGCCTGAGCCGGAGGCGGCGTCCGGCCGCGCTGTTGCGGCAGGGGCAGTCGCCCTTGCAGATAAATCAGATCGATTCGTTTATCCCTTCCCAGTCATTGAGCCCATGAGCACGTCGCGCGCGAATCTCTATGAATTCGGTACGGTGAGGCGTGACGATGCAGCCCTTCTGGAACTTGAGCCCGAAATCCCGGAGGAGGAAGAGCCCCTCGAGGAAGTGGTCGAGACAGAGTCCGAACCGCCTCCACCGCCCTTGCCTGATCTGGATGGACTCGAGTTGATCGGTACACTGACCGGTTCCAGCGGTCAGTCTATCGCCGTGGTGCGCGATGACAACATCGGTGTGACGGTTTATGTTAAAAACGGGGATGATCTCAACGGATCAGTGGTGGCTGAAATCTCTCCGACCTCGGTTAGGGTTAGACTGGGCGAGGAAGAAGACGAACTCAGAGCCAGCAGTTTCCTTATGGATTACTAGATAGATACGCGCAAGAGTTTCGCAGCGAACCTTTAAATCTGACACAAGAAAAATTGGCTAACGGTTGGAAATGACGACCAAGGTTAACAATGCCCAGTTTGCAAATATTTTGAGCCTGCTTTTTGGTGTAGCGGCAGGCTTGGCTATGCTCGTTTGGGGAACTGCTGCATCGTTGGCCCAGTCGAGCCTCATTGAGTCCGGTGAAGATGAACTTACTCTACCGGCGGTAGTGAGCGAAACTGATGACAGCAGCGGTGACGGCCTTAGTAACCAGGAAGGACCCGGCGAACCGCTTTTCACAATCAATTTCCGGGACGCCGACATTTTCGAGGTGCTGGAGGCTTATTCCAATCTGTTGGCCATCAACGTGGTCCCAGGTGAAGGGGTGTCAGGAGTTGTCACCGTCATATCGCCGGGCCCGGTTACGCAGAAGCAGGCGGTGAATCTGCTTCATTCGCTCCTGAAACACCGGGGTTTTGCGGTGATCGAGAACGATGGTTTTATCAGTGTGGTCCAGGATGCCATCGCAGAGATGAGTGGCTTTCCCATCTTTTACCCTGAAATGCCCGATGAACAGGTTGCGGTGCTGGCCATACGTCCGCAGCATATCGATGAGGAAACCCTCGCTGAAACTCTGGCCGCGATGGGGCTGATGCGACCGGTATCGACCAACCGGGATGCTGGTGTTGTGCTTGTGACAGCGTCAGCTTCCAAGTTGCGCTCGATCCTGAAACTGGTGGAGGAGTTGGACCTTCCCCAACGTGTCGCCGTCACCAGGACTTATCCTCTGCAGTATGCAGCGGCACCAAATCTGGGTCCGGTTATCGCTGGATTTGTCGCACAGTTGGCAGGGCAGGAGGCCCCGCCAAGTGCGGCCGAGGGCGAAAGTGCATTGGTTTCCGGTAGCGTAATGATTGAAGAGCGCACCAACAGCCTGATTATTACGGCAGAGGAAAAGTATCATCAGGCGGTGGTCACTATGCTGGTGGAATTGGATAAACGCAGCCCGCAAATACTACTGGAGGCAAAAGTTGTCGAGATCACGCTGGATCATAACAGCCGCATGGGCTTACAGTGGCAGCAGTTGCTGAACGTGCTGCCGATGGCAGCGTTGACCTTCTCTGATCCGAGCACGTTTGCGGTCGGTTCAAGCGTAATCGACAACGCGCAGAATGTTCTGTCCGGAAGCCCAGGGGGATTAAACTACGCACTTTTGGATCCCAAGAATTATTCGATGATGGTGAACCTGCTGGCCAGTGACACCGATGCCCGGGTATTGGCCTCACCGCATCTCATGGCCTCGAACAACATGGAGGCCAATCTTCGTATTGGTGACGAGATTCCGGTGCTAAAGGAAACCCGGATGGATACCAACAACCAACCTATCGAGACCTATGATCGCGAGAAGGTGGGTCTTGAGCTCAAACTGAAGCCCACGATTGCCAGTAACCGGGACGTGACTCTTGACCTTGAGATCTCCAACAGCAATGTTATCGCCGGCGCCGGCGCTTCAGGTAACAACCAGCACGTCATCACCGAACGTCTGGTCAAGACCCACGTCATTATCAAGGACAAGCACACGCTTGTGATCAGCGGCTTGATCCGCGATGATGTTTCGGGAGGTAACTCTGGGGTTCCGGAGTTAAAAGATCTGCCGGGGGTGGGTCTGTTGTTCGGGTCTCAGCAGAAACAGAAAAAATCAACAGAATTGCTCATACTGATTACGCCCTATGTGATTCTTTCCGAGCAGGAAGCGATTCAGGTCGGCACTGATCAGTTGCTCAAGCATCCCGGCGCAGCTACAGCTGGCGCGCTTGATCACATCGAGATGGAGTTTGACCTTTAGGGCGGCGAGTTCCACCCGGTAATCCAATAATCCCGTGCATGCCAGTATTGCCCAGTCTCTTTCCCAGTCCCGTCTGATGACGGGAATGCCGGTTGAACTGATGGAGAGCCTGGCAGAGTGCTTTGGGGAGACGCGTGATGTACCCGCCGGAGAGGTTTTTAAAAAGGCGGGTGATGAAGCAGTCGCTGCGTTTCTGGTTCGGTCGGGTAACGTTCAGGTATCAGAAAATCGCGGCCTGGCCGACGGAGCGTACGCCTACACGGTGGGACAGGGAGAGATCGTCGGTGTCCCTGCTCTGTTGAATGGTGGCGAGGAAAGTGCTGAGTTTCGCGCGGCTGAAGACACCACGCTGGCATCCCTGGACCGACCGCAATTCGACGACTGGCTTTCATCGCATTCGGAGTACCGTTCCGCACTCGCACTGAACGCAGGTCTCGATCAGCAATTTCACCTGTTGCGCAAGACGCAACTTTTTGCCGAACTTAACGCAATCGATCTTTTTGTCCTGGTACGTGAACTCACCCCGTGTTTTGAGCGACACGACGCGGGTGATCACCTTTTTCATGAAAACGACGTGGCAAAGCACGCGTTCTTGGTCGCGAGCGGTGAGTTTAGGATCATCAAAGAGAGCGCACAGGATACCGTAGTTGCGACTTTGGGCCCTGGCGCCCTGACCGGTACCGCAGGCCTGTTGCAATATAGGGTGTACAACGCGGCGATGCGGGTAGCGACGCCGGGAGAATGCTGGCGCCTTGATGAGGCGCAACTTAAACGCCTTCGGACCCGCA
Organism: Pseudomonadota bacterium; assembly: GCA_018661145.1. Lineage (GTDB taxonomy): Bacteria > Pseudomonadota > Gammaproteobacteria > Arenicellales > UBA868 > UBA868. The sequence continues at coordinate 2,516 of JABJIU010000060.1, read as the reverse complement.
GTCGCAAGATCGACGAACGCATTACCCGAGAGTTATCGCTGCCGCGGCTGGAAAACGACGCTTTGTTGTTTCAGCCGGAGAGCGAGCAAGGCGCCCGCCTCGTTCTGGAACTGCTACGCGAAAGTCCGGTTAACCTATGGCGTAGGTTCCGCTACAACCATCAGGAACCTCGCGCGGTGCTAAAGATCCTCGAGCAGGTTACCGGGATCGATCCGCTCTACCCGACTGACGACCTTCTGATTGATGCAGAACTGCCTCGCCGGTTTCCGGCAGATTTTGCCCGGATGCATCATTTACTGCCGATTTTCTATGACGCTCAGGGAGTTCAGGTACTAACGGTGACACCGTTTTTGGGGTCGCTTGCCAGCGAGTGCGCGACCTTGCTGGGCGCGCCAGTGCGACTGCGCCTGACTGAGCCCGAGTTTCTTGAGCGACTGATCGAGACAACTTACCAGAATCTGGGTGAGACGCAGGAAGAAGAAAGCGACAGTGACGCTGTCGACGACTGGCAAAAGCTGGAACAACTGGACGATATTGAAGAGCAGGCACAGGCGGCGCCAGTTATTAAACTGGTGAACAGCATTTTCTCCGAGGCGATCAGCCGAGGGGTTTCAGATATTCACCTAGATCCAGGAGAGACCCGCCTCGAAGTACGTTACCGAATTGATGGCGTATTGCAGGCCGTGAATAGCGTCCCCAGACAATACCAGCCGGCGGTAATCAGTCGTATCAAGATTTTGGCGGATCTCGATATCGCGGAGCGACGCCTGCCGCAGGATGGTCGAATTTCACTTCGGATCGAGGGTCGCAGTTTTGACCTGCGTGTGGCGACCGTCCCGACAGTGCACGGCGAAAGCGTAGTTATGCGCATCCTCGATAAGTCGAGTATCCGGGTCAGTCTGGAAGACCTGCGCATGGGGCCGACGATCGGGTCTCAGTGGCAGGACCTGATCCGCCGTGCTAACGGCATTGTTCTAGTGACCGGGCCTACTGGCTCGGGCAAGACCACGACTCTGTATGCCACCATTAACGAGATCAGTACGCCTGAAGTGAATGTCATCACGGTCGAGGATCCGGTCGAATATCAACTGGAGGGAATCAAGCAGATACAGGTCAACGCCAAGATCGACCTGACCTTTGCTGCGGTGCTTCGAAGTATCCTCCGCCTCGACCCGGATGTAATTCTCGTGGGCGAGATTCGCGATCGTGAGACCGCCGAGACCGCGGCCCAGTCGGCACTGACAGGCCACCTCGTATTCTCGACCCTGCATACCAATGATACGGCCACCGCTGTGACGCGCCTGATCGACATGGGCGTGGATCCTTATCTGGTCGCTTCTACCGTGATCGGCGTATTCGCCCAGCGCCTGGTGCGTAGGCTCTGCACAGAGTGTCGTGTTCAGGAGGCTGATCAATCCTGGCATGCCCCTGGTTGCCGGCACTGTGACTACAGTGGGTTCAAGGGGCGCCTTGGCATCTACGAACTGTTGCTCATCAGTGACGACACGCGCAAACTGATTATGGAGGGGCGCAGTTCTGCTGAACTTCAGCAGCACGCCCGAGACAATGGTATGGGCACGCTGCTCGAAGACGGACTCGCCAAAGTAGAGCAGGGCCTGACAACGCGGGACGAAGTATTCCGCGTTGGCCACTAGTGGCTTCCTTTCAGTACAGCGGTGTCCGAGACGGCAAAGCCTGCTCAGGTACCATCGAAGCGCCCGACCGCAGACAGGCCATTACCCTACTAGCAGGACAAAGTGTCCAGTTGCAGGAAATCGAGGAAAAGGCCGACGGTGGGGGCGGTGCTGGCAGCGGGTTGTCGCTGCGTCTTGGTGGCGCTAAAAAAATCAAGCCCCGTGATATCACAATCCTGACCCGGCAACTGGCGACTTTGCTGGAGGCGGGATTTCCCTTGGCGCGAGCGCTGGAGATTGTCTCCCGCCAGGAAAGTACAGGTCCCATGAGTGAAATGGTGGCAGACCTTAGCGCCTCTATTCAGCAGGGCCAGGACTTCTCCCAGGCGCTATCAGAGTATCCGAAGTATTTTGGCAACATTTTTTTGAGCATGGTGCGTGCTGGCGAGACCGGGGGCATCCTGGATGCGATGCTGGTACGACTGGCCGAAATGCGCGAGGCCGATGAGGCACTAGCCGACCGGTTCAAAAGTGCAATGACTTATCCCGCTATGATGATGGGTGCGATGGTCATCGCGCTTGGGGTGATGTTCGCCTATGTGGTGCCCCAGTTTGCGACTATGTTTGAGGATATGGGCCGGGCGTTGCCGGGGCCAACCCAGATTCTGCTCAACGTCGGCGATTTTGCCGCCACCTGGTGGCCAGCAGTCGTCGCGGGTGTCGTAGTAGCTGGTGCGGGTTTTAAGGCATGGGTCAAAACCGAAAGCGGGGCGTTTCAGTGGGACCGTACCCGCCTTGAGATCCCGGTGCTTGGCAACTTCATGGCCCAGTTTGCGATTGCACGTCTTGCGCTGACCGCGGGTACGCTGCTGGAGTCAGGCG
>JABJIU010000069.1 GCA_018661145.1 Pseudomonadota bacterium | reverse complement strand
CCATGACCGCCAATCAATATGGGTCGCTCGCTCTTTTGCAATGTGGTGACTACGGTCTGCAAGTCATCCGGGTCCGGCCAGGCTCGTGGCGCTGGCCGCGACGCATGCAGATGAGGTCTTTCGTCCAGTTGGGCGTCAGCCGGGAAGGAAGAGAACATGATATCGACCGGCACACTGAGGTGAACCGGTCCCGGGTAACCACTCAATGCTATTTTGTAGGCGCGGTCGACGAACTCGCGGATGCGGTTGCCGTCCGTGATGCTGGCGCTGTACTTGGTGAGCGGCGCAGCAATCGCCACATCGTCGATCTCCTTGAATCCACCGCTTCCCTGGCGTTTCAGCGTACTGGAGCCGGTGACAAACATCACCGGTGTGCGCTCACCCCAAGCCTCCATCATCGCTGGTATGGCATTGGCAAAGCCCTCCGGCCCCACCAGGCAAACGGCGGGTTTGCGGGTGATTCGGGTGTGCCCATCCGCCAGGTGTCCCGCTATCTGCTCGTGCGGACAGTTGATAATCGTGATTCCACGTTCGGCGAGTCCTTCAAGGGCTGGATTGCAAAAACCCCCACTCAAGGTAAAAACCTGTGTGATACCCTTTTCGTGAAGTGCCTGCGCCAGCAAGGCGCCTCCACGGATTTTTTCGTTTTTTTTCATTATCTGTAAGTTCTAAAGCCTGAATTTCAAGACATCATGTCTACAAGACACGAACTGTTTCGTTGAGTTCACGGGTGTGCCGACACCCCAGCTGAGCCATGACTGTACTCAACTCGTTTATCAACAGTTGCAACAAGGCATCAAAGCCCGACGGACCCCCCGCACCGAGCGCGTAAAGCGCCGGCCTACCCACCATCACAAAATCCGCACCACTCGCAAGCGCTCTCGCAATGTCTTCACCGCTACGCACACCGCTGTCGAAAATCAGGGGAAAGTCGGGGCCTAACGCTTCGCGCACCTTCGGCAACACGCTGATCGCAGCAGGAGCGCTGTCAAGTTGCCGGCCGCCATGGTTCGACACATAGACCGCATCCGCACCGGCACTCACCGCCATCTTGGCGTCTTCCGGACTCATCACCCCTTTGAGCACCAGTTGGTGTGGCCACTTGGATCTCAGTTCAGAGAGAAACCGCCAGTCAAAGCGTCCTCTACCAGCCTCACGACGGAATCCTGTCTCGGATGACGGCGAAGTTTCGCTACCCCCTGGGGCCGACATATTGCGGGGCTTGGGAATCCCACGCATCAATGTCGTTAGAGACCACTTCGGGTGCAGACAAAAATCAACGAACTGTCTTGGTCTCAGTCGAAACGGCACCGTAAAGCCATTGCGCTGATCGCGCCTTCGAGGTGCCAGTGCAGGCACGTCGGCGGTCAGGATGAGCGTCCGATAGCCCGCCTGTGCCGCCCGCGACACCAAACCCTGGGTTAACGCATCGGATTCCCCGGCGTACAACTGAAACCAGGCGTTTCCATCTGACTGCTTCAGAATTTCTTCAAGTGACGTCGACGACATGGTCGAGACTCCGAGAGGAAATCCCCGATCCCGTGCTGCCCGCGCCAATGCCTGGTCCGCTCCAGGCCAGAAGAGATTGCCCATCCCCATCGGTGCCACACCGAAAGGCATCTGCCATTCTTCGCCGAGAAACCGAGTCTTGAGGGAGCGATCCTCAACGTTCACCAGCACCCTGCCCTGAAGACAGACCTCTTCAAACGCGGCTGTGTTCCGTCGACTAGCGGCCTCATTGCCGGTTGCCCCATCGAGCGCGTCAAACACCATGCGCGGCATGTTTCGACGCGCCTTCGCCTGAAGATCGCTGACGCTAAAGCACTTCATAATCATCACTCGTGAGCAGTGCTAAAACAGCACCCTCGGCAACCAGGTTGCAAGCCCAGGGGTAAACACCATCAACGCCCCATAAATGATACCTACCAGTACGAATAATGGAATCTCACCGAAGGCGCGCTCCGGGCTGACGTCAACGACAGACGCGGCCGTATAGATACCTACACAGACAGGTGGCGTGATCATACCGACCCCAGCGAAGGCCGTGAAGACAACGAACAGGTGCAGAATATCGAGATTAAACGACAGCGCGATGGCAGCAAAGATCGGCACGGTCAGATAAAAGAGCGGAACGATTTCTATAAAGGTACCCAGAATCAGGCAGATGATGGCAAGCATCAGCCAGAACATCATGGGCGTCACACCAAAGTCGGTGAAGTAGTTGATGATCTCCTGCGGGGCACGGGTGTAGGTCAGGATTACTGACAAAAACATGGCCATCGCGATGATCGAGAAGATGATCGTAGTCGCAACCGCCGTCTGCCTCAGTGCCGCAATCAGCCCCTCGAGTGTCAGCTCGCGATGCACCACGAATCCGATAAACACCGCCCAGACCCCGGCCACTGCTGCGGTCTCTGAAGGAGTCAGCAATCCCCCATAGATACCGCCCAGAATTATCACCGGCGTCACCAGTCCCGGAATTGCCGCCTTGACCGCTTCGATAATCTCAGCTCGCGAGGCTTTGCGGGTCATGCGAATGTGGCGACAACGCCAGACCGCGAGCGCCATCAGCAATATCATCAATACCAATCCGGGGAGAATACCGGCCGCGAAGGTCTTGGAGACCGGCACTGATGTCAGTGCGCTGAATACGATCGCGGCATTGGATGGAGGAATCAACGCTTCGAGCAACGCGGCCGAGGCCGCGAGCACGATGACAAAAGGCGCGGGGTATCCCTGCTCGATCATCTTCGGCATCATGATCGTGCCAACCGCTGTAATTGCAGCAAGGATGGAACCACAAAAAGCCGCAAAAAATCCCATCGTTAAAACCATGCTGATGGCCAGACCCCCGGGCCAGTGCCCGACAAGCGCGGTTGCCATATTGACCAATCGACTGGCTATGCCGCCACGCAGCATGGCCAGCCCACTGAAAATGAACAGCGGAATCGCAATAAGCACCGGCTTCGTGATGGCCGCGTACGACACCTGGATCAGAGTGGACCATGGCAGGTTCAAGTCCAGTATCGCGGCGCTTGCACTGCCCGCACCGAATACCAGAAATACCGGGACCGCCATAAACAGCAGCAGCATGGATGCGGCAATCATCAGGACCGTCATTGGCGCTGCTCCAGAATCGGATTGGAGTCACTGCGCTCTCTCAAAGCCAGCCAGTCCTTCAGAGCGAGCTCGATCGCAAAGATAGCCAGGATCCCAAAGCCTACAGGGAACGACAGGTAGACATACCAGTACGGCAAGTCAAACTCGAGTTCGATGAACTGTCCGAGCGCATGGAAGAGTTGTACGGCATCCACACCCGCCAGAAAAAAAATCACCGCACAGCCAAGGACGAACAAGTGCACAAACAAGGACAACCAGATCTTGCCTCGCACCGAAAGAAATCGCGGCACAAAGTCCACCGTAATATGAGATCTGGATCGAAGCAGTACGCCCGCCATCAGGAATACCATCCAGGGCATCATCACGGGCGGCAGATCCATGATCCAGTCAAAACCGAGCCCGGTAAAATAGCGTGTCACCGCGCCTCCGGTCAGCGCCAATACCGAGAACGCAATGATTACGATTCCGAGCGCGGTGATGACCTTCGCGACGGCATCGTTGACCGCGGTCAATCCCTTTTGCAGTGTGTGCATAAGCTTCAGCTTGGGAGAACAGGTAAAAGGTGGTATTTACCCGCCGCGAATACCCACGCGGCGGGTAACAGACCCTAACTAGGGCGCAGGGTGATTCTGCGCAGCTTCGATGACTGCCGGCGACACCATTTTGGAAAGTTCTGGGAAAACCTTGTCCTTAAGCATCTGGTCAAACTCTGCTTTGGCGTCACCCTGCAAGATCGTCACGGCCCCCCCGTGCTGTGACGTGAATTCATCGAGCACGTCAGCAGAGGCATCCATAATCCCCGCAGTGGCGGCATCACCGATCTCTCTTCCGACCTCGAGCAGCATCTGTCGCAGATCCTCGGGAAGACTATTGAGCCAATCAGAGTTCGCCATCAGATACGCGTCCGCATAGGACTGATACGGCAGCTGGCAATACTTGATAAATTCCCACCAACTGTAGGCCCTTAGGCCATTGGGAACAGTATTGACTGTGTCGACCATGCCAGTCTGAAGTGCCGTATAAACGCCTTTGGTGCCGAGCTTCTGATAATCCACTTTCAAGGCTTTCCACAACGGCTTTTCAGTTCCGAAAAGCCGGCGCGCTTTCAATCCCTTGTAACTGTCAATTGAGTCCAGTTTGCTCGTGACACTGCAGGTCAGCACTGGTCCCACCGGGTCGTACATCACCAAGCTAGTGTTCGTCTTGGTAACCGTCTCATCCCAGAGCGCGCGCCCCTGTGGCGTGTTCTGAAAGAAACTGCGTTGATGTTCCAGGCTCTCAAACATGCCGGGGAAACTGGCGATATTAAAATCTTTGACGACCGTGGGAAACCCGACGATTCCGATGATCGCTCCCATCTCAACGGAACCCGCCTTAAGGGCGCCGACAATTTCCTTGATACCAAAGAGCTGTCCCTGGGGATAAACGTCGATACGTAACCGTCCTTCCCCGCGACGATTCACCTCCTCGGCAAACTTTACTGCCCAACCCGCGGCTGTATGACTCGGTCCCCAGTGGTATGAGAGTCGACCAACAATCTCTTCAGCCAGCACGTCCTGGGCAGCATTACCAACCATTGTCAAAACACCGAGGCATGCTGCTGCCAGGGTCTTGCGTCCCCGATACCAACCCGTTTGCGATTTCAACTTCATGACATCCTCCTTATCATCGAGAAAATGGAGCCTTCCGGTTTCAGCGTGATCAAAACCTATATCCCATCCGACTCCCCGAATATCTGTACGTATCGCTCCTTGAATCTTGGCAAAACAGCAGGGTTCACGGGCCGTGCGGCGGGCTTGCCCGAGAAAATATCCAGTAGTTGTGTCGCAGCGTGCTCCGCCATGTTATGCAGACTGTCTGACGTGCACCCAGCGACATGCGGTGTGGCGATGACATTTTCCATCTGCATCAACCGATGATCGGGTTGAGGCGGCTCAACGGCCCACACATCAAGACCCGCTCCCCCAAGATGCCCACACGCGAGCGCATCTGCCAATGCGTCTTCATCGTGAATGGAGCCGCGCGCGGTGTTGATGAAGACTGCGCCTTCTTTCATCCTGTTAAACGTGTCAGCATCAAAAAGCCCGCGCGTGTCGGAGGTGAGCGGGGTGTGAACAGAAACGATATCGGCGTGCTGCAGCAATTCATCAAAGGTTGCACTCTGTGCACCACGGCGCTCAATATCTGATGCTTTCACCAGCGGATCCGTCGCAAGGACTGTCGCACCGAATCCCCCGCTGCAGATTCTGGCAAGGCGTGTGCCGATGTTGCCAATACCGACGATCCCTACCGTCTTGCCAGCAAGGTCAGTCCCCATGAACTCAAGCCGTGACCCCTGCCAGCCTGACCGCAGGACACGGTCTGCCCTGGTAATCGCCCGCTGAACACCGATCATCATTGCAAGCGCATGCTCGGCCACAGATTGGGCGTTTGCGCCCGCTTGGTTCACCGCAAGGACCCCGGCGGCGGTACACGCGTCTAGATCAAATACATCCACACCCGAGCCACTCGCCGAGACCACCAGGAGCTCGGGGGCCCGTGACAGAAATTCAGTGCCGACCCGCAACGACACCGGCACCTCATCGCGCGCGCCGACACATTGATACGCGTGGGCACGACCCAATGTCTCGAAACTCCGCTCGATCGGATCGTCGCCTGATATCCGGACCACTTCATGTTCCGGGCAATTCGCCAGGATTTCCAACGCGTTCGGGGCGGAGAAACTGTTGAGGTAAGTGATACGAGCCATCGACCGGATTTCGGATGAATTCTGCCAAAGTAGGCTCAGTATCCGTCGTTTCAACATATTTGGCAAATAGCATTATTTAACAAATATATTTGTTTTCTATATATTTACGTTCCCATGAACTTAAGACAACTCGACGCATTCCGGGCAACCTTGCGCACAGGATCCATTACCGGTGCTTCACGGACACTTGCCATCTCGCAGCCGAGCGTGACCCGGTTGATCAAGGAGCTTGAACGTTCGGTGGGTTTTGCCCTTTTTATCCGAAGCGGGCGTGGCATCGCCTCCACTGTGGAGGGGCGGCGGTTTGGAGATGCAGTGGAGAATCTTTTCAGCGGTACTGATCGACTCAAGGAGACCGCACAGGCAATCCGTACCAGTGTTGATGGCGAAGTTCAGATTGGGGTGACTCCGGTTTTGGTCTACCAGATCACGCCGGAAGCAATCAGCACAACGCATCTGGACAAGCCCGGCCTCAAGGTCGCGCTGCGGGTTAACCATTCACCAGGTCTGGTAGATGCCGTTACCATGGGGCAACTGGACT
>JABJIU010000127.1 GCA_018661145.1 Pseudomonadota bacterium | reverse complement strand
CGGGAGCATCTCATGCAGTGTGGATTCATTGGTCTTGGCATGCTGGGCGCAAGAATGGCACGTCAGGTTATGGGTGCCGGTCACGCCTTAAAGGTCTTTGATCTTGATGACGCGGCGGTAGAAAAACTCGTTGCCCGTGGCGCGACGGCCGCGGCATCTGTCGCGCAGGCGGCTAGCGAGGTCGACGTGCTCATTACCTGTTTGCCCTCACCCGAGGCATCCACGAAGGTGATGACCAGTAATAACGGTGCGCTGGGCGTCATGCATGAGGGTAGTTGCTGGATTGAGATGAGCACCACGGATGTAAAAGAAATGATCCGCCTGGCAGAGTTGGCCGCAGCTCAGGGTATCGGGGTTTTGGAATGCCCCGCCACCGGCGGTGTGCACCGGGCGGCGCGAGGTGAGATGACGCTGCTTGTCGGGGGTGATGAGGCATTATTCAAGCGTCATGCGTCTCTGTTGGAGGCGCTGAGTGGCCAGATTGTCTATATGGGCAAGCTTGGCAATGCCTCTTTGATCAAGGTCATCACCAATCTTCTGTGCCTGGTCGATCTGGTGGCGATGGGTGAGGCACTGATGCTGGCCAAGCGCGGCGGACTGGATCTTGCCAGGTGCTATGAAGCCATTACCGCCAGTTCCGGCAGCAGTCGTGAATTTGAAGACTGGGCGCCCGTCATCCTGAACGGCAGTCTGAACACCGGATTCACCACCGATCTGGGTCTTAAGGATCTAGGTCTCGTGACGGAACTTGGACGAAACCTTGAGGTGCCACTGCAGTTGACTACGCTGGTGGAAAAAATGTTTAAGGACTCACGCGAGCGTTATGGCGGGAACGCATGGACCCCGCATGTCGTCAAGATGATGGAAGACGCTACCGGGGAATCATTGCGGGCCCCTGGATTCGCCGAGGTCATCTCCGACGACTAGGTGCCTCAAGAGAGTCAGTGGTCTTCGCGCAGCCCGCTCGCTTTTTGGACCACTGAATCGACGATCAGGTTGATCCCGATTGTCAGCAGCGCGATACAGGTAGCCGGCACCAGCGGGTGCATAAACCCCCAGGCGATACCGCCGCCGTTGTCCCTCACCATGGCGCCCCAATCAGCGAGCGGTGGCTGCAGTCCAAGGCCAAGAAAACTCAGACCGCTGATCAAGAGGAATACAAAACAGAACCGCAGACCGAATTCCGCGGCCAGCGGGGTCAAAGCGTTCGGCAGAATCTCTTTTCGCATGATCCACCATAGCCCTTCTCCACGGAGGCGGGCTGCCTCGACGTAGTCCATGACTTCGATGTCCATGGCCACGGCACGGGCAATACGGTAGACCGGCATGGCATAGATAATGGCAATGACCGTAACCAGAGCGAATATCGAAGTACCCGTTGAAGAGAGTACGATGAGGGCGAAGATTAGGGTCGGAATGGAGATCACCACATCGACGAAGCGACTCAACACCTGATCAACCCATCCACCCATAGTAGCCGCGAGAAAACCCAGCAGGGAGCCCAGCCCAAAGGCGCATCCGGTGGTCAGTAACGCAAGTGCGATCATATTGCGGGCGCCATAGATCAGCATCGAGAGCATATCCCGGCCAATCTGGTCTGTTCCGAAAAAGAAATTTCCAAACAGCGGTTCCCAGACATCGCCAACAATCTCGCTTTGGCCATAGGGCGCAAGCCACGGTGCAAAGATCGCACAGAACCCGAAGACGCTGACCACCAGCAGACCCATCCGGCTTGTCCAGTTCATTTCGCTGATGAGTTGCCAGACTTTCATGATCAGTTACTTGGGGTGCATCAGCCGTGGGTTGGAAGCCAGCGACAAGATGTCTGCCAGCAGATTGAGGATGACGTACACAGTCGCGAAGATCATTGCCGTCGCCCGCACGGTAGGCAAATCGCGCAGGAAGACTGCATCGATCATGAGCGCCCCGAGTCCCGGATAGACAAACACCACCTCGACAATCACGACGCCCACCACCAACCATGCCAGGTTGAGCATGATCACTTGGATAATCGGTGACCAGGCATTGGGCAGGGCATGGAAAACAATGATCCGCCCGGGCCGGATGCCCTTGAGCTTGGCCATCTCGATGTAGGGGCTCGCCATCAGACTGACGATGGATGCGCGGGTCATGCGCATCATATGGGCGCTGACTGCGAGCGTCAGAGTCAGCACCGGAAGCGCCGACGCATTGATCCGCTGGGCGAGCGTCATGGTTTCGTCGATGTTCGAGATTGCCGGAAAGAACCCGTAGGAAACCGCCAAAATCGCCATCAGGATGTAGGCGATAAAAAAGTCGGGTACCGATATCCCGCTCAGTGTGATCATCGATATTGAGCGATCGAAGAAGGAATTGCGGTAAAGGGCAGCTAGTATGCCGAGGACCAGTGAGATCGGGACAGCGATCAGCGCTGCCGACGCTGCAAGAAAGAAGGTATTGCCGATACGGTTGCCGAT
>JABJIU010000062.1 GCA_018661145.1 Pseudomonadota bacterium | reverse complement strand
TTGGTGGTTTTATGCTGATACTCGGAGCATGGCCTGTCCTGCCATTTCTGGGTCTTGAGGTGGCGGTACTGGTCGTGGTTTTTTTGATGCTGCAACGACGGTCCACATTTTATGATCTCGTTGAGGTGAGGGGAGATCACGTCGGTCTCCGCCAGAAGAGTCAACACGGAGAAACATCAAGAACCCTAAATCGCTATTGGGCGCAGATCAAGTTGTCAGGGGGTCGCCAGTGGTATCCAAGCAGGTTGCTGGTTGGGTCACATGGAAAGTTTGTGGAAATAGGTGCGGCGTTAACCGAAGAGGACCGGATTCGAACGGCAAAAGAACTGCAGCGTGTGCTGTAGTCTTGTTTAACTCAGCCAGGTGCTCGCTCATGAAAAGATTTAATTGCAATTGCATACTCTTAGGGAAACCAAAATGATCATAAACCGACTGAAGCATCTTCTGAGTGCGGGAACCGCATTGGTCAGCATGCTTGTGTTGTGGGCGGTGCCCGCTAGCGTACAGGCTGAATGGGGCCTGAATTTGCAGCGGCCCGTTACCGAGATCGCGCGGGTGCAGTATGACCTGCATATGCTGATCATGTATATCGTTACCGTGATCGGCATCATCGTTTTCGCTATCATGTTTTATTCGATTTTCAAATTCCGCAAGAGCAAAGGTGCGCAGCCTGCTAAGTTCTCGCACTCGACAAAAGCCGAGGTGATTTGGACGGTAATTCCTACCCTGATCCTCATCGTCATGGCGGTTCCGTCGACCAAAGCACTGCTGCTAATGGAAGACACTACGGAATCAGACATGGTGGTTAAGGTAACCGGCTATCAGTGGGGCTGGCATTACGACTATATGGAAGAAGACGTCTCCTTTTTCAGCAAGTTGACTACGCCGCAAAGCCAAATTACCGGGACGGAGACCAAGGGTGAAAATTACCTCCTCGAAGTCGATAATCATTTGGTCTTGCCGGTCGGACAGAAAGTCCGGATTCTACTCACTGCAAGGGATGTAATTCATGCCTGGTGGGTCCCACAGTTGGGCGGCAAAAAGGACGCGATTCCTGGATTCATCAACGAAATGTGGATCCGCGCGGATGAGACGGGCACCTTTCGTGGGCAATGCGCAGAGCTCTGCGGTAAGGACCACGGTTACATGCCGATCGTCGTCGACGTGGTCGACGAGAGCCAGTATCAGGCCTGGCTAGATGGTCAGCGTAACAAAGGCTGAGCCTGACCCCACTTACCCGGATTGCAAGAATTTAATAAAACAGGAGTGTTCGCATGACTACGACGGTCGCCGATCATCATCACGACGAAGTGCCCAAGGGCATTACCCGCTGGCTTTTTACCACCAACCACAAGGACATCGGTACGCTGTATCTATGGTTCTCGTTCACTATGTTCCTGATCGGTGGTGCCATGGCGCTCGTAATCCGGGCGGAGCTATTTCAGCCGGGCTTGCAGGTGGTCGATCCACATTTTTACAATCAGATGGTTACGGTGCATGCCCTGATCATGATTTTTGGCGCGGTAATGCCTGGCTTCGTGGGTTTTGCCAACTGGATGATACCGATGATGATCGGTGCGCCCGATATGGCGCTACCGAGACTGAACAATTGGAGTTTCTGGTTGTTGCCGTTTGCGACCTCTCTACTGATTCTTTCATTGTTCGTACCGGGTGGGGGACCGGCGGCGGGGTGGACAATTTATCCACCGCTTTCAGTTCAGGGTGGAATGGGCGTTGATCTCACGATCTTCACCATTCATATCCTGGGAATGTCGTCGATCCTCGGGGCCATTAATATCATTGCAACTATTATGAACATGCGCGCCCCTGGTATGACGCTCATGAAGATGCCGCTCTTTGTCTGGACATGGGTGATTACAGCCTTTCTGCTAATCGCTGCAATGCCGGTGTTGGCAGGCGCCGTGACCATGCTTCTTACAGACCGTCATTTTGGTACAGCGTTTTTCGATCCAGCCGGGGGTGGTGACCCGGTCATGTTCCAGCATATCTTCTGGTTTTTTGGGCATCCCGAGGTCTATATCCTGATTCTGCCGGCCTTTGGCATTATTTCGCAGGTCATCCCAACCTTTGCGCGTAAGCCGCTCTTTGGATACACGTCGATGGTGTTTGCAGCTGCGGCTATCGCCTTTTTGTCTTTTATCGTCTGGGCGCACCATATGTATACCGTGGGTATGCCATTATCGGGCGAGTTGTTTTTCATGTATTCCACGATGCTGATTGCTATCCCGACGGGTGTGAAGATCTTCAACTGGATGGCCACTATGTGGCGGGGCAGCATGTCCTTCGAGACTCCGATGCTTTACGCCATCGCCACCGTAGCACTGTTTACCGTGGGAGGGCTTACCGGGCTCATGATGGCAATTACGCCAGCGGACTTTCAGTACCACGATACCTATTTCATCGTGGCGCACTTTCACTATGTGATCTTCTGTGGCTCTGTGCTCGGAATGTTTGCCGGCGTCTATTACTGGCTGCCTAAGTGGACCGGCCACATGTATAACGAGACCCTCGGCAAGTGGCATTTCTGGCTTACTATTATTGCCTTCAACGTCACTTTTTTCCCGCAGCACTTCCTGGGCTTCGCAGGTATGCCCCGCCGCATTCCTGACTATGCGTTACAGTTTGCGGAATTCAATGTGGTCTCAAGCATCGGCGGCTTCGTGCTCGGGTATTCCCAGTTGATCTTGTTGGTAGTGGTGATCAAGGCAATCCGTGGCGGCAAAAAAGCCAGTGCTGAGGTTTGGGATAATCCGGAAGGTCTTGAGTGGTCAGTAGCGTCTCCTGCGCCATACCATACCTTTGCTACTGCTCCAGAGGTGCGATGAACGACTCATGACGACTGTGGAACATAATGCTCAAAGAGCAGGTATCCGAAAGACCGTGACGGTATTAGCGGTATTCGCTGTCGCGGTCTTTACCTGGAGCATCGTCAAGTATTTTCTGTAAGCCCAAGGTTTATCGACAGCGATGAGTAAATCTTCCCGACAAAAGAGCAACCGCCGAGTCGTGGGCTGGCTCTCACTGTGGGTACTCGGTATGTTTGGCTTCGGATACGCCCTGGTACCCCTATATGATATTTTTTGTGAGATCACCGGCCTTAATGGAAAAAGCGCAACGCTCTCAGAGGTAAGCGCGAAACCACTTGAGATCGACCGCTCTCGGACGGTCACTGTGGAGTTTGCGGTCGATGTAAGCGGTATACCGTGGCGGGTTGATCGCCCAGAGATCGTACGCCTTAAGGTTCACCCCGGTGAAGCGACGACGGTGACCTACGCTGCCCACAGTCTGACTGACAGCCGGTCTGCTGGACAGGCAGTGCCGAGTGTTTCGCCGGCGCGTGCTGCGCGGCATTTTAGAAAGACGGAGTGCTTCTGCTTCACCCGCCAGGAACTTGCACCGCGAGAGAGTAAAGTCATGCCAGTAACCTTCGTGGTGGATCCCGCACTGCCAGAGGAAGTCAAAACGATTACATTGTCGTACGCAGTGTATCCAGCCAAAAACATCGTGCCAGCTAATTCCTGAGTATTACTGAACTGACTGATAACAATTTCTATTAAAATATTCATACAAACGAGGACGCAACACATGAGTGCAGCACACGGCGGTTACTATCTGCCCGATCCGACCAAGTGGCCCACGATTACCTCAATGGGCTTGTTTCTGCTCGCGCTAGGATTCATTTTGAAACTGCATCATCTCCCCCCGGGGCCGTGGCTAATGATCGCGGGGGCGGTGATTATCGTCCTGATGCTTTGTGCCTGGTTTGGTCAAGTTGCGGTAGAGAGCGAGGCCGGACGCTATGATGCCCAGGTAGATACGTCGTTTCGAATGGGCATGGGCTGGTTCATTGTCTCCGAAGTAATGTTCTTCGGCGCATTTTTTGCCGCTCTGTTTTACACCCGCGTCCTGTCCGTGCCCTGGATTGCGGGAGAGGAGTTGTTATGGCCTGGTTTCGAGGCAACTTGGCCGTCGGCAGGCCCCGCAGGAGCGACCTTTATTGGCCCGGATAGTCACGACGTAGGACCGGGACAATTCTCAACAATCGGTGCTTTTGGAATTCCATTGCTCAATACGGTCATTCTGCTTGTCTCGAGTGTCACGTTAACGATTGCTCATTGGGCTCTTAAGAAGAATCAGCGGGGTGCGCTCAACTTCTGGCTGTTTGTGACCGTGGTCTTGGGCGCAGCGTTTATGTATTTTCAGGTTGGGGAATACATGGAGGCCTACAACCATCTCGGCCTCACCCTAGGCTCGGGGGTCTATGGTGCGACCTTCTTCATGTTGACGGGATTTCATGGTTTTCACGTCACGGTAGGGGCTATAACGCTTGCAGTCATACTGGTAAGGTGTTTGCGTGGACACTTCAAGCCGGATGAGCACTTCGGCTTTGAGGGTGCTGCCTGGTATTGGCACTTCGTCGATACGGTCTGGGTCGGTCTATTTATCTTCGTTTATATCCTGTAAGGTTTTACTGCAGACCATAGCCACTGCCGAGTCCTCGGGCCGAGTTCTGTGGTCTCCTCAGGATAAAAGCTTATTGTTGGCTCGGCACGGAAGCCTGCTGGAGCGATCCACCGGGCTTCAGGATTCCGGTGTAGAGCCCGGCAACAATCAGCAAAAGTAGAAATGCCCAGATGGCGACGCGATAAGTAAGCGCTTTCACCGTGCCAGTGCCGCGGCCTTTGTCTCGCATCATTGAAAACATGGCAGCGCCAAGGCTGATTACCATGGCCGCCAAGAGTATGAGGATTACGGTTTTCGCAAGCATTGAAAAATCGCTGTTGTATGGATGGTGGTAATGTTATCAAAAACCCCGATTTTTTCGGTGAACTGAAGTGTCGAGGCGACGGATATCCCATCCCCTGGCGTTACTCGGTGTGGCAGTCATATGTGCGTTTTTGATCGGATTGGGAATCTGGCAGTTACAACGTGCTGAGGAAAAGCAGGTTTGGTATGACAGCTACTCAGTCCGGGCGAACGAAGTGCCGATCCAGATTACAGGCACCCTGCTGCAGCCTGGCCACTCAAATTTTCCAGCCCAGGCGCACGGCCGGTTTGATAGTCAGGGGCAGTTTCTCTGGGATAACCGGACATATCAGGGCCAGCCGGGTTTTCATGTGCTGACACCTTTTATCATCTATCCTGGCGGCACGCGGATACTGGTTGATCGGGGTTGGATTCCGCTTTTAGGGTCGAGAAAAGACCTTCCGAGTCCGGACATTCCCCGAGGGGTTCGAACTATCAGCGGCCGCCTTACTGAGCCTATGCGTGCCTTCACCCTAGAAGACCATCCACCAGCATATGATGCGATCCTGCGCCAGAACCTCGATCTTTCGGCATTCGCTGATTCAGCACCCTATGCAATCCATCCTTATGTTTTCCGACTTGCTCCGAATGAGCCGGCCGGGTTTATCCGCGTGTGGCCAGTACCTGACCGGACGGCGGTTAAGCGCCACCAGGCCTATGCCGTTCAGTGGTTCGGGATGGCGCTTGCATTTGCAGGTGTAGTGGGCGCTATGCTTCGGCGCGAGATCAGAGCGAGGCGAACCCTTGTTAGGAATGACATCGATGAATGACCCCAACCCAGGCCCTGTTTCCCGGACAACACAAATCCGTAATCGCTGGATGCTGATTGCACTGATGGCGCTCTTTTTGTCGCCTGTCATTGCAGCATGGCTATGGAAGCCGGATACCTTCCGTAATCGGGGAGATCTGATCGATCCACCCAGACCCCTCGCTAATGTGCAGATGATTTCACCTGACGGAGGCAGTGTCGATCTCAATTCATTCTTCGGCCGTTGGACTTATCTTTTCTTCGTGGGCGATGACTGTAATGATTCCTGTAAGCAGTTGAGTGACGCGATAGGACGTGTACGCTTGAGTCAGGGAAAAAACGATAAGCGGATTCGCCTGATAGTGGTGACACTGAATCCGGATTCACTACCTTCATTAAGTCAGATCCGCCTTGTGATGCCTCAGACTGTGGTGCTTGCCGTAGATGCGTCCAAAAGGGAAAAGCTCCTTTCACAGTTTGCCCCCCGGACTGATGAGCTAACCCAGCAGCCGTCAAAGATCTTTCTGGTCGATCCGCTAGGCAATCTGATGATGAGTTACCCCGTGCAGAGTGACCCTGCCGATCTGCGAAAAGATATCAGCCGACTGCTGCGAGCCTCGCGCATCGGCTAGTCCGGTTCGATGATCCCGTATAATTCATCGCCGTCATGAAAGTGCAGGCCTCCACACCGTCGCAGATGTCGTCAAACCCCGGACAGACTTTGCACGCTTACTACGAACTGACAAAGCCCCGGGTAGTGGCGCTGATCGTGTTTACGGCCATTGTCGGAATGTTTCTTTCCGTCGAGGGCATGGTGCCGGTCTCCGTGCTGATTTTTGGCGCCCTTGGCATTGGTCTCTCGGCCGCCGCCGGAGCGGCTTTCAATCATCTGTTGGATCGCAGGGCTGATCGCGTCATGGCCCGGACTTCCGGCCGCCCGCTTCCGACCGGCACCGTTGACATCACCCCTGCACTGATTTTTGCGAGCGCACTGGCTGTAGTGTCGATGCTAGTGCTGGTTACGATGGTCAATACCCTTACGGCGGCGCTTTCTTTTGCATCGATGATTGGTTATGCCGTGGTCTATACGGTTTGGCTTAAGCATGCGACGCCACAGAATATCGTCATTGGCGGCGCTGCTGGTGCGATGCCGCCGGTGCTGGGCTGGACTGCGGTCACCGGTGAGGTGGCATCGGATGCACTTTTGCTGTTCCTGATTATCTTCTGCTGGACGCCGCCGCACTTCTGGGCATTGGCGCTATATCGGCGAGATGAGTACGCTGCAGCCGGCATTCCCATGTTGCCCGTTACCCATGGTGAGAGGCATACGCTGCTTCAGATGGTGCTTTACACCGTGTTGTTGCTGGCGGTGAGTGTTCTGCCTTTTGCGACCGGGATGTCCGGTAAGATGTATTTTGCGGGGGCGCTCATTTTGGGAACGATCTTCCTGGTTTTTGTGGTCCGACTGTATCGTCATTACACTGACGCGCTCTCTAAGCAGACCTTCGGTTATTCAATTCAGTACCTTGCGATGTTGTTCGCGCTCATGCTAATTGATCATTATCAAGTCCCGCTCAGAGAGTTCATCTTTTCTCCCTTTATCTAGCCGGATTGCACCGTACAGATGCCGGATGGGTATGACATCTGGCCGGGGACCTACTGCCATGAATAGTTCGAGTCCGGAAAAGCCTTACGCCATCGCCTGTGATCGGAATCGGGAACCTATCCTTGCGGTTTTACGACAGTGCCTCCCCAAGCGTGGAAGGGTATTAGAGATCGGTAGTGGAACCGGACAGCATGCAGCCTATTTTTCGTCTGTTTTTCCAGATCTCGAATGGCTTCCGAGCGATTTGCAGGAGAATCTCGAAGGGATATCCCTCTGGCGGCAAGAAGCGGGCGATAACTGCCTTGCGCCGATCAGCCTGGACCTTCTGTCAGATAACCTGAAACTGCCTCAGGCTGACGCGATCGTCTGTATCAATACTTTACACATCGTTGCCTGGAAGGGTGCGTGCCAGTTGTTTGCGGCGGCAAGGGATGTTCTCGTGCCAGAGCAGGGGATTTATCTCTACGGGCCTTATCGATATGCGGACCGACCGCTTGAGCCCAGCAACGTGCAGTTTGATCAATGGCTGAAAGCGCGCGACCCTGCGAGTGGTATCCGAAACTTCGAGGACCTCACCCAGGTCGCACAGGATCAGGGTTTTGTTCTTGATGATGATATTCCGATGCCGGCCAATAACCGCTCAATTTGCTTTAGGCGTGTTGCACAGCAATAGTTTCTGTTACCGGGGTTATCGGAACCGCACGGGTTGTTGAATCAAAGTCGGTCGCGTATTGCGAACCAGGTCATCGCGAGCGCGAGCAACGGAGATCGAAGGGCGCTGCCTCCGGGAAAGGACGGTGTTGGAAGACGGTTCATGACGTCGAACCGGCTGGCTACGCCATCGATCGCTTCCGCAAGCATGGCGCCGGCGCCGGTGGCAAGCGCAACTCCCGAGCCGGAGTAGCCGGATGCTGAGAAGATGTTCGCACTATGACGCTGAAAATAGGGTAAGCGTGACATGGTAATGGCTAGCGTGCCGCCCCAGCCATACTCCACTTTCGTGTCTTTAAGGTTCGGGTAAATCTTGAGCATGTACCTTTGCACAAAGGTTTTGATATCTCTGGGGAAACGGTAACCGTAACTTTCACCGCCACCAAAAAGCATTCGGTTATCCGCCGAGCATCGGAAGTAATTGACCACAAAGCGCGAATCCGACACACAGGCACCGTTGGCAATGAGTCCGCGGACGGTCTCATCATTCAGCGGTTCGGTTGCAATGATGTAGTTATTAATCGGCATTACGCGCCGGCCGATAGATTTCTCGAGCGAACCGATATAGCCGTTGCACGCGTAGAGTACATATCGTGCAGTCAGAGAGCCCTGAGCTGTGTAAAGGCGTACCGGATCTCCCGTGTCTATGTGAGTGACTTCGGAGTTCTCAAATAACACTGCGCCAGCAGTCATTGCGGCTCGGGCAATACCCAGCGCGTAATTGAGCGGGTGTAGATGGCCCGCGCCCATATCCAGCGTGCCGGCGGAATAGCCTTTGCAACCGACCAGGGCCTGCATTTCATCCGGTGGTACATACCGGATCTCATCGTAGTCGTATCTTTCGTTGAGCAGGTCGACAAACCGTCGGGAGTGATCATCGTAGCGACGCCGGTGGTTGGCATGAATCGACCCTCTCCGGTAATCACAGGGAATCTGGTGCCGGGCAATAAGGTCCGTGACCAGCCCCTTGGCCTCTTCGGCGATTTGCCAGGCATCACGGGCAAGGCTGCTATCTACTTTTTGCTCGAGTTCATCCTGGGCGACGCGCTGCCCCGTGCCGACCTGGCCTCCGTTGCGGCCACTCGCACCCCAGCCGATGCGGTGGGCATCGAGCAGACGCACCGAGTATCCACGCTCGGCAAGGTGCAGGGCAGCCGAGAGGCCGGTAAAGCCGCCGCCGATGACGGCAACATCACAACGATGGTCACCCTGTAGTGACTGCGTTTTTGGAATACCGGTGGCTGTAGCTGCGTACCAGGATGGCGGATAGCTTCCATCTTGGTCATTGAGATGGAGGAGTGGGTTGGAATGCCTGCTTGCCATGTTGGTGTTGACCAGTTAGCGACCGGTGGTATCTGTCGCCTCAAGGGCCTTCAGTATTTCCCGCACCAGGGCAGGGCCACGGTAAATGAGTCCGCTATATAGCTGAATCAGAGTTGCCCCCGCAGAGAGGACAGCTTGGGCGGATGCGGCATCTACAATACCGCCGACGCCGATGATCGGAAAATTGGACGGTGTATGCTGCCTGAGCTCACTGATTATGCGATGTGAAAGGGTCGCCAATGGTGCACCACTCAAGCCACCTGTCTGCGAAGCCTGGGGGTATATGCCTGAATCCAGTGGCCGGGTGGTGGTGGTATTGGTAGCCACAATCCCGTCGATGCCACGATGGGTCAGCACCTCGGCTATACGCCCGATCGCATCCGTATCCAGGTCAGGTGAAATTTTCACCGCGATGGGTGTGTACTTACTGTGCAGATCTGCCAGTCGACGCTGCTCGTCTTTCAATTGCTGGAGTAACTGATCCAGAGTGTTATGCTCCTGCAGATCCCGAAGCCCTTCGGTATTGGGCGAAGAGATGTTTATCGTTACGTAGTCGGCGATGCGGTATACCGCACGCAGGCCTGTCAGGTAGTCCCGCCAAGCGTCTTTGTTTTCGGTGGTGGCATTACGACCAAGGTTAATGCCGATGATGGCCTGTTGCTGGTGCTGACCCAGTCTGAAAAGGAACTGATTGAGACCCTCACTGTTAAAGCCCATCCGGTTAATCAGGGCCTGTGCTCTGGTTAGTCGAAACATGCGCGGCCGGGGGTTTCCGGTTTGCGGTAGAGGTGTCACGGTACCCAGTTCGAGAAACCCAAACCCCAGAGTGGCCAGTCCGTCGACAGCCTGCGCATGTTTGTCGAGTCCTGCTGCAAGGCCTACGGGATTTGGGAAAGCAAGGCCCATAGCTTCGACGGGAATTGCTGGCAGTGATCCCCGGCATACGTCGGCAACATATTGATTAATGGGATGGATACGCCCGAGTATCCCGATGGCCGCGAGGGTGAATCGATGGGCCGTCTCGGGATCAACCTGGAAAAGCAGAGGTCGTGCGAGTGAGTACAGACTGGCCATCAGAAGACTTCACCGTTTGCAAGGTGACGCCATTGGCTACGCCGTAGTTGACCCAGGAGAACCCGACCAATACGGACCCGTACCAGCGTACGGACACTTAGATCCACCAGTTCACACATTCTCCGAATCTGCCGTTTGCGACCCTCTTTGAGAACGAACTCCAGCTGGCCGGGACGGGCGTGAGTGATCCGGGCAGGACGAAGCGGGCGACCATCAAGGATAAGACCGCTGCGAAGTTGCTCGATAGCGGCTGGAGTGATATCCCCTTCGACACCCACGTGGTATTCTTTTTCTATCCGGCTGTCGGGCCCGATCAGGGTTCGGGCAACCGTCCCGTCCTGGGTCAGCACCAGCAGTCCGGCAGAATCAATATCAAGCCTCCCGGCGACATGGAGGCTTCGCGCCTTGGGAATTGGCATTTGCCTCTGGACGCCGGCATCCGCACGGTTGTTTCTGGTAATCAGAGAGACCGCCTCAGGGTAGCCTTTTTCAGGTTGATTCGAGACAACTCCGGGTGGTTTGTGCAGAAGCACAGTTGCCAGCGACGCACGCTGGTGCTGCGCTTGGGAGCTCAACTGGATTTTTGCCAGAGGGTGCACCCGGGACCCGAGTTGATTAACTACTCTCCCGTCCACCAGAACCTGTCCAGCGGAGATCAGTCGGTCTGCTTCCCGCCGTGAGCACAGACCTTGTTGCGCCATGAGGCGGGAGAGGCGGATTCCATCGTCCATGGGCCTGCCTTTGTGCTCAGTGGTGTTTGTGTCTTCCCTTCAGAAACATCCGCACGCTCGCCGCTGCGTTGCCTGTGTAGGTTTGCGGGGTGAGGGCTGCGAGACTGTTCTGAGCGGCTTTGGGAATAGGCAACGCTGTCACAAAGTCTCGTAGTGTGGCTGCGTCAATTTCTGAGCAACCCCGGGTGAGCGCCTTGAGTTTCTCGTACGGTTCCGGTACATCGTAGCGTCGCATTACAGTTTGGATCGCCTCGGCCAGTACCTCCCATGTCTTATCGAGCTCAGCGTTCAGTCGCGTCTCGTCGACCTCGAGTTTTCCAAGACCCCGGCAGGCTGAATCCAGTGCCAACAGGCAGTGGGCAAAAGCCGGGCCCAGATTTCGCATTACCGTCGAGTCTGAGAGGTCTCGCTGCCAACGGCTGACCGGGAGTTTGGCCGCCAGATGCTCAAGAAGCGCATTAGCCAGGCCAGCGTTTCCTTCGCTATTTTCGAAATCAATAGGATTCACTTTGTGCGGCATGGTGCTTGAGCCCACTTCGCCTTCTACCGTCTTTTGTTGGAAGTAGCCCAGTGAGATATAGCCCCACAGGTCTCGGTCAAGATCAATCAGTATCGTATTTAACCGGACCAACGCATGACAAAGCGCTGCAAGATCGTCATGAGGTTCGATCTGTGTGGTCATCTGCTGCCAGTCGAGGCCGATACATTCAACAAAAGTTCGTGACAGGCGTAACCAGTCAAGCTCGGGGTAAGCGATAAGATGAGCATTAAAGTTACCGACTGCGCCGTTGAATTTCCCGCGTATTGCGGTTGTCGCCACCTGGTCTCGAGCTCGGTCCAGTCGGGCCACCACGTTGGCCAGCTCTTTCCCCATGGTTGTGGGGCTCGCTGGTTGACCATGAGTGCGCGCCAGCATCGCCTGATCTGCGAGAGCGCCGGCCATCTCAGCAAGTATAGAAGTCATCTGGTCGACAGCGGGCAGCAGGATTCCGTTACGGGCGTCACGCACCATCAGGGCATAAGAGAGGTTATTGATATCTTCCGAGGTACAACCGAAATGGATAAATTCCGATACCGCGCTGAGTTCTTTGTGTTGTGACACTCTCTGTTTCAGAAAGTATTCCACCGCTTTGACATCATGATTGGTGGTGCTTTCGATCGCCTTGACCTGTTCGGCGTCTCCAACCGAAAAGTCATCCGAGATTCTGTTGAGAAAAGTTTTTGCGGACGCGGAGAAAGGGGGCACCTCCGGGAGGTCCTCGCAAGCCGACAGCGACAGCAGCCATTGTGCCTCGACAAAGACCCGGTAACGGATCAACGCAAACTCACTGAAAAAGGGTCTGAGATCCGAAACCTTGGGCCCATACCTTCCGTCAATCGGGGACAGCGCTGTCAGAGCTGTTAAAGGATAAGGGTCAGAAGGTGTCAACGCGGAACCTACAAACACAGCGGAAGAGTTTTAATTTTACCATGTCAACAGTTCTGGATCATGGAGCGTAACGGACCATGGAGCGCGTCTATCGTGCTGAGAAGGTCGATACGATTGGCAGTATCTAGAGGTAAAGTTTCTGGTCCTGGCCATTAAGACGCCACAATCGAGGAAACGCTATTGAGAAACCGACAATACTCGTCAGTACCGCACCAGCGCCGACCAATACGGCACCCGGTGCGGAAACGAGTTCAGCGAGCGGCCCCAAAACGAGACCTCCTAGAGCAATCAGGCTGAAGGTAATACTGTGAATGCCCATGACTCTTCCACGCAGGGTATCCGGCACAGCGAGTTGCATCACGGTCATAGAACTGATTAGGAAGAATGATCCTCCAATAGCAGAAAGCATCGCACAGCCGCAAGCCATCGCGAAGGCGAACGGCCAGTCCGCTGCAAGACTTGTCGCCAGCGCGAACAGTGCCAGTGACAGAGTGAACAAGACGCTTCCACCCATCATGACACGGCCGAGTGTCGGCGAACTCTGCAGCCGTCCGACGAGTATGGTTCCCAGCACTGAGCCAACGCCGGTAGCAGAAAGCAGTAGTCCATATCCTTCCTCGCCGGTATTCAATATCTGAGCGAAGACCGGCATGATCTGAACATACGAGGTGCCAAAAAACATTGAAATCCAGGTCATCGCAATGAGTACGGCAAAAAGTTTCTCCTGGCGGATAAAATGCCACGCAGTTCCAAGTCCTCGGTCTTTGATCGAGCCACGTTGGGGGCTGTCGGGCGTCTGCAGACTCAAAAGGATTCGAGCCATTACCGCAAAGCCCACGGTGCACAACGCAAAGATAATCCAGGTGTCGGCGAGCGCAATCAGCACGCCGCCCACAGCGGGCAGCACCATCCTCGTTCCCTGCCAGAGAATTGAATTCAGTGCGACCGCGCTCATCATCTGATGCGGTTCGATTAAAGCGGGGAAGAACGAAACTCGCGCCGGCAGATCAAAGCCCGAAATCAGCCCGAGAAGGGCAGCGATAACCAGTACCTGCCAGACCGTTACCCAGTCGCCAAGGTCGAGCATCGCCAGTACCCCCAGTGCAGCGCCTGCCAGTATAGAAGTGACAAGCAGAATTCGGCCACGGTTACCATGATCCGCCATGAGTCCGCCGGCGAGAGTTGCGAGAATCGTCGGGACGGCCATTGCGACTCCGAGCAGGCCCAGATACAGCGCAGATCCGGTCAGTTCAAAGACCAGCCACCCCATTCCCACAAAGTAAAGTTGAGTCGCTCCGGTGGAACCAATAGAGCCCAGCCAAAACCGCCTGTATTTTGGGGACTGTAATGCGTCCAGTTTCATAAACCGGGCACCTTCAAGCGATGCTGCCGGTTCTCGGCCGGAACGCCTTGGAGCAAAGATGTGACGGCGGGTGCTATGGGGAGGTGCGCCGCTCAGGTGCCTGGGCGCTTAGCAGGACACTGATCCAGCGGCTTTTTGGATCGTTTTCCAGTGCAATCTTCACGATCATGGTTAGCGGGGTAGAGAGGAACATCCCTACAGGGCCAAATACCCAGCCCCAGAAAAGCAGCGATAGGAACACCACGAGCGTTGAAAGACCAAGCCCCCGTCCCATATACCGCGGCTCCAGCACATTACCCACAATGAGATTGACCACCACAAATCCACTCGCCACGGCAAGGCTAACCACAGGTCCCGCATCAATCAACGAGAGTATTACGGCCGGGATTGCAGCAATTATTGATCCGATGTACGGAACGAAGTTCATAAAGAACGCCAACGCACCCCAGACGATTGCAAAATCGACTCCAAGGGCCGTTAGGTAAACTGCTATCACCAAACCCGTGATCAGGCTCATTATGGCCTTAATCACGAGATAGTGATTGACTGATTTCATGAAGGCGGAAAGGTCGCCGAGTGTCTTGTCCGGATTCTGCGAGATGCTGCGCAACTTCTCAGGCAGGCTGGTGGATTCGACCATCAAAAACAGTACGGTAAAGATGATCAGCATACTGTTGGCGAGTAGACCACCAAATCCACTCACCAACCGGCCCAGGAGTTTGGCCGCACCCGCAGGGTCGAAAAGTTCGGTGACTCCTCCGGCCGGTAGTTTGATGCCAAGACCCCCCAACCACACGGTTGCCTGATTGATCAGCAAATCAAATTGCGTTTCGTAGCGGGGCAGGGCGCTGCTGAATTGGTTGATAGAAGCGCCAATGAGCGATCCCAGCGTCACCAGTGTGCTCGCCAACAGCAGGAGCACCAGCGTCATCGCGGCCCAAAGCGGTAATCCCTTGCGTTTCAGCCACTGCAGCAGGGCGGCGGATATGATCGCGAGAAAAATAGCCATCAGCAGCGGGACCACAATAGCGTTGGCAGCTTTGAGGCCCGCAATGACAACCGTCAGACTTGCGAGTACCAGCAGTACCTGAGTCCCCGGGCTGGTGTTATTCAACAAGAGTTCGTCCTGGAGTGTGTGGCAGATCGACTAAGAAGGCTAGCACTCCCACCTGCTCAGGCGAGTGCAGCAAGACGACCCCGGCATTGAGATTCAATGTTGTCGAGTTCTTCCAGAGTGAGGTCAATGTCGTGACGCTGCTGTTCGAGCGCCTCACGACGTTGCTGGATCTGCTCAAGGAAGTAACTCAGTTGACCAGCCTCTCCGGAATCGAGGTCGTACATCTCGATAATATCCCGGACCTCACTCAGCGAGAAGCCTAGGCGCTTGCCACGAAGAATCAGCTTCAGACGTACCCGGTCCCTAGTACCGTACACCCGCCGACGGCCGCTGCGGCCGGGCTGGAGCAACCCTTCGTCTTCGTAGAACCGGATGGCTCGGGTGGTTAGGTTGAACTCCTGGGCGAGGTCCGAGATCGAGTAGGGAGTGGCATCAGGGGTCATATCGGCAACACACGAGGTTTCCTGAGGAATGCCCAGAATTATAGCTCCAATTGACGTTTACGTAAACGGAAACTAAAATAATCCTCTCTTCGCCCGAGTCATTAATCCGGCTATGAGTTCCATCCCATCTTCTCTGAATCATCCGGGAATACCGACTCAGTCCGACACGGCCTACCGTGTTCGCTTTGTAACGGCCGCCAGCTTGTTCGATGGCCATGACGCTGCCATCAATATTATCCGCAGGCTCCTGCAGGCTTCCGGTGCAGAAGTAATTCATCTGGGCCATAACCGCAGCGTGGCAGAGATCGTAGATGCAGCGGTTCAGGAAGACGTCCAGGGAATTGCCGTCAGTTCTTACCAGGGCGGGCACACCGAATTTTTCTCCTACATGATCGATATGCTGCACGAGCGCAACCGGCCGGACATTCGAGTGTTCGGAGGCGGCGGCGGTGTGATTGTCGAAGAGGAAATCAAGGCTCTGCACAACTATGGCGTCAGCAGGATCTATTCACCCGGAGATGGGCAGCATCTTGGCCTTCAGGGCATGATTGATGACATGCTTGAGCGGGCAGATTTTTACCCGGCTGAGCAGCCCAGTGAATCGATAGAAGGATTGAATGATCCCGAGGGTGTCCGGCTTGCGCGCGTCCTGACCGAAATTGAGAATGGCACGATCAGTGAATTTCTAATTCGGCAGATTCGCGCCGCTGTGACCCGCTCCAAGGAGTACACCCCGGTACTGGGAATTACCGGTACCGGCGGTTCGGGGAAGTCTTCCCTGACAGATGAGTTCATTTTGCGACTTCGGATTGATTACGGTGATGCACTGCGGATCGCTGTGTTGGCTGTAGACCCCACCCGCCGCAAGACGGGAGGGGCGCTTTTGGGAGACCGTATCCGGATGAATGCCATCGACGGAGATCGGGTGTTTTTCCGGTCTTTTGCGACTCGTGGTGCCGGTGCTGAGGTGCCAGCCCAACTCGACGATCTGGTGGCTGCCTGTCGGTGTGCGGGGTTCGACGTCGTGATCGTCGAGACACCGGGAATCGGCCAGGGAGATGCTGGTATCACTTCTAAGGTGGATACTTCCCTGTATGTCATGACGCCCGAATTCGGAGCGGCCTCTCAACTTGAAAAGATCGAGATGCTGGATTACGCCGATGTTGTCGCCATCAATAAGTCAGATCGGAAGGGTGCAAAGGATGCGCTACGTGATGTCCGCAAGCAGGTACAGCGCAACCGTGGAGCTTTCAGCCAGACGTCCGATGAGATGCCGGTGTACACAACCATGGCCGCACGGTTTAACGATGCAGGGGTTAGCGAGCTCTACCAGGCGCTCAAGGTGTCGCTGGTAGCGCAGGGCCTCGCACCGGGCCCGGGACTTCTTGATGAAGCCCGTACCGCGGGGCAAAGCGCGCAGAGTCTTCCCGGTGAGCGGGAGCGGTATCTTTCGGAAGTTGCAGACTCGGTGCGCCGTTACCACGAGCGGGTCGATGAACTGGAGACCTTGGCGAGACGCCGCCAGCACCTTCGTACGAGTATCGATCTTCTCAAGTCCCGGGGGCAGCCGACAGAGCCCCTAGAGGCGCTTGCCGGTGAGGCGGAAACCGCTTTGGGCAAAGACGTGCTCTCGAAGATTGAGGGCTTTGATGGACTGCGGGCGCAGTATCGGGAAGAAGATCCGAACGGCGAATGTCGTGATCCTAAAAAAGCACAGAGTGCGACTTACACCTCACTATCTGGTACCCGAATCCCGCGCGTGAGCCTGCCACGTTACCATGATGCTGGAGACCGCCTTCGCTGGCAACTGTTGGAGAATAT
>JABJIU010000066.1 GCA_018661145.1 Pseudomonadota bacterium | reverse complement strand
GTGTTTGAGTTCGACCAGTTTGGAGAGGGTACCCGGATATTGGGCGAGGCAATTGCCGCGTCTAGCGCGTTTTCGATCGCCGGGGGTGGAGATACGCTCGCTGCCGTAGACAAGTACAATATCGCCGAAGACATTTCTTATATTTCAACTGGCGGCGGCGCGTTTCTTGAGTTTCTGGAAGGCAAAACCCTGCCGGCTGTCGTGATGCTGGAGCAGCGCGCTTTATTCAAATGAACCGACGATTACAACATTTCCTGAGGATCAGGCTAAGCGCAAGGTGAGTTCCCACCGCCGTACCAAGATCGTGGTGTCACTCGGACCCTCGACCGACCGGGCCAAGACGATGTCTGCTCTGATTGAGCAGGGTATTGATGTCGCCCGACTCAATATGTCACATGGCACCCGTGATGATCATCGTCGTCGTGCCCAGTTAGTCCGCGACAGTGCTGCCCAACAGGGCCGTGCTGTTGCGTTGCTGGTAGACCTGCAGGGCCCCAAGATTCGAATAGGCGGATTTGCTGATGGTCCTGTGCAACTTCGTAACGGCAAGCGTTTTGTCATTGATACCGCACTGAATGATCGTGCCGGAACTGAGGACGGCGTTGGCACCAGTTATGCCGACCTCGTTAACGATGTTGATACCGGAGATCGGCTCTTGCTGGATGACGGCAACATCGTGCTTCAGGTCGATAAGATCGAAGGTACTGTAATATCGACACGGGTGATTGTCGGTGGGGAACTTTCGGACTCTAAAGGCATCAACAAACTGGGCGGCGGTCTGTCGGCCTCAGCTCTTACGGAAAAGGACCACGAGGATATCCAGTTTGCGGCCGAGATCGGCGCTGATTATCTGGGTGTGTCATTTGTCCGTCACGGCGGTGATGTTGAGACCGCACGGATGCTCCTGAGATCAGTCGGCAGTAATGCACATGTGGTCTCCAAGATCGAGCGCCGTGAGGCGCTGGATAAAATCGAAGAAATTATCGCGGCTTCAGACGTGATCATGGTGGCGCGCGGGGATCTCGGCGTCGAGATTGGCGACGCTGAAGTACCTGGAGTGCAAAAGCGCCTTATTAGTGAATCGCGCGCCCAGAATACCGTTGTGATCACCGCAACGCAGATGATGCAGTCGATGGTGAGCAGTCCACAGCCAACGCGTGCAGAAGTTTCAGATGTATCCAATGCGGTGCTAGACGGTACCGACGCCGTCATGCTCTCCGCCGAAAGCGCGATCGGCCGTCACCCAGTCAAGGTGGTTGCAGCCCTTGACCGGATTTGCCTGGCTGCGGAGCGCCATCGCAGTGTCCTGGTCTCAGGACATCGCATGGAGTCTCGCTTTGACTCCGTCGAAGAAACGATCGCCATGGCGACTATGTATACCGCTAACCACTACAACGTCGTTGGAATCTTGACGCTGACTGAGTCAGGCACGACCGCCAAATGGATGTCACGCATCAGTTCTGGAATTCAGATCTTCGGTATGACCCGAAATGAAGATACCGAGAGAAGAATGGCGCTTTATCGTGGGGTATATCCGGTGCCTTTTGACGCAACACAGCTGCCGCGTGGTGATGTCAATCGGGCAGTTGTTGCAGAACTTGAGGCCCGAGGCTTGGTCGCCGAAGGAGACTGGCTGATCATTACCAAGGGAGATTTTTCGGGTGTGAAAGGCGGCACTAATTCGATGAAGATCGTTAAAGTGGGCGAGGTCACCGGAGAGCGTGACTGAAGCTATTTTGTATACCAAAACCGAGTGAAGAGATTTGTCCGCAGGAATTTTTACGCGCTGATAAACAGCAAGATTCCGAGCGGGCCTAGATGATTTAACTTGCAAATGTCAGTAGAGAATAAGCCATGCCTATGATGTCAATGCGCCAGATGCTCATCCATCAAGTTGAGTATTATTACGGGGATTTCGCGTTTAACGTCAACAATATGGAGTAGAGGCATGCCATCATGGATGGCGGTAAAAAATACTGATAGCTCAGTGATTGTGTTGGTCTCAGCCGGTACCTGTTAATACGTAGGCACGCCATTTCCGTATCAACTGACCTAGGTGACCGTGGAAAAATTTGTCTTAACGTAAACTACGAGGAAATCTGATGAACATCGATACACTTCAAGCGACTGCTCGTGCCATGGTGGCTCCTGGCAAAGGAATTCTGGCAATGGATGAGAGCGCGCCTACCTGTAACAAACGTTTCGAAGCGCTCGGAATTCCAGCCACGATTGAAATGCGACGAGAGTACCGGACCATGCTGGTGTCCTCGCCGGGTCTGGGCGAGTATATCGGTGGCGCAATACTCTTTGACGAGACGCTCAGAGATCAGACGACAAACGGAAAGTCGTTTGTAGATGCACTTAACGAGCAGGGTATCGTTCCAGGAATCAAGGTCGATAC
>JABJIU010000154.1 GCA_018661145.1 Pseudomonadota bacterium | reverse complement strand
TATGGGAATTTACCGCGGCGTCTTTTTCAATAAAGGTATCAGACGACGGCACATAGGCTTCCGGCTGATAATAGTCGTAGTAGGAGACAAAATATTCGACCGCATTATTCGGAAAGAAACTTTTAAACTCGCCATAAAGCTGTGCCGCTAGCGTTTTATTGTGCGCCATCACTATGGTTGGACGCTGGACTGCTTCCATGACTTTAGCGACGGTAAAGGTTTTACCTGAGCCAGTCACACCCAATAGCGTCTGAGCGGCAAGGCCATTTTGTAGACCTTGAACCAACCCTTTGATCGCCTCGGGCTGATCGCCTGCGGGCTGGAAATCACTCTTTAGTATGAATTTCCGACCCATTTCAGTACCCAAGTTCACTGTCAGGGCGCGTATCCCCCGCCAGACTTTGCTTTATGAAACCAAGTTCTGCCCCAGTTCTTTCAACAGGCGATGGCTTTACGTTGATCGAGTTATTAATAGTTCTCGGGATCATCGTAGTGCTTATTGGCTTCGCAGTTCCAGAATGGCGAGGTCAGATTATCGCAAAACAGGTCGACACCGCGTCATCTAATCTTCTGCACCACCTTACTCTCGCAAGAAACGTGTCTATCCAGACCGGACTATCGGTCCTGGTGTGCCCAGCAAGCAGAACTTTGGCATGCGAATTAGACGCTTCTTGGAGTGGGGGCTGGTTCGGGTTCATCGACAAGGATCAGGATCGTCGGTATGACCCCGAAGAGAGGATTATCTTTGCGGCGCCTTCGCCCCCTGGCGTGGACATTTATTGGAGAACACCGAACTGGATACGCTTTTGACCACAGGGCGACGCATGGCCAAACGGTCATTTCAGACTTTGTAGCGAGTCAGACCGGCGTGCACGAACCGTGATCGTGTACTTGACTGGGCGCGTCCGACTCAGCGCCAATACACCGGACGGACAAACGATACTGTGCCGACCCGCGCCCTCTTAATCTCGATCCTTCCTTGACCGCGACGAGCCATAACAGTAGCATTGCGACCGCGATATTCCCCGGTAGTTCAGTTGGTAGAACGGTGGACTGTTAATCCATATGTCGCTGGTTCGAGTCCAGCCCGGGGAGCCAAATAGTTACTCCCACGTCGTACCTATTCAGCCAAAAGCTGGCTAAGCTCCCGCATAGCATCAAGATGACCCACACGGAACTCCCCGAGTACAACGACGAACTTCTGGACTACCTGCAATTATTCCGTGGGGAGGGGTTTCTGTCCCCCGGCGGCGCAGAAGAAACCAGACGCGTCCTAGACCGGGTAGAAATAGCAGGAAAGGACGTTTTAGAAGTTGGTAGTGGGCTCGGGGGCTGTTGTCTGATTATCGCCAGCGAGCACGATGCCAAGTCTGTGCACGGGATCGACGTTGAACCGTTGGTAATCAATCGGGCAAAGGAACTCGTTTTACAGGCTGGGCTGGAGAATCGAATATCGTTCCAGCAAGTGGAGCCCGGACCCTTGCCGGTTGCGTCGAACTCTTTCGATATCATATTTAGCAAGGACGCCTTTTGTCATATCGAAGACAAACAGATGCTCTATTCGGAACTGTTTCGAGTCCTTAGGCCCGGCGGATCGATCGCGATTGGCGACTGGATGGTGAGGGACGAGCAAGGCCACTCTACCGCGATGGAAGCCTTCATTGAGAGCACGGGTCTTTCCCTGTTCATGGATTCGCTAACGGGTGTCAAAAAGAATCTGGAGAGCATGGGATTCGGGGAGGTTGATGTTATCAACCGGAATGCCTGGTTTCAGAACGAGGCACGTGCTGAAGCGGATCGCCTTGAAGGAGAACTTGCCGCCGCGGTCGTGGACTTAAGAGGTCAGAAAGCGACCGACAGCTCGAATGAGTGCCAGAACATGATGATTGCGGTTCTGGATAGCGGAGAGTTTTGCCCCGCGCACTTTTTCGCAAAAAAGCCTGAATAGACGTTCCGACCCTATATAGCGGTCTTCTGTCCCGGTGACGCGCCTCTAGAGGTGGCGCGTAATACCCCCATCCACAATCAGATTCTGGCCAGTGATGTAACCGGCGCCATCCGAAAGAAGAAATGCCGTCGTTTTGGCAATCTCGTCGACTGTGCCGATTCTGCCGAGCGGGATTCGCGGGAGCACTGATTCGTTGTGTGGCAGGCTATCAATGAAGCCCGGAAGGACGTTGTTCATGCGAATGTTGGCGCCGGCGTAACGGTCTGCATAAAGCTTGGCAAACGCCGAAAGCCCCGCGCGCAGGGTGCAGGAGATCGGGAGCGCCTGTTCCGGCTCAAACGCGGCGAAGGTGGATATATTGACCCAGGAGCCGCCTCCTTGTTGCTCCATGATGGGCGTGATCGAACGGGTCAGCCTGACGACGTTCAGAATCAGCATATCCAGGCCCTGGTGCCAGGCTTCATCATCGATTGCCAGCAAATCACCTTTAGGAGGGTGGGCTGTATGACAGACAACGGCGTCAATGCGACCAAAACGCTTCATTGTGGCCTCGACAAGTTTCGAGAGATCGTTAGCTTCGGTGACTGAGCCTCGAATTCCCAAACCTCCGACCTCGCTTGCGGTCTGCTCACAAGCCTCGCTCCTCGACATCAACGCGACGTCGTAGCCCCGGTCGCTAAGTTCCAGGACAATCGCTCGGCCGATTCCACCACCACCTGCGGTGACCACCGCAACATTATTTTCTTGTCCCATCTGTTATCTCTCTGCCGGTTTGGTTAAATCGCACGAATTGCGCAATGCTGTGTCTCTGGATTTAGATTATCATCCGGTCATTCGGTTGTAAATTTAAAGAAATCTGATTAAGAGAGGCGAGGAATGAAGTCATTAAGCGGAGTCTGCGTGCCGGTCTGTACCGTATTTGAAGACAACCCCGACAAGATCGACGAACCCCGCTATCTTGCCCACATTGATCGTATGCTCGAGGCAGGCGTCGACATCATCCTGCCCTGTGGCGGTACAGGGGAGTTCGCTTACCTCAGTCCGGAGGAGAAGCGTCACCTGATTGAGATAACGACAAAGCACGTCGACGGGCGGGCCGCGGTCGTTGCCCAAACTTCGGCGATCTACCTCAGTGATACCCTCGCCACCACCCAACATGCGGTAGACCACGGAGCAGATGCCGTAATGGTACTTCCGCCCTACTTCGAGGGGCCTGACGAACGGGGCGTTGTCTCGCACTACGAGGCTGTCGCCAGGGCGAGTTCCGTGCCGGTTATGGTCTATAACATTCCGGTTCATTCAGGGTTTGACGTGACCCCCGCCCTGTTCTCTGAGCTACTCGAAATCGACGGTATTGACTACATAAAGGACAGCACTGGAGACTTTATCCGCATCCAAGAGCTTCTCAAGACAGGAGGGAAGATCTTCAACGGTGGGGATCCCATCACGTACCAAGCACTCGTTGCGGGGTGCGTGGGCTGTGTTTGGGGGTCTGTGAACTTCCTTCCCAACGAGGCCGTGACACTCTATCGGATGGTCCAAAGCGGAGATTTGGCTGGGGGCGCCGAACTCTGGCAGAAAGTGATCGATTCCCAGCTCTTCGTCTGGTCCCACGTCTATAACGCGGCGGTAAAAGCGGCAGCGAATCGACGCGGTTTTGACGTGGGGAATTGTCGACCACCCGTGCTTCCACTTTCGCCTGACGAGACTGGCGAATTGTTTACTGCCCTGGACAAACTGCCCGCTGCCTAATTGCCCGGCAGCCTATTTACTCCGTTCGGGGATCAGTCCTCTCGGGGAAAAGCGCAAAACCAACAGCAGCACCACCCCCATTGTAGCGAGCCGGGTATGCGCTGCATTCTCAATCAGGTGCGAGCGCAGTGCGCTGTCCACTGCCATGCCTGAGGTAAGAAATTCAATCAGTGCAAGACCGATCGGCTCAGCTTCGATCCAGAAGAACCAGATCACGAAGCCGCCAAGGATCGATCCAAGGTTGTTCCCTGAGCCTCCCACGATCACCATCACCCAGATGAGAAACGTGAACCTCAAAGGCTGGTAGGAGGCAGGAGTGAAGATCCCGTCGAGTGTTGTGAGCATGGCGCCAGCCAGTCCGATCACTGCAGAACCGAGAACAAACACCTGAAGGTGGCGCCAAGTCACATCCTTACCCATCGCGCTCGCCGCAACTTCGTTGTCCCGGATTGCCCTCATCATGCGGCCCCAGGGGGATTTCAGCGCTTTTTCTGAGAGCCAGAAAACGATAACCAGGACGACGATGAAAAGCCCTGCGTAACTCAATTTGACGATGATTGATGACAGCTCCACCAGGCTGAAGCCGAAGGTTGCAGCCAGCTCCTGTACCCAAACTGTCTGCTGAAGGTCAATTTCGTAGGGTACAGGCCGTGGCAGTCCGTTAACGTTTTTTACGCCACGCGCCATCCATTCCTCATTTTTAAGGAAGTAGATAATGATCTCCGAGATCCCGAGCGTCGCAATGGCGAGATAGTCGGAACGGAGTCCGAGGGAAATCTTGCCGATTCCCCAGGCAGCCAAAGCAGCAAAAGCCCCTCCTGTGATCCAGGAAAACACAATTGGCAGGCCGAGACCGCCCAGGAAGCCTGTCTTCGCGGGTTCGACCGCTTCAATTGCCTCTACGGCCGGATCAATAATGAAACGCATCAATATGA
This sequence comes from Pseudomonadota bacterium, assembly GCA_018661145.1. Taxonomy (GTDB): domain Bacteria; phylum Pseudomonadota; class Gammaproteobacteria; order Arenicellales; family UBA868; genus UBA868. The sequence continues at coordinate 2,243 of JABJIU010000154.1, read as the reverse complement.
TCCCGGCGATTGCCACCGCAGCCGCTGCCCAACCTCGAGTCTGGCGGCTACCCGGGACCTTTCTCCAGGTGAGGATCGCGAGTCCAATCGCAAAAGCACCACTGGCCACTCCCAGGATCGCTCTTGGTCCACCAGCGGACCAGGCATCGGGGACAGGCGGGAACGACACCACCACTGCAGCCAATCCACCGAGTGCGGCAAATCCCATCACCCCTGCGTTAAACAATCCCGCATAGCCCCACTGGATATTTACCCCAAGGGTCATGATGGCCGAAATCAGGCAAAGATTAAGAATGGCGAGCGCAACATTAGCGCTTTGAATAACACCAACAGCAATCAGCAGAGCCCCCATTACAGCGAACAACAAAATATTTCGGAGATTTAAACTCATAGCGTCTTCCCGCTAAATAACCCGGTCGGCTTAACCAGCAAGACGATCACGAGAATCACGAAAGAGACGGCCAACTTGTAGTCGGTGGCGAGCAACTGTACGAGCCCCTCGGGCACCCAGTCCCCTGGGGTCAGATAGGCAATAACACGTTTATAGGCAAAGGTTAAAAGGAGTTCAGAGAACGAGATAACAAACCCACCAGAAATAGCCCCGAGCGGATTACCGACCCCTCCCACAATCGCCGCAGCAAAGATTGGCAGGACCAGGCCAAGGTAGGTAAACGGTTTATACCCCTTATCCAGCCCGTAGAGCGTGCCCGCAACGGCTGCCAGTGCTCCGGTGATGATCCACGTAATCGAAACCACTTTGGCGGGACTGATGCCGGACAACAGCGCCAAATCTTCGTTGTCCGAATAGGCGCGCATGGATTTCCCCGTCCGGGTCCGATTCAAAAACCAGAAGATAAGCGCAACAACAATCACTGCAGTCACCACGGTCACGCCCTGGGTGGTTTTAATCGCCAGACCCTGATCAAGGCCAGTCATTTCCTTGAATGCGCGCGCCTTCATAATAAAACGCTCGCCGTCGGCGAATATGCGGTCCTGTGGCCCAATCACAAAACGAACCAAGCCGCTCAAGATAAAAAGAATCCCTACGGAAAGGATCAGGTAGGTCACCGGAGCCGCGCGCTGGCGGCGATAATAGCGATAGACAAAGCGATCAAAGAGCAGGCACATCAGTACCGTGCCAATAATCCCGATGGGTAGAGCCAAAAGCGCGGTAGGTAAAGGCGCAAGGCTAACCCCCTTCCCCTGCAACCACCACGTCACCAGGATAGTAATCATGGCGCCAAAGGACATGGTCTCCCCATGGGCAAAGTTCGAAAACCGCAGTACGGCGTAAATCATAGTTACACCGAGCGCGCCAAGCGCAAGTTGGCTGCCGTAGGTGAGACCCGGAACAATGACAAAGTTTCCGAGCAGTGCCAGAGCGTTCAGGATATCGGTCATATCACTCACCCACCGAGGAAGGCTCTGCGCACTTCGGGATCGGCCAGCAGCGCCTCTCCCGTATCGGTATAGCGGTTTCGGCCCTGGACCAGCACGAAGCCGCGATCAGCAATCTCAAGCGCCTGTCTCGCATTCTGTTCAACCATCAGTATCGCGATACCCGTCTTCGCGATCTCAATGATGCGGTCAAAAAGTTCATCCATGACGATGGGAGAGACCCCGGCGGTAGGCTCATCGAGCATTAACACGCTGGGTTGGGTCATCAACGCGCGTCCGACCGCCACTTGCTGACGTTGGCCCCCGGACAACTCGCCGGCAGGTTGAGACCGCTTTTCCGCAAGAACAGGAAATAGTGAAAAGACTTGCTCCATAGTCGGGCTAAAGTCGTCCCGCCGAATGAACGCGCCCATCTCAAGATTCTCCTCTACGGTCATTGAGGTGAAGACATTCGCATTCTGGGGAACGAAACCCATGCCCAGGGTCACCCGTTCCTGAGGCGGCAGCTCGGAGATGTCCTGGCCGTCCAGTTCTACCGAGCCCTCGCGAACGCTGAGCATACCGAACATGGCTTTCATCGCCGTCGATTTACCAGCGCCGTTGGGACCGACGACCACCGCAATCTCGCCTTTATTCACGCCAATGCTGCATCCCTGTAGGATGTCAGCGCCACCGTACCCCCCATACAATGATTCGCCTTGAAGAAAACGCATGTCGGGTGTCAGCGATGATGCTTCCGGCCGGTCCCGAGGTAGGCCTCGATCACGGCCTCGTTATTCATGACCTCCTCCGGACTGCCGCGAGTCAACACACCTCCTGCAGCCATCACCACAACTGGATCACAC
>JABJIU010000067.1 GCA_018661145.1 Pseudomonadota bacterium | reverse complement strand
CGCGGTTTTCCACCAAGAGGCGTTGAAGGATATGCAGAACTTCGCCTCGGCTGCACTTCAGCACGGTTTAGAAATTGAGTCGCTAGATCAGATAGAAATGCGGCAGCGGTTCCCTTTCCTGTCGAAGGATGTAATTGCAGGCTCTTTCTCGCCCCAAGATGGATCAGGAAACCCTCGCCTTGTGGCGCCCGCTTTTGCCCGCGCCGCTGTGCGTCACGGATTAGTGCTTCGCGATCACACGCAGGTTGTGTCCGTTAGGCCAACGCCCAGCGGCTTTCGCATCGAAGTGTCCGATGAAGTGATCGAGGCCGATTTGCTGCTGAACACAGCTGGAGCGTGGGGCGGCCAGGTGGCGGGCTGGCTTGGCGAACCGGCACCGCTGACAGCTTACGCGCCTCAGATGGGAGTCACAGAGCCGCTCGAGCATCGCATCCTGCCTGTTGTTGGGGTCTGGGCGCGTAAGGCAGAAGAGGTTATCTATTGCCGTCAGGTGGAGCGTGGCAATATCGTCTTTGGCGGCGGCCCTCGGGAAGACCTCACCCTGGTCCCCGGCCATGCCAAGGTCAATCCGCACCGAACACTGCGCCAACTTGAGGTGCTGACCCACCTGATTCCAGCCCTGCGTCATACCACTGTGATACGGACATGGTCGGGTTGTGAGGGCTATGTTGACGATATGCTGCCGGTCATCGGGCCAAGTTCACGTCATGATGGATTGTTTCATGCCTTTGGATTCTGCGGACATGGCTTCCAACTTGGGCCGGGTGTCGGGGCAGAGATGGCAGAGTTGATGCTGACCGGGACCAGCCTAACCGACACGAATCCCTTCCACATCGGGCGTTTTCAAAATTCGGCAACGGGCGATTAGCGCCCGGTGACATCCAGTAGGCCTTTCGCCGGTGTCCCAGTTCGATCAGGCCGTTAGGAAGCCTGGGTATATTTGAGGCGGCTAGCCGAGTGCTTGCGACGCCAGGGCAAAAACAGTGTGCGACCGAGATGGTGATTCAGGCAACTCTCCTTTTTGCATTTGCAAACCACCACCTACTTGAGGCAAGCCCTGAGCCGCGAGCCAAGAGCCAAGGCCAGTCTCAATGCTGGTATCCACTCGCAGAAGCTGGCCAGTACGCTGAGCCATGATGAGCGAGAGCAGGCTTTGCGCATCTTCTTGAGTACGAGCGATGATGGGACCGGCGACCTCGCCGCGCCCAAAATCTCTCACTGCGGCAAAACCGGTGATGCCCGTGTCGTTGCGCAGTACGGCAAAGCGCGCTTTGTCCGCGAGTGCTGCGTAGAGCGTGTGTCGATCCATTCCAGTCGTGGCGGTATCCAGGGCCAACATCGCTCTCAGGCTGTCCGCGGTTGTCCACTCTGCAGCACCTGCAGGAATGATCGGCTTCACCATCCCCTGGTATTGCAGGATTTCTCCGGTGATCTGAAATCCGGCCTTTTCATAAAGCGGCAAGCCGTCTTTTGTGGAGACTAATCGCCAGGCATCCGGTGCAATCATCTCCATTGCACGGTACATAATGTCGCGACCCAAACCGCGCCCGCGCAAAGCCGCATCGACAATAATCATGTTGACCATCCCAACCGGGGCAAAAAGAGTCGCCAGTGCGGTTGCAACCACTCGATCGCCTTCCATGGCGACCACGCCATTGCTGATATCTGCTACAAAGGCCCAGTCCTCTAGCCGATGGGGCCAGCGAACATCGCTGGACATCCGCAAGGCGCCTCCCAGATGCTCGTCATTCAGTGTTTTGAAAGTGAGAGTTGAGGTCATGACCGATTCGAATCGTTGGTAACCCAGGCTGTGATAAAACTTTCGTCCGGTCGGATACGGTACCTACAATGACCGATCCGATGCCACGGAAGTCAGTGTCGACGATGCAATTTGTGATTGACTATACTCTGTCGCGCAGAAAAATAAGTTATACGTGACTGCGCCTCTGGCCCAGTGTGAGCCACAGAAATCTTCGTACTACTAACCATTACAAACAGAATCTTGTTAATTAAACACGAGCCGCTCTGGCACATACGGCATGCTCCTCTCATTAGACGCTCTAAACCAGACTTCTCTTCAAGTTCGGAGTAGTTATTTCATCCAAAGGAACCGCAGTGACGACATTCAGACCCAAATTCATCACCTTTGATTGCTATGGCACCCTGACCCATTTCGATATGGCCGGCGCATCGCGACGCATTTATAGTGAGACGCTCAGTCCCGATGTAATGGAAGCCTTCATCCGCAGCTTCGCGGCCTATCGGATGGATGAAATCCTCGGCGCGTGGAAGCCCTACAGCGATGTGGTCGCGGGCGCGCTTGAGCGGACTTGCAAGTTACACCATGTGCCATTCCGGACCGAAGACGCCCTGCAGATCTACAATGAAGTGCCTACTTGGGGACCACATCCGGATGTGCCCGCAGGGCTGGCCCGCGTAGCAAAAGATATTCCGCTGGTTATTCTATCCAACGCGATGGACAATCAGATTATGTCCAATGTAGAAAAGCTGGGCGCGCCTTTTCACACGGTGCTAACCGCAGAGCAAACCGGGACCTACAAACCGCAGATGAACGGCTTTGAATACATGCTCGACATCTTGGGCTGTGGACCGGAGGATATTACTCATGTGTCGTCCTCGTTTCGCTACGATCTGATGACCGCACATGATCTGGGAATCAAATCCAAGGTTTGGATAAATCGGGGGCATGAACCGGCCAATCCCTACTACGGTTATACAGAAATCAGGGATATTTCCGGCCTGCCGGGCATGTTCGGCCTGACCTAGATTGAACGACACTAAATACATTTCCTATTGGCACGACAGTTCGCCCGCCTTTGTTGACACCTCCGATGGGCCCCATGGTCACTACGACTTCGCGATCATTGGTGCAGGCTTCACCGGTCTTGGCGCAGCACGCAAACTAGCCAAAAGCGGTGCACGCGTCGCCGTGCTGGAAGCGCAAAAGGTGGGCTTTGGCGCATCCGGGCGCAACGGTGGTCACCTGAACAACGGTCTTGCCCACAGTTTTCTGGATGCTTGTAACCAATTTGGCCAGGAGGTAGCAGTTGCCATGTACCGCACCTTCGATGACGGCATTGAGACAATCGAACGCATCATCGAAGAAGAGCAAATTGACTGCGACTTCCGCCGCTCGGGCAAACTCAAGTTAGCTTCAAAGCCACAGCACATGGCGGTCATTGCCAACAATTTCGCTGCCTTAAATGCCCTCGTAGATCCTGAAACAACGCTGTTAACTCGCGACGAACTGAAAAGCGAAATTGGATCGGACGCGTTTCACGGTGCGATGTTGCAGCCCAAGAGCAGCATGATGCACATGGGTCGCTTCGTCGCCGGTTTGGCGCAAGCTACCGCTCGCTACGGCGCTGATATTTTTGAGGCAGCACCGGTCACGGCCTGCACGCCCGACACCAAAGGTCACCGCCTGACCACCCCATCGGGCACGATTACCGCGCGCAAAGTGTTGTTGGCGACAGGAGCCTACACCACACCGAACTTTGGTTGGTTTCGTCGGCGCATCATCCCAGTGGGGAGTTTTATCGTCGCCACGCGGGCCCTCACTGAGGAAGAAGTCAGGAAAACTCTTCCCGGTGACCGCACCTGCGTCACCTCATTGAATGTTGGCAATTATTTTCGCCTCTCTCCTGACAGACGGCTGATATTTGGTGGGAGAGCACGGTTCTCCGCACGCTCTGATCAAGGATCCGATGCAAAGAGCGGAAAGGTGCTGCGGGCCGCGATGACTAACCTCTTCCCGCATCTGGCCGACGTCGGGATCGACTATTGCTGGGGCGGCATGGTTGATATGACCAAAGACCGCTACCCACGTGCCGGACAGGTCGATGGCATTTATTATGCGATGGGTTACTCCGGTCACGGCGCGCAGCTTGCAACCCATCTAGGCGAGATCATGGCCGATCAAATGAGAGGTGAGAAGCGCGAAAATCCGTGGACGACTCTACCTTGGGACGCTGTGGCCGGACACTTCGGCAAACCCTGGTTTTTACCCTTGGTGGGTACTTACTACAAAATGTTAGACAAGCTCCGATAGGTTCTCTTTAACACCATTTAAACTAATGAGCACGGAAGGTGTAACGAAGTTGCTTAGCCGTTCATCCCAAAGCCGCCAAAATCGCCTGGGTTATCTCGTTCGTGCTCTGCGCCCCGGACACGCAGCCGACGCCACTGGCGGTAGTCCCCTCCACCGCCGCCATCACCTGTTTGGCAGCCTCTGTTTCGCCCAGGTGTTCGAGCATCATGGCCAGAGACCAGATAGCTGCAATTGGATTGGCCATCCCCTGATCGGCAATATCAGGAGCCGAGCCATGTACCGGCTCAAACATAGATGGCGCGTTGCCAGTAGGATTAATATTGGCCGATGCCGCAAAACCGAGCCCGCCTTGAATAGCGGCGCCCAAATCAGTCAGGATGTCACCAAAAAGGTTGGAGGCGACAATTACATCTAGGGTTTCAGGTGCCATAACCATACGCGCGCAGATTGCATCTACATGATACGGCGTCACATTTACTTCGGGATACTCAGCAGCCAACTCCTGCGTCACTTCATCCCAAAAAACCATCGAATACTGCTGTGCATTTGATTTAGTCACCGAGGCCAGTCGGCCAGAGCGTTGACGCGCCTGCTCAAAGCCAAACCGTAGAATGCGTTCAACACCCGTGCGGGTAAAGACGGCCGTTTCAACTGCCACCTCATCTGCAGTACCGCGATGCACACGCCCGCCTGCTCCCGAATATTCGCCTTCGGTATTTTCACGGATACACAGAATATCGAAATCCGATGTACGCAACGGACCTTCGACTCCCGGCAGCAAACGATGGGGTCGGATATTGGCATATTGAACAAAGGCCTTACGAATTGGCAGCAACAAACCGTGCAACGACACCGCATCAGGCACTTTGGCTGGCCAGCCCACAGCACCCAGGAAGATCGCATCGAAACCACGCAAGATCTCGATACCATTTTCCGGCATCATGCGACCGGTCTCAAGGTAATAGTCACAAGACCACGGCATCGTAGTCGCTTCAAACCGACTACCCGGAAGCACAACAGTCGCCACCTCCAGAGCCGATTCGGTTACTGCGACACCGATACCGTCACCGGGGATAACTGCAATTTTATGGGCTGTCATGATGTCCTCAAAGATCGATTAATACACTCTTAGAGCGTCGGTTAGCATGATAGGCTTCGCGTCCAAGATCCTTGCCAATGCCGGAGGATTTATAGCCCCCTGTCGGCAAAATGTGATCGCGCGAACGACCGTAACGATTGACCCAAACGGTGCCCGCTTCAAGCTCATTAACTACCCGAAGCGCCCGCGACAGATCTCGGGTAAAGACGCCGGCTGCCAAACCATAGGTCGCATGGTCTGCGAGTTGTAGCGCTTCTTCCTCGCTCAGAAATGTCTGGACCGTAAGCACCGGACCAAAGATCTCTTCAGTCACGGCCGGCGACTTATCGGATACATCGGTGAGAATCGTGGGCATATAGAAGCACCCTGGGCGATCGAGCCGGTTCCCGCCACAAAGCACGGTGGCTCCGACCGCGATCGATTCCTGAACAAGACTATCGACTCGTTTCAGTTGTTTTTCAGAAATGATCGGACCATAGGTGGTGGTTCCATCCCATGTAGGCCCAGGGTTGATGTTGGCCAACAAGACTTGTAATTGGGCCGCCAATGCTTCGGCCAATTCTGCCGCGACAATCACACGACTGCCCGCCACGCATGCCTGTCCGGAATTGGCGAGAATACTGGTCGCGATAGCTTGCGCAGTCATTTCCAGATCCGCATCTGCAAAGACAACCTGCGGGCTCTTTCCGCCAAGCTCCAAGGTCATGGGTTTCATGCCCGTGCGAGCGATATTGCCCATGATCGCCTGCCCTGCAACAGTCGATCCGGTAAACGACAGTTTGGCAACCTCTGGATGACCCGTCAGCGCGTTGCCGGTTGTCGCCCCATTGCCTTGGACAATATTGATGAGTCCCTCTGGGATGCCAGCCTTAACCGCCAACTCGGCCATGCGTAGCGCCGAAAACGGCGTCATCTCAGACGGCTTCAAGACTACCGCATTGCCAGCAGCCAGAGCCGGGGCGAGTTTCCAGCCCGCCATGGAGATCGGGAAATTCCAGGGAGTAATCGCACCGACAACGCCGTAGGGCTCACTTGCGACCCAACCCATTTGATCATCACGGGTTGGGGCCAAAAGACTTCCCTCTTTGTCCGCCATTTCCGCAAAGAACCGAATCTGTTCCGCGGTCACCGCGATATCCCCATTTTTGATCTGTGCGATTGGGCGAGTGGATGGCACTGACTCAAGCTGCCCCAGAACCTTGGCATCGGCTTCGATCAAATCGGCCCAGCGCTGCAGGGCGCGAGTGCGGTCGCGGGGCTGGCAGCCTCCCCATTGGGATTGGCGCAAAGCAGCCTTTGCTGCCTGAACCGCCCTGTCGACCACATCGACATCGGCCGCTGGGCAGTCCGCAAACGCTACATTATCGGACGGACGATGGATCGGCACTTCACCTTGCGCGGCAACAAAAGCGCCGCCAATGTGGTGGCCAATCGGCATCTCGATGAGATCAGGGTCAAAGGAGAGAGACATAGCTGCTCCGGCTTGTTCAGGCCCGCTCGAAGCCGCGGAATATCTCCCAATCCGTCACCCGTCGGTCGTATTCGAATTGTTCATAGCGTGCTGCATGCACATAGTGATCGACGACATCATCGCCAAAGGCGCAGCGAAGCAGTGCCGACTCGTCTAGTGCCCGGGTTGCGTCCCGCAGGGTGGTGGGAATATAGCGGCCCTGACCACCGTAAGCATCACCGACAAATTCACTTTCAAGAGTTGCTTTGTTTTCTATGCCGTCCAGCCCAGCAGCGATTTGTGACGCTAAAGCGAGGTAAGGATTAAGGTCCGCCCCACCGACCCGGCATTCGATCCGCACATTTTCCGTGTCGGCGGCGCACACACGGTAACCGGCGGTGCGGTTATCAAGACTCCAGACCGCTTTGGTGGGCGCAAAGGTGCCCGCTTGAAATCGCTTGTAGGAGTTAATGTTCGGTGCCAAAAAATAGGTAATTTCATCAGCGTGACCAAGCAGCCCGGCAAGATACTGGCGCATGGCTTCCGACATACCATGCGCTGAGTCGGGGTCGTGGAACACGGGTCCACCATCGAGACTCCTGAGCGATTGATGTATATGGCTCGAATTGCCCGCGTGATCGTAGTCCCACTTGGCCATAAAGGTCACCGAACGACCCTTCTGCCAGGCTATCTCCTTGCAGGCGTTCTTCACGATTACGTGCCGATCCGCCATCTCCAGCGCTTCGGCATAGCGAACGTTGATCTCCTCCTGACCGGCACAGGCCTCGCCCTTACTGTTCTCGACCGGCACTCCAGCGCCCTGCAGACCAATGCGGATGGACCGCATGACTTCTTCTTCCTTGGTGGTCTGGAAGATGTGATAGTCCTCGTTGTAATGACTGGCAGTCGTCAAGCCTCGGTAGCCGCTCCTGTGGGCGGATTGAAAGCTGTCATCGAACAGGTAAAACTCAAGTTCGGTTGCCATGAAGGCCTTGAGACCCACATCTGCCAAACGTCGTACCTGCTTTCTCAGCACAGCTCGGGGCGAATGGGACACTTCTTCATGGGTGTGATGATCAAGAACGTCGCAAAGTACTAGCGCCGTTCCTTCCAGCCAGGGCAGTCTGCGCAAGGTCGCGAGATCAGGTTTCATGATGTAGTCGCCGTAACCCGCTTCCCAACTGGTGGCCTTGTAGCCCTCCACGGTTTCCATTTCCATGTCCGTGGCCTGCAAGTAATTGCAACTATGGGTTTCATCAATGGCGCTTTCAAGAAAGAATTCGGCCTGAAAACGCTTACCCATCAAACGGCCCTGCATGTCGACCTGGCAGGCCAATACCGTATCGATACTGCCCGCCTCAACAGCTTGTGTCAGTTGTTCAACGCTCATCATGCCGCTATTCATATCGTCTGGACCTCGGGTTCTTTCCGGTTACTGCTCATTGTTGTAGCCTGTCAGTTAAAGGTTAGCTATCTGCCGCAAGGGTCCAGCGCCCGCGGTCTAGGTTCTACTCCACTACCGACACTAACTCGTCAGTAACCGACCGGACAAGTCGAGTCTGCGGACGATTTGATGCAGTGGCAATAAAGAAGGTTCTTGTTTTGATAGTTGTTACGGGTCTTTGGAATATCACAGGTTGCGCGCGAAAGTACGAATATCTTTTACTAGCAGGTCTGGCTCTTCCATCGCTGCAAAGTGTCCACCGCGCGACATCTTCGTCCAATGCGTCACGTTGTAAATTCGATCGACGTAACTTCGTGGCGGCCACGCCAGAAGTTCTTCTGGAAACAGTGCGCAGCCGGTCGGCACTTCCACCCTCTTCCCCTCTGGCGATAAGATTCTCCCCCCCTCTTCACGGCGTCCGTAATAAATCCAGGATGCAGTGTTGAAGGTTCCCGTAACGATGTAAACCATGATATTCGTCAATAACTGATCCTTGGTGTATACGCTTTCTAATTCACGCTGTGTCAGATCAGACCAGCCATGCATTTTCTCCAGGATCCACGCGGCCAGGCCGACCGGACTATCCATCATGGCGTAGCTTAAGGTCTGAGGTTTGGTTGCCTGCTGAGTGCGATAGCCGTTTTGAGCAATCTGGTCTTTTTCAAATTGCTCTGCCCACGATATTTCTTCTGTTCCCTGTGGCCCGTCTTTATGCCGCATCGTCAAGATGTTGATATGAATGGCAGCGCACGAGGGGGCGTGCTCATAGCCCAACCAGCTTGAAATCGCGCCGCCCCAATCTCCACCCTGGGCGATGTAACGGTCATACCCCAAGACATCAGTCATTAGGCTATTGAAGATGCTCGCCATTTTTCGGGGGCCATAGGGTCGAGGGGGGCGACCTGAGAACCCGAACCCAGGCAGAGAGGGTGCAACGACGTCAAAAGCATCTTCCACCGACCCGCCATGATTTTCCGGATGGGCCAGCAGATCAATAAAGTCGAGAAACTCAACGATGGTGCCCGGCCATCCATGAGAGATTATGAGAGGCTTAGGACAAGATCCGCTTCCTTTCTCGAGGATAAAATGGATGTCGATCCCATCGACTGGAGCTACGAAGTTATCAAACCGATTTATTCGCTTCTCTTGCTTTCGCCAATCAAATTCTGTGACCCAGTAGTCACAAAACTCTCTCAAGTAGTCCAGATTTGTGCCGTAGTCCCACCCTCCATCGTCTGGCATTTCATGCCACGGGAATGAAGCCACCCGCCTTCTTATCGCGTCAATCGTTTCGTCAGAGATTCTTACTTTGAATGGTTCAAAAGGTGTCATGTGGCTACGAGAACCTATATGGCGATGAGAAACGGCTAGGCACGAGACACCGGAGAAGCGGAATCATTCACTTTGATTGTTTTTCGGAGAACAGCTCTCCTCCTTGAGCCCAGTCAGATTGTTCAACATCGGTCAGTATTATGTCTACTGCATCCGGGGTGCTACCAGCGGTTTCGACAAACGCATCGGTTAATGCACGAACCAGATCTCGTTTCTGTTGGGGTGTTCGGCCCGCGAACATCTGTACCTGAATCAAAGGCATTTGGAGTCTCCTATGTATGAGGGTGGATTATTTTTCCGGAGCCAGCGGTAACTGGGTATGGAGTGTCTGAATACGCAGGATTAGGCATAGCACCGAGCGTGGCTAACATGTCACACTGCTATGCTAAATTAAACTCTCCTATCCGAAAGAGACTACATCAAAAGGAATCGTCATGCCCAGATTTATTACTTTAGCCACCTACACCAATGAAGGAACAGCTGGACTCATCGACGGCGACTCAGATCGAAAGGCCGTCATGGAAGTTATGCACCAAAGCGTCGGCGCAACATTAGTCGACTACTCCCTAACTCGTGGCGTATATGACTTTTATGTGATCTCTGACGCAGACTCGTTCGAACAGATTGCCGCGATGACTCTTAAAGCGAAGGCCAGTGGAACTGTCAGCAATCCGATTACCTTGGAAGCGGTCGATATTGACGCCATGAGAGCCATGGTGAAAAAAGTCGAGTTCACGCCTCCGAGCGAGTAATCCGGCCGAACGATAACCCCGGGAGAGTAAAGTCTCCGAGGGAATCATGATGCACTGCTGAGTCAGCAGGATCATGCTGGCTTTCAGGCGTGGTCCATCCCGGCCATGATCTTGCTGCCATCCTCGGGAATCCAGGACTTTTTCTCCCCCGCATATTCATGGCCCGGATTACCCAGCACCGTCGTGCGCCACATCAGGCGTGAATAAGAATCCGCGTCATACCAGGTAGCGCAATGCAAGAGATTGCGATTATCGGTGATCAATAAATCGCCAACCTGCCACTGGTGGCTGTAAACAAATTTCTCTTGAGTGCTGTGCGCGAGCAGTTCACGGATGAGTCTGGCGCCTTCTCCATCCAGCCCTGTCTCCAGTTCGACAACCGGGCCATCAACGAAATCCATCTGTTTTTCCTCGCAAACGAACAGCGATTCCTCACCGCTGACTGGATGCCGGCGCACGATAGGATGCCGCTGTGGGAGCTGATGCGGTAATAGATCCAGAATGGGCTCACCCTTTTCCACCGCTTCCCGAGAACGTCCAACCCAGCTTGGCGCGTGAATTCCGTTGAGATGGCGCAGACGTTCCCGGGTTTCCGGCTTGAGAGCGGCGCAGGCCGAAGTGCAATCTGCAACCAGAGTCTGTCCCTGATCGGGCGGCGGCGTCCGCACGGCCAGCAACAACGTAATGTCGGGAGGCGGACGCCGGTAACTTTGATCACTGTGCCAGTTAACCTGATGTGGGAATTGGACCTTAAGCCCATCATCGTGACTGCGCGGCGGCGGCGGGTGATTACAGGGCGGCTCGTTTGAAAGGATGAGTATCTCTTCTTCGGAGTCGTGGAAAAATCTTGGGCTGGTCAGAGTCTGATGATAGTTTTCAACCTCAGAGCCAAATAATCGACTCAGTTCAACCAGTGCTCGGGGGTGCTTGAACACACCGTGCATTCCCTCGATCAGCATCAGCCCGCGTGCGGCGTAAAAACGACTGAGGATCACATCTGCATTAGCAGAACAAATAGCGAGCACATCTTCAAGATCACCACTCGCGAACTCAAGGCGAATACCGAAACCATCTTGGGCAAGTTCGTTTATGCAGTATGTCTGTTTCACAGCTCTAGATCAGGATCATTGTTCCGAATCCATGGAAATCTTCCTAAAATAGAAACGGACTCCACGAGCAGCTTAGCGATTCAGTCGTCGTTCGCGGCCTGCATCATCTGCGCCTCGTATCGAGCCAACGTTTTACCGGCGCCCCAGTCATTGCCTTTGAGTGCTCGCTGAATCGCGATCAGGTTATCGTCTCGGATCCGTTCGAGCTCACGCGGACTCAAGCCTGCCGCCTGTTGCTCGCACTGACCCCCGACCTCATTGACGAAATCGTCGGTCAACTCAGGCACATCCATTAACTTGGTCCAGGGCCACTTCAGACACGGGCCGAACATGGCCAACATCGCCCGCATACCCCCCTCCCCGCCAGCAAGATGAAATGTTTGCATCGTGCCCATCTGTGCCCAGCGCAACCCGGGGCCATAGGCAATCGCCGTATCGATCTCATCCGCCGTCGCCACCTTGTCGTGAAGCAGCCAGAGCGCCTCCCGCCACAGGGCCTCCTGTAGTCGATCCGAAAGAAAACCTTCAATCTCCACACGGCAGTGCAGCGGATGCATGCCGATGCCGGCAAAGAACGTTTTGCCCCATTCGATGTATTTGGTATCGGTCTGGTTGCCAGCCACAAGTTCTACCAGCGGCAGCAGGTACACCGGATTGAACGGGTGCGCCACCATCAGCCGCTCCGGGTGCACCATCTCGGCCTGTAACTCACTCGGCATGATGCCAGAGGTTGACGATGTGATGATCGCATCGGAAGCAGCAGAAGTTTCGATTTCGGCATAAACCACACGCTTGATGTCGGGTCGCTCGGGTACCGATTCGATGATCAACTGCGAACCCTCAGCGGCGGCGGCTGCGCTGGCGTGCCAAGAGACTGCCGCTTTGGCCGCACGGGGTGCATTGGTCAGACTGGCGTAAGCGCGGTCCGCATTGGCCAGTACAGCGTCGAACTTTGCCTTGGTATCGGCCGCCGGATCGAAAACACGTACCTCAATTCCGTTTTCAATCAGGCGTGCAGCCCAACCACCACCAATGACACCGCCGCCGATAATGGCGGCCGTCTTTATATTGTTCATCTCATTGCTCCCTTACGCTGCCACCGGCATGCGCTTTTGTAACTGCAGTTTGTCGCGTACCTCTGCCGGGGTCATCAGGGTGCAACCCATATTGGTCACAATCGTGGCGGCTTTTTCGACGAGTTGGGCGTTGGTTGCCAATTCACCTTTTTTCAGCCACAAATTGTCTTCAAGACCCACCCGTACATTCGCACCAGCGAGCACCGCTGCGGCTGCGTAGGGCATTTCATTGCGCCCAATCGAAAATGCAGAAACTGTCCAGTCGGCAGGCGCGTTGTTGATCATTGCCATGAAGGTATTCAGATCATCGGGGGCGCCCCAGGGAACGCCCATGCACATCTGGATCATGACAGGCGCCGGAATGATGCCCTCGTTAACGAGTTGCTTGGCGAACCACAGATGCCCAGTATCAAACGCCTCGATCTCGATGCGCACGCCGAGATCAGTCATCATCTGTCCCATCGCTCGCAAGATACCAGGCGTGTTGGTCATAACATAATCGGCCTCGGCAAAATTCAT
>JABJIU010000068.1 GCA_018661145.1 Pseudomonadota bacterium | reverse complement strand
TGATGATCTTGTCGTGGTTGCAGATATGCCTGATGATGCTTCTATGGCTGCTGTTGCGTTTGCGGTCTCAGCCACAGGTGCGATTCAGGGCGGTAGGACCACCAAGCTTCTTGATATGCCTACCGCTGTTGAAGGAATGAAAAAGGCAAAAGCTGTGCTGGACGTCTATCAGCCACCCAGTTAGATAAGCAGGCCAGAACTCGGGGTGAGGTCACCCCGAGTTCTGGTCAATAAAAGAAGCGGCGGGCCGATGGAAGTTGAAGGAAGGAGAAAACAGGGAAGGCTTCCACCGTAACGATGCCGCCGCACACCGCTTAAGTTTTTCAGCTAAAACTTCCCGTAGGAGTCGGTGGTCCGACGGGGGCACTGGAGGAGCACCCTGGGGGTTGCCCCCGTCGTATCGGTGCCACCGTGCACCGCTAACCCATCCCCGGGTGGTCATTGCTTTAATTCGCTTGACTGTGTGATCACTCGGTCTCATAACGAGGATCTCAGAACGGTTTCCACAGCCGAAAGATAAATCTGAATCGCCTTCTTTCCTTTACTGGTGCAGATATAGGTGGTTCGCGTTTTGCGTCCGATAAAAGCTTTCTTGATGCGCACTAGGCCATCGTGTTCGAGTTTTTTCATGTGTGTCGAAAGGTTTCCGCGTGTCAGTTCCAACTCTGCGATCAGGGTGTTGAAATCAACGGCCCCTTTGGCGAGGGAAAGATGCGCCATGATGGCAAGGCGGGCCCGGTCGAATAATGCCGGATGGACATTGAGAAGCTCACTCGAAGCCATGACCGCCGCCGCGTCAAATAGGTCCGTTCGCCTGGGTGCGATTCAGTCGTATTAATCTCCCGGTTGAAATGGCTGCAACCGCGGTAAACACAGCCAAGGGCAGCAACAGTGTCTGGATACCTGCGAGAAATTGACAAAGCCCGATAGCGATACAGATTGCACCCAGGATTACCGCGGAGCGCGTCGGCAAGGTAAACAATCGGCCCTGAACGAGATAGTCGCCAGTAAAGGCGAGCAATAGAGGAGGAATCCAATCGGGATGCCCGGCGAGCATGACAAGGGCGACTGCTGCAAACTTTAAAAGCAGGTCGGACAAGTAGGAAAGCAAACGCGCGTAGCGAAAGTTGCGCACGATGTAAGTATTGAATTCTTCTTTGCTGTTACGCGCAGCGTGCCAGATCACGAAGTACAGCAGGATTACCAGGCCGATCAATATTCCTGCCATCAAACCAATGCCAAGAAGGCGAATATCGGGAAGGGTTGCGCCAAGCATCAGGAGTTCGGTAATAGCGCCGTGGGTCAACAGGTCGATGATCAGCAGAAGCACCGCACCCGCAAGGGCGATACTTTGCAGGATGATGTTCGCCGTCAGTGTGACGCCGAAGAGCCCCAGGGTTTGCGCCGGAGAGTTGCTTTTTTCTGCCTGATCCAGTACGCGGCGTATCAGTTCAACATCGGCGATTGCTTTACGGACGTCGAGTTCTTCCGGCGGCATAGTGTTCCCCAAGGCAAACCGGTTTGTATTACAAACATTATGTGAGAACCCAGAGCGACTGTCAACAATAATTCTCGAAAATAATGGGAAATCCTAAACTCACAGAACCCCTGTTAATATGGAATAAAGTGACTGAGATGCTAGAAATGTCCCAAGTAGGCCGGGTCACCGACGCCCGGGAGATCTGTACCGTGATCAATGCGGCGGCTCAGATCTACCGGGGGATAATTCCGGATGACTGCTGGCACGAGCCTTATATGTCTGTAAAGGAGTTGCACCAGGAACTGGAGGACGGAGTAGTTTTCTCGGGCATATACCAGGAAGGTGAACTGCTTGCCGTTATGGGTTTCCAGGTCCGTGGGGGAGTGGAACTCATACGGCATGCCTATGTCAGTCCTCAGCACCAGCGGAGCGGCATGGGTCGGACCCTGTTGCGTTGGATTCATCGTCAGGCCTCGGCCCCGATTCTCGTGGGGACGTGGGCCGGTGCCAGTTGGGCAATCCGTTTTTACGAAAACAATGGCTATCATCTGATGAATCCGGCAGATACGGCTCAGCTACTGGAAACCTTTTGGCGAGTCCCCAAGCGCCAGGCAGAAGCCTCGGTCGTTTTGGCCCGGGGGCAGGCGCTTGCGGCTCTACGCATTGCCGGAGAGGCCCAGTTGGGTAGGATTACCACAGCCGATAGAATCGAATCTTTGGATTAAGCCGCGGTCCACGGAGCGCGGTAGTGATTTCGACACTGATGCAATCTAGCGACGACTATGCCTATGTTCTGCCTGAGGAACTGATCGCGCAGTCACCGGCAAACAAGCGCAGTGCGAGCCGTCTACTTATCGTGCCGCCTTTGAGCGGAGCGTTGATCGACAGCAAATTCTCAGACTTGGCAACGCGCCTTGGCCCCACTGATCTTCTCGTCATCAATGAGACAAAGGTGCTGCCGGCGCGTCTTCATGGGCGCAAGACCGGTACTGGGGGTAAATTCGAGCTCCTGCTTGAGAGACTGTGCGGCGAAACACAGGCTCTGGTACAGATCCGCGCCAGCAAGGCTCCGGGCGCAGGGACTGAATTGACGACCGCGGGCGGGGCGCGACTCCGGATACTGGGCAGAGAGGGTATGTTCTTTGTCGTGGCGTCCAGTGACGGCGACAGTATTGAGGCGTTATTGCACCGCGAAGGTGAGATTCCGTTGCCGCCGTATATCGAGCGCCCTGTAGGTCGGGTCGACCACGACCGTTACCAGACCATATACGC